>JBNKRC010000027.1:0-14514 GCA_050296215.1 Vibrio sp. | reverse complement strand
GGGGAGTACGACCGATCGGGCTTTGATCAATATCGATCACCCTATCGAAATGCTCCAGTCCTTTGATCTTTTTATAAGGGGCGGGGGTTGCTGTTGTTGCTCCATTAAGTGCGGTATGCGCGATCTTAAAGAAGGTATCGTTGATCAGGGTCGATTTACCTGAACCGGATACGCCGGTGATACAGGTAAATAAACCTACAGGGACGGATAAGTTAACTTCTTTCAGGTTATTACCGCTTGCTCCGAGCAGTTCAACCACTTTTTTAGCATCACGCTTTACCCGTTGTTCCGGAATGGCGATTTGACGTTTTCCGCTGAGGTACTGGCCGGTAACGGATTCTTCCGTGTTGATAATTTCATCAACATTCCCCTGGGCAATGATCCGTCCCCCGTGTACGCCGGCTCCCGGACCAATATCCACAATATGATCCGCTATGCGGATAGCATCTTCATCGTGTTCGACTACGATGACGGTATTCCCTAAGTCACGTAAGTGAGTCAGGGTTTGAAGTAAACGTTCGTTGTCCCGCTGGTGAAGACCAATCGACGGTTCATCAAGCACATACATAACGCCGACCAGACCTGCACCAATCTGGCTGGCGAGTCTGATTCGCTGCGCTTCTCCGCCGGACAGGGTTTCTGCACTGCGCGATAAGTTGAGATAATTTAAGCCAACATTGACTAAAAACTGCAGCCGGTCATTAATCTCTTTCATTACTTTTTCTGTAATCTGCGCTTTCTGACCTTTCAGTGTCAGAGAAGCAAAAAACTGCAGAGCATCTGCAATGCTGAGTTCTACTATTTCAGGCAGGGAGGTGTCCTGAATAAACACATTGCGGGCTTCGGTACGTAAACGAGTTCCACCGCACGATGCGCAGGGTTTATTTGAGATATATTTTGCCAGTTCTTCCCGTACGGAGTTCGATTCAGTTTCGTGATACCGACGCTCAAAGTTATGCAGGATCCCTTCGAATGGGTGGCGTTTTACCCGGATATCACCCCGATCATTGACGTATTTAAATTCGATCGATTCGGATCCTGAACCATGCAGGATCACTGTTTGAATTTTTCCGGGTAACCGATCAAATGGGGTATCCAGATCAAAATGATAGTGTTCTGCCAGCGAAGTCAGCATCTGGAAATAATAGAAATTACGCTGATCCCATCCTTTAATTGCGCCGCCAGCCAGACTCTGGCTTTTATCCTGTATTACCCGTTTTGCATCAAAATATTGTTGTACGCCTAAACCGTCACAGGTGTGACAGGNCCCGGCCGGATTATTGAATGAGAACAAACGGGGTTCGAGCTCCTGCATACTGTAGCCACAGTGCGGACAGGCAAAATTTGATGAGAAGACGGTTTCATCACCGTCACCTTCCATTGGTGCCGCGACCACAATGCCGCCGGATAACTCGAGTGCGGTTTCAAATGACTCGGCCAGTCGTTGTTGCAAGTCAGCACGGACTTTAAACCTGTCGACGACGACTTCGATGGTGTGTTTTTTATGTAACTCTAAGGTTGGCGGGTCGGTGAGATCGCAGGTTTCCCCATCGATCCTGGCGCGGATAAATCCCTGAGCCGCAAGATTTTCTAAGGTCTTAACATGCTCGCCTTTACGTTCTTTAATAATAGGGGCCAGAAGCATCATTCTGGCGCCTTCTGGCAGTTCGAGCACTTTATCAACCATCTGACTGACGGTTTGCGCGGTTAACGGAACTTGATGATCCGGGCAGCGGGGTTCTCCGACCCGGGCATAAAGCAGGCGCAGGTAGTCATAGATTTCAGTGATTGTGCCGACCGTTGAGCGGGGATTGTGTGATGTTGATTTTTGTTCAATGGAAATGGCTGGGGATAAGCCTTCGATATGATCAACATCGGGCTTTTCCATCAATGATAAGAATTGACGGGCATAAGCGGAAAGTGATTCGACATACCGGCGTTGTCCTTCAGCATAAAGTGTATCAAAAGCAAGCGATGATTTTCCGGAACCTGAGAGACCAGTGATGACAATCAGTTTATCCCGGGGTAGTGAAAGACTAATATTTTTAAGATTGTGAGTGCGGGCACCCCTGACTTCAATTTTATCCATCGACTTTGCTCTTATGTTTTATGGAAAGACAACTTGTCTAAGTATTACATAGTGTGAGGTATGTTCAATATATACTGGATAAAAAAACAGTGCCAATAGTTTTCTACCGACACTGTTTCAGAATGACCGGGTGAGTGAAAGAATGATTAGTCCTTCAGGGTTGAGTGCTTGTCTAACTCAACTTTTTTCTCATTCTTTTTGTATAGGTTTTCGAAACAGTAATTGGTTGCTTCAATGTATCCTTCAACACTACCGCAGTCAAAACGACGGCCTTTGAATTTATAAGCGAGAACACAACCGGCTTTGGCCTGTTTCAGCAGGGCGTCGGTGATCTGAATTTCCCCGCCTTTCCCCGGCTCGGTTTGTTCAATAAGATCGAAAATATCAGGTGTCAGGATATAGCGTCCGATAATCGCCAGGTTGCTTGGTGCTGTACCTTGTTCCGGTTTCTCTACCATATCATCAACACGGAAAAGATCGTCTTTGATCATCTCACCGGCGATAACACCATATTTATGAGTTTCATCTTCAGGTACTTCCTGAACTGCAACAATCGAACAACGAAACTGTTTAAACAGAGCAACCATCTGCGCCAGAACCCCCTGCTCTTCGTTCACACACAGGTCATCTGCCAGAACCACGGCAAAGGGTTCATCACCGACCAGTTCGCGGCCGGTCAGAATGGCGTGACCCAATCCTTTCATTTCGCGCTGGCGGGTGTAGGTGAAATGTGCGGAATCAATAATATCCCGGATATCGACTAACAACTCTTCTTTGTTAGTACCTTTAATTTGATGTTCAAGTTCGTAGTTGGTATCGAAGTGATCCATGATGGAGTGTTTCCCGCGGCCGGTTACCACGCACATACCATTCATTCCTGCCTGAATGGCTTCTTCAACGCCATATTCGATTAGTGGTTTATTCACCACCGGCATCATTTCTTTTGGCATCGATTTGGTTGCGGGTAAAAAACGGGTGCCATAGCCAGCCGCCGGGAAAAGACATTTTTTTATCATTGGGGAGCCTTAATTTTTTTTAACATATGAGTCAACTTATCCGTTCAACTTTATCATGTTATTTGTGACATTCTTACGTTCTTTCACTGTTATTTAAAAAAAAAGCGAGCTGACTCACTTATGATACAAGATTGTGGTTAGCCCAGCTTATTGCCTGAGAACGGTTCTTTACCGATATTTTTTTAAATATCTGATACAGGTGGGATTTCACCGTAAATTCGCTGATAAATAGATTCTCAGCCATCTGAGCATTGCTTACCCCGGTTTGCAGTGAACGCAGAATCTGGATTTCCCGTGAAGTCAGTTCAATGGTTGCTTTCAGGGTCTGATTGCGGAACACATGACGATAGTAGTGAATCAACTGACTGGTCACATGTCGGGGCAGCCAGTTTTGTCCGTCAATGATGGCGTTCAGCCCTTTTTCAATATCACCTATTGTGTCACCTTCATAAAACAGGCCTTTCAGATTGCCCAGTGCTAATAACTTTTCTGTATCTATACGATGAGGTACGTTAAAAACAACGGTTTCTGTTACCTGACCTGACAGGGATGTCTGACAGATGTATGGAGTAATCGCTTTGCGATTATCATAATCAAATAAAATAATCCGGTGCTTATCTTTAGATACCTGGCCGAACATTTCTTCAATTTGTTGTGCCGGAATATCAAGATTTAATTGCCCGATGACAACATCCGTTTGTTCAGCCATTGTTTTGTTGTCGGTAATGGCTGCATAAATCGTGCGTCTGTAATTGGATTTTTTCATTTATATCATCTCTCCCGGTTTGTGTTGTTTCAGGGTGCCGTTTAATGACTGACCCGACACGAAAAAGCATCATCATATTCGAATAGATTCATGTAATTAGTGTGAGAGTTGCACGTGTCTGACCCAGAAAAGAGAGGTGACTCGTAAGCGGGCTGCGGAAAGGGAATTGTTTTAACAGTTTGAGACAAGTATCAATCATGATTGTTGAGACGACACTAAAGCGTGGTATCCTATGGAGCTAATCCAAACAGTCATGAGTTAAAGACGGAGCAATCTATGGCAAGCCGTGGAGTAAACAAAGTTATATTAGTGGGCAACCTTGGTGGTGACCCGGAAGTTCGTTATATGCCAAACGGTGGCGCAGTTGCTAACATCACTGTTGCAACGTCAGAGACATGGCGGGATAAAACAACAGGTGAGCAACGCGAAAAAACCGAATGGCACCGGGTTGCGCTGTTCGGTAAGCTGGCTGAAGTGGCTGGTGAATATCTGCGGAAAGGTTCTCAGGTCTATATTGAAGGTCAGCTTCAGACCCGTAAATGGCAGGATCAAAGCGGTCAGGATCGTTACACGACAGAAGTCGTAGTGCAAGGTTATAACGGCACGATGCAAATGCTTGGCGGACGCGCTGGCGGGCCCGCTGCATCCGCACCTGAGCAACAGGGCGGATGGGGTAAACCTCAACAACCTGCTGCACAACAGAGCCGACCTCAACAGTCGCCGCAGCAATCAGCGCCTCAATATAATGAACCACCGATGGACTTTGACGACGATATACCGTTCTAGATATACATATGCGTTAAACAATCGCTGTTGCATTTTGTTTAATATTAAAACAGAGGCTCCGTATAAACGGGGCCTTTTTCATACCAAAGAGTCACTGTCGTGGCTTTTTTCGTTTTTTATTTAGACTTCTCCATGGTTCACGTTAACATTGGTCATTATTTCTGATGGCTGAATATGTAAGGATTCACTATTCATGCGTTACACGCCTACACTGAAGATCAGCACAAGATTTATTGCGTTTGTTACTGTGATCGTAACCAGTGCGATGTTTATTCTTTTTATCGGTGGAACCCTTTCCTTTCAGCGTCTAGGACATGAATATCTCAATCATTATCTGCAGGGCGTGGTTGAGGTGGTGGATAAAGAGTTAGATGAAGAAGACGCTGCTTATGCGATGCAGCGCTGGATGCCGAAATTACTGCAGGCGTCAAATATTGTCGAAATGACACTCAGCTCAGATTCCGGAGTTATCTACCGTTTTCGCGATACCAATTCCAAAGTTGAGCCGGCGCGCCTCTATCAGACCGATATTCCATTAAAGCGGAATCAGGGACTCTCGATACATTTTAAAGCGGTTCCGCCTTACATCGGCTTCGCTTATTCGCTTAGCGCCATGTGGTCTACAACATTTGCCGTGATCTTAATTGTGGTTTGTTTGCTCCAGGGGGTTAAGTGGCTGAAAGCCCAGCTATATGGCTCAGAATTGCTCGAAGAACGGGGGCGAATGCTTCTGGCGGGACGGGTTGAAGAATACGCGAAAGGGGACGAACGTGAGTGGCCGTATACGGCAAGTGAAGCATTAGATAACTTGATCGAGGAACTGAAAGATGCGCGTCAGGAGCGTAGCCGTTTTGATACGTTTATCCGCTCGCATGCTTTTCTGGATCAGTTGACCGGTTCAGCCAACCGGGTGCTTTTCGACAGTAAACTGGAGTCCTTGTTGCTTGAGAACGGAGTCCGGGGCGGGGTTATTTTTGTCTCGATTGAAGATTTGGAGCAGGCGAAAGAGGATAATGACCGTACTGTGATTGATGAATTGGTGATTCAGGTCGGGGAGTTTATTTCCAATATTATTCAGCGTTACCCTGATGTTATTTTATCTCGTTACTATGAAGGGGTTTTTGCGGTGTTAATTCCCCACCAAAGTGCCAGAGAGGTGTCCAATGTGGTTGCTCAGTGTTTAAAAGTGATGGAGCGTTTGGATCCGCCACGGCCTCTGGATAAAGAGAACTGGTGCCACATTGGTGTAAGCATGTTTGCTGAAGGTGAATCAAGAAACCGGATTATTGGTGAAGCGGAAGATGCATTACGTAGTGCTCAATTGCAGGGCGCAAATGCCTGGAGCCGCTTCCAGAAAAATAATCAGGTGGCCGATGAACGGGGCAACGTGCGTTGGCGGGCTCTTTTTGAACAGTCATTTACACAGGAAAACTTGCATCTGTTTAAACAGGATTGCTATCTGTTTGACTCAAAAGAGGCAAATAAACTGATTCATTCCGAGTTGTTCGTTCGTATACCGGAAGGGGGTAACCGGTATTTAAAAGCTTCCCGTTTTAGTTCTGCCATCGAAACGGTCGGATTTGAAATGGTACTTGATAAGGTTGTCGTTAATAAGATATTCCACTACTGCCGGTTGATGACGAATCCGGTACCATTGTCTCTGAACTTATATGTGACTCCTTTTGCTAACCGGGACTATTTGAAGTGGTTCAGGGAGCAGTTAATGCAGCTACCCGCCCGTTATCGCAATAAGTTTTCTTTTGAATTTTCAGAAGGACATTTGGTGGAGCACCTGGACTATATGCGGCCGGTCGTGAAAATGATTTCGGCCTTTGGCGCTCAGGTAATAGTGGGACAAGCCGGGCGCACAATAGTTAGTACTCACTATATTAAAGACCTTGATGTTGATTATCTAAAATTGCACCGTAGCCTGGTTAAGCGGATTGAACAGCGCCATGAAAATCAGCTTTTTATCCGAAGTCTGATTGGGGTATGTAGCGGTACGAAAACTCAGGTTATTGCGGTCGGAGTTGAGTCTAAGCAAGAGCTGGCAACATTGAAAGCGCTGGGGGTTAATGGTGCTCAAGGGCGTCTATTTGACCAAGAATCGCTGCTTTTACCACAGAAAAGATCCGTTTCAGCCGTCAAGCTCGGTCCGCGTAAGCGCTGGAAAAATCGCTAAAGCATTTATCCCCAGGTAACCTCAAGATGCATTTTCAGCGAGAATTTATTGGCTTCTAGACAAGGCGCTGATTTGAAAACATAGCATTCTACGTTGAGAATCAGGTATATAGGTTGTTGGTTATTCTGGTTTAATGAGATGAAATAACATGTTTTTTCTTTTCGAAATCGCCTCATTTTTCTTTTTGAGTAAGAAATATGTTAGAAATTACGCCTTTCATTCCATGTTTATGTCGGTATACCTTGCTGTGTCGTCGTCGCGTTGGTACATTTAGAACAATTTTTGTCTTCTATTTCTTTCAGGATGAGCGAAGAATATGTTTAAAAAACTTCGTGGTATGTTTTCTAATGATCTTTCAATTGATTTAGGTACCGCTAACACTCTTATTTATGTCAAAGGACAGGGCATCGTTCTTGATGAACCTTCTGTTGTGGCTATTCGTCAGGATAAAAGCCGTGGTGGCCGAAGTGTCGCTGCCGTTGGCCATGCTGCAAAACAAATGCTTGGACGTACGCCTGGTAATATTTCGGCTATTCGTCCTATGAAAGATGGTGTGATTGCTGACTTTTATGTAACCGAAAAAATGTTACAGACATTTATTAAGCAGGTTCACGACAACAGTTTCCTTAAACCAAGCCCGCGCGTGCTAATTTGTGTGCCATGCGGATCTACTCAGGTTGAACGTCGTGCGATTCGTGAATCAGCACTTGGAGCCGGTGCTCGTGAAGTCTACTTAATTGATGAACCTATGGCGGCGGCGATTGGTGCCGGCCTGCGTGTTTCTGAACCAACCGGTTCTATGGTGGTTGATATCGGTGGTGGTACAACGGAAGTTGCTGTGATCTCGTTAAACGGGGTTGTGTATTCTTCTTCGGTTCGTATTGGCGGTGACCGTTTTGATGAAGCGATTATCAACTACGTTCGCCGTAATTACGGCAGTTTAATCGGTGAAGCCACGGCAGAGAAAATCAAACATGAAATCGGTTCGGCGTACCCGGGCGATGACGTGCGTGAAATTGAAGTCCGCGGCCGTAATCTGGCAGAAGGGGTTCCTCGCAGCTTTACACTGAATTCCAATGAGATTCTTGAAGCATTGCAAGAGCCATTGACCGGTATCGTTTCTGCCGTGATGATTGCTCTCGAACAATGTCCGCCGGAGCTCGCTTCAGATATTTCTGAAAATGGTATGGTGTTAACCGGCGGTGGTGCTTTATTAAAAGATCTTGACCGTCTGCTTACCGAAGAAACCGGTATACCTGTAGTTGTTGCTGACGAACCATTAACCTGTGTTGCGCGCGGTGGTGGTAAAGCACTTGAAATGATCGATATGCATGGTGGCGATTTATTCAGTGATGAATAATGGTATTCATTCTGCACCTGTGGTGCTGCGATATCGGAAAACAGGCAGGGGGCTGACGATATGAAGCCAATTTTTGGTCAGGGCCCCTCACTTCCATTACGTCTCTTTTTTGCCTTACTAATATCAGTCAGTTTGATACTGGCTGATACTCGTTTAAATGCTTTTTCAAAAGTTCGCTATTTGCTTAACAGCATTGTGGCACCAATTCAGTATGCGGCCGATTTACCCAGAACCATGTTTGATGGTTTGTATGATCGTTTTAATTCACATCAGGAACTTATCACCGTGAATGCCCGGATGAAGCGTGAACTGCTGGAACTTAAAAGCGATCTGCTTCTGCTTGATCAGTATAAAGAAGAAAACCTGAGATTACGCAAATTACTGGGTTCTTCATTTGTGCGTGACGAGAAGAAAGTGGTTACCGAAGTGATGGCCGTTGATACATCCCCCTACACCCATCAGGTCGTTATTGATAAAGGGCATACTGATGGTGTATATGAAGGACAATCGGTTATCAACGAAAAGGGCATTGTCGGACAGGTTACCTTTGTTGCCGCGCATAATAGCCGGGTTCTGTTATTGATTGACTCTAACAGTGCTATTCCGGTGCAAAATCTGCGCAATGATATCAGGGTTATTGCTTCCGGTAACGGGAGTATCGATAAGATCCAGCTGGAACACATACCAGGCAGTACAGATATTGAAGTTGGTGATTTTCTGGTGTCATCCGGACTTGGTGGTGTTTATCCAGAAGGCTACCCGGTGGCAAAAGTATCCAAAGTAGATCGGGATACCCGTCGTGAGTTTGCCATAATTGAGGCGGATCCCGTGGTGGATTTTGATCGTTTGCGATACCTGTTATTAATCTGGCCTAATGAAGATCGTCAGCATAAGGCGCTGTTATCAACGTCTGAGTCACTGGATAAGCCGGAGGTAACCAGTGCAGAATAGTTTATTCCGAAGCCATCTCGTCATTTGGTTATCATTTATCTGTGCATTAATTTTACAGACGACGCCCTGGCCGGGAACACTTGATTTGTTACGTCCATCCTGGGTGCTGCTGATTGCCTGCTATTGGGTTTTGGCATTGCCGCACCGGGTTAATGTCGGGACGGCGTTAATCCTCGGCTTGCTTTGGGATTTAATTCTCGGTTCAACACTCGGGATTCGTGGCATGATGATGTCTCTTGTCATCTATCTGGTCGCGATGAACTTTTTAGTTTTGCGTAATATGGCTCTGTGGCAGCAATCAATTGTGATTGGCTTTCTGACCATCATGTTGGACATCATGATCTATTTTGGTGAATTTATCCTGAGAGAGGTGGACTTTAATCCGACTTCCTTATGGGGCGGATTAATCAGTTGCATACTCTGGCCATGGATGTTTCTGTTGCTGCGTCGGGTTCGTCGTTACTGGAATGTACGATGAAAAGTCCGGCAAAAATCGTTCTGGCATCGGCATCACCACGCCGAAAAGAGTTACTCAGTCAGTTGGGTTATACGTTTGATATTCTGGTACCGGATATTGACGAGTTTCATCAGGAAAATGAAACCGCGCAGCAGTATGTCGCCCGTTTATCACAGGATAAGGCATTAGCCGTTCAGAATCTTCTGCGCCTGTCACGAGGTTCTGCTGACGATATCGTGATTATCGGATCTGACACAATTGTCGTTGCTCAGGAAAAAATTCTGGAAAAACCACGTGATTATTCTGATGCTAAGCGGATGTTAAATTTATTATCTGACAGTTGCCATCAGGTAATGACAGCTGTCACTGTTGTGCAAAATGAGACGTTGAAGACGGATGTTTCCATAACTGATGTATGGTTTAAACCTTTGAGTTCAGAAGAAATAGAACAATACTGGAATTCGGGTGAACCGTGCGATAAAGCGGGAAGTTACGCGATTCAAGGGCTGGGAGGAAAATTCGTTACCCGGATTGAGGGCAGTTATTACACAGTTGTTGGTCTGCCCCTGTTTGAAACGGATCAACTGCTGCACGAATTTTTATAGTTTGTAATTGAGGTGCGCCTATGAGTGCAGAGTTGTTGTTAAACGTTACACCGAGTGAAACCCGGGTAGCGATGATTGAAGGTGGTATCCTTCAGGAAATACACATCGAACGAGAAGCAAAACGAGGCATTGTCGGTAATATATATAAAGGCCGGGTCAGCCGTGTTTTGCCGGGAATGCAGGCGGCGTTCGTTGATATTGGTTGAGACAAAGCTGCTTTCTTACACGCTTCAGATATCGTACCTCATACGGAATGTGTCGCCGAAACTGAAAAGCAGCAGTTTCAGGTTCGTGATATTTCGGAACTGGTGCGCCAGGGACAAGATATCGTTGTACAGGTGGTTAAAGATCCACTTGGAACCAAAGGCGCACGCCTTACCACCGACATAACTTTACCTTCCCGCTATCTTGTGTTTATGCCTGGTGCCGGCCATGTCGGCGTATCACAACGGATTGAAAGTGAGCGTGAACGCGAGCGCCTGAAAAGGGTGGTTTCTGAATATTGCGATGAACTGGGCGGCTTTATCATTCGTACTGCAGCAGAAGGTGCGGACGCAAAAGAGCTCTCTCAGGATGCGGTATTTCTGAAACGTTTATGGAGTAAAGTGATGGAGCGTCGCGCGAAATACAAAACGCGGACCACACTTTACGGCGAACTGGGTTTGTCACAGCGCATTCTGCGTGATTTTGTCGGGACCGATTTGAATAAAATCCTGATCGACTCGCGTCTGGAATTTGAAAATCTTAAAGAGTTTACTTCGGAGTATGTACCTGAACTGACGGAAAAGCTGGTGTTATATGAAGGTGATAAGCCGATGTTTGACATGTATGACACCGAAAATGAAATCCAGCGCTCACTGGAACGAAAAGTGGATCTCAAATCGGGCGGATATCTGATTATTGATCAGACCGAAGCGATGACAACGATTGATATTAATACCGGGGCTTTTGTCGGGCGGCGTAATTTAGAAGAGACCATTTTTAACACCAATATTGAAGCAACCCAGGCCATTGCCCGTCAGCTGAGATTACGTAATCTCGGCGGTATTATCATTATTGATTTTATCGATATGGCGTCTGATGAACACCGTAAGCGTGTACTTACTTCACTTGATGTCGCATTAAGTAAAGACCGGGTTAAAACCAATATCAACGGGTTTACACAGCTCGGTCTGGTTGAAATGACACGTAAACGAACCAGAGAAAGTATTGAACATATATTATGTTCTACCTGTCCTACCTGTGAAGGTCGTGGAACGGTGAAAACGGTTGAGACGGTTTGTTTTGAAATATTGCGCGAAATAACCCGGGTTAACCGCGCTTATGATGCCGATAATTTTGTCGTTTATGCTTCTCCCGCTGTCGCCGAGAGCCTGCAGGGGGATGAGTCTCATGCATTGGCTGAGCTGGAAGTGTTTATCGGAAAACAAGTCCGTATTCAGGCTGAACCGCTCTATGTTCAAGAGCAATTTGATGTTGTTATGATGTAGGTTAGGCGGCGTCTTTTACATGCTAAATCGATTTTTACGAGTGATTCTTTGGGGTATTACCCTATTTCTGTTGTTATTGGCGATCCTGGTAACCGGGCTGCGTGTGGCTTTGCCACACATGAACCGCTATCAAAATGAAATCACAGCCTGGGTGAATCACCAGACACAGGCTAATTTTTCGATTGAGAATGTACAGGGATACTGGCGAAATACCCACCCGTCTATTTCGTTGCAAGGCCTGCAGGCCCATAAACTTGATGGCGAACAGCTAAATCTGGAAGCGAAGAGTGTGGATATCGAATTTGATTTAATTCGTTCACTCATTCGCAGGCAGCTTGTCGTTGCCGATTTAACCATTCATAAACTCGGATTAGATGCCAGTGCCATCAGGCTGGCATCCGATGATGTACAATCTGATCCTTCTCTGAATGACAGTCAGGACAGTGCTTCGCTGATCCGTACATTAGATCGTATTTTCTTGCGTCAGCTGGATTACTTTTCGGTGATTGACTCCGAGGTTGTTTACCAGTCTGTGACGGGTGAAGTTCATACTCTGGCGATAGAAAAACTGAAATGGCAGAATATCGGGGAAAACCATCGTGCTGAAGGGCTGGTCAGTATTGTCGGGACCGGGGTTAATTCGTTACATGTCGGAGCGAATTTTCAGGATTTTGGTTCTCTGACCGATCTTTCGGGACAGTTTTATCTTCAGGCTAATCAAATTGAACTGGGTCCCTGGTTAAGTGATTACCTGAGAAAAGATATGGGCATAACCGGCGGAGAGCTCAGTTTCGACGCCTGGGTAGACCTGAATCATAGCGAACCCGCTTCCGGTTACCTCTCCTTCAGGCCGTCTCAGGTGAGCTGGGGAAATGAGCATCATTTGTCACTTACCTCAGGGATTATTGAATCGGCTGCCAGACAACAAGATAACCAGCAAGTCTGGTATATCAATACCTATTCGTTCGCGCTTTCTACCGATGAGCAAAATTGGCCCGGGTTAGATGTGTCCGCAAGCTGGTCGAAACAGGGATGGAGTGCTGATATCGCGCAAAGTGATATCGGTGCTTTGATTCCCTTCAGTGAAATTTTACCTGATGCCCAAGAAGTAAAAGCCTGGATATCCGGGTTAAATCCGGACGGGCAGATTCGCGATTTGCGTATTGCGGCAGATAAAGATTCACCGATTCAATATTCGGCGAATGTGGATGAACTGAGTACCAGTCAGTGGAAACTATTGCCGGAAGTTCATCATCTTAACGCACATATTACGGGTAACGGCAAACGAGCCGTTATACATGCTCAGTTAACGGATGATCAACTGCCATACGGAGATGTATTCCAGGCTCCGCTGGAAATTCAGGATGGTCGGGTGACTTTAGTGTGGCAGAAGGAGGACGCCGGCTGGTCGTTATGGTCCGATCATATCTCGGTTAGCACGCCTCATTTGTCAGCATTAGGGGAGTTTCGTTTAGATTTTCCACAACAGAAGAGTCCCAGACTTGCAATTTATGCAGAGGCAAGCTTACGTGATGCCGGCGAGAGCTGGCGTTACCTGCCTACCCGGGCATTGGGACAACACTTAACGGATTACCTGTCTGCCGCATTGCAGGGGGGGCAGGCTGATAATGCTCAAATCCTCTGGTACGGTGATTTACATGATTTTCCTTACCGGAGTCATTCCGGGATGTTTCAGGCTTATGTTCCGTTGGATAAAGGTAAATTTAGTTTTGATACTAACTGGCCGGCTATTGATGATCTTCAGTTAGATTTACTGTTTGAGAATGAGTCACTGAATTTTGAATCACATTCAGCCAGATTAATGGATGTTAAGGCACAGTATATTAAAGGGGAGATCCCAAGGCTTGTGAATCATGGTCATCTTGATATTCAGGCCACTGCCTCCGGTGACGGGATGGCGATTCGGGATTATATGACCTCCTCTCCGTTAGTTGATTCGGTCGGTGCCGCACTGACGACGGTACAGATTAACGGTAATGTAAACGCAAACTTTAACCTTCACATTCCTTTTGATCTGCAAAATGAGCAGGTGCGGGCATGGGGTAAGGCGAAACTCAATAAAAACCGGGTTGAGATACAAGCTCCGCCGATGACGATTTCTCAGCTATCGGGTGACATTACCTTTGATAATGATCGTATTTCTGCCAAGTTTCTTACAGGAATGATGCTGGATCAGAGAGCCAGCTTTGCTTTCTCCGGTAAAAGTAATCAGAAAGGTTATCAGGTACATGTCGGAAGCAGCGGTACCTGGGATGTCACCAGGCTAGGCCCGCATGTCGGGCGATACTGGACCAATCCGCTAAAAGGAACGGCACCCTGGGATATGGGGGTGGATATTCAGCTGAATGATGTGGGATTTGCCTACCAGGTTAACCTGAAAGGAAATCTGGCCCGCATTGCCAGCCACTACCCTTACCCGTTAGATAAACAAATTGGTGAGGCGGGGGAATTTACAGTACAGGCTTCGGGTAACCAAAGAATGATTAGCGCACGGGCTGAGTTGCCCGGAGCAAAATATCAGGCTGAGATCGATATTACTCCATCGGTTCCGGTATTGACCGCGACCAATCTGGTGGTGGGTAACGGCAGTTTTAAACCAAGTCCGATTAAGGGACATCAGGTTGTAATTCGTACCGATAAATTCAGTCTGGATGACTGGATTCCGGTGATATTTTCTGATCAGGCCAAAGGTCAGGCGGGTAAACAGTCAGGATTCCCGGAGATTCCTGAGCCTGAGCATGTGGTACTGGATGTCCCCACACTGACCGCAGGGGCACTGGAATGGCATGAT
>JBNKRC010000026.1:0-14536 GCA_050296215.1 Vibrio sp. | reverse complement strand
GACAACCGGCAGTTGTTCCTGTTTGGCCCAACTGGACAGAAAGTCCGTATCAGAGACAGGAACCCTCCATCCTCCGGCGCCTTCGACCAGCACCACATCTGCAACTTGCTGATGCTGATGTAATTTTTCACTCAACAACTCAAAATCAATCTCGACATTTTCGTGTTTAGCGGCAATATGAGGTGAGGTAGCCAGTGCCAGTGCATAAGGATTAACATCCTTATATGGACGATCGCAAGTCGCCACCTTCATCAGGTGAAGTGCATCTGAGTTCCGATAACCAAATTCCGTTTTATCGCTCCCGGCTGCCACCGGTTTATAACCAATCGTCGAAAAACCCTTTTCAGCGAATGCTTGCATAATTGCTTTAGACGCAACGGTCTTGCCCACATCAGTATCAGTACCAGCAATAAAAAACGCATTTATCATCGATGTATTACCCCAAAACAAACTTGATAAGTAGCAGGAAGATTATCTTCCATGCCACAGACATCACGATAAGCTTTCTCGACCTGAGCAAGAGTGTCTCTGCTGATTAACCCCTTGCCCCGTCCCTGAACATGCGTCGCCCCGATTCCTTTTAGATCTTTCATCAGAGTTAAGGCACTGGCATACCGTAACGTAATAGTTTGCAAGAATAGATGATGCTCAGTGGCACCAGATTGCGCTAACGCAAGTTTTACCTTATTCCGTGGGATAAAACGATTAACGTGTTGATATGAATCAACTTTGCGCCAGGCCTGTTTCAGCTCATCCAGAGAACCATCAAGCAAAGTCGAAAAATAAGCACAGCCCTTTGGTTTCAGTACCCGATAGATTTCTTTTAAAGGAACGGATAAATCATCACACCATTGAAGTGCCAGGCTTGAAAATACGTAATCAAAACTATGATCGGCAAACGGCATATCTTCTGCGTCACATAAAGCGTATTCGATTGCACCATCGCTGCCACAACGGCGCTTAGTTTCTTCCAGCATTTGTGGCGAAAGATCGCCGCATACTATCGATGCTCCACGTTCAAGCAGACACTGACTGAAATAACCCGTGCCACATCCCAGATCGAGAATTCGCTTCCCTTCCAGTGATGAAGGCATCATAGATAATAACTGGTGACCAACCTGACGCTGAAATTCGGCATGGGAGTCGTAACTGGCTGCCGCACGACTGAATGCCTCTGCAATAGCCTGTTTTCGGCACCCGGTAACAGGCTGAGAAACAGATGAAAGTTGTGACGGATTCATTAACCAAGTTGCTCCATGACCTGCCTTAACCCATAACATAACGTTTTGACCTGTTCCGGACTGTGAGATGCTGTCAGGGTAATTCGTAACCTTGCCGTGCCCGATGGCACTGTCGGTGGGCGGATCGCCGTTAACCAGATACCTGCGTTCTGCATCAACTGAGCCGCTTGCAGCGCCTTATCCGTTTCACCAATCATAAACGGTTTAATCGGCGTGTTGGTTGCCACAAAATGACTTAAATCCCCAAGCATGTTTTGGTAAATGTCCTGAAGATCCTGAAGTTTTTCCCGCCGCCAGATCTGGGTCTGAATCATGCTGACCGCATGAGAAAGTGCGTAGGCCTGAGCCGGAGGCATCGCGGTAGAATAGACGTGATGACGGGCAAACTGGGTCAGATAATCACCCATTGCACTGTTGCACATAATCGCCGCGCCAGACATGCCAAATGCTTTACCAAATGTCACAACCAGTATTTCCGGGTGAATACCGGCCAAAGCACAACTGCCACTCCCATCAGCCCCCAGCACACCTATACCGTGAGCATCATCAACCATAAAGGAAGCATTCGGCTGTGACTCCACGATCCGGGACAGTTCAGACAACGGAGCCTGATCGCCATCCATACTGAATACACCCTCAGTCACCACCAGGGTTGGTACCGGGGAATCAATCTGAGTAGCGAGATGGCGGACATCATTATGCCGGAAACGCTTCATTGTCGCTTCAGACAACATGCCGGCTTCCATCAAAGAGGCATGATTGAATTTATCCTGAAGAAGCAGATCGCCCTTCTCCAACAGCGAAAACAGTACAGCCTGATTGGCACTGAATCCGGAGTTCAGAATGATGGCCCGTTCATATCCGAGCCATTCACACAGTTGTCGTTCCAGATTTTTATGCGCCGGACAAAAGCCGGTCACCAGTGGCGAAGCGCCGCTTCCGGCGCCATATAACGATAAACCTTGCTGCCACTGTTTTACCAATCCGGCATCATTGGCTAATCCAAGATAGTCATTATTGGAAAAATTCAGAAACCGGCGGCCATCGAACTCAACTTCGGTCTGGTTGCCGGATAAAATCGTGCGCAGAGTTCGCGTTAAGCCCTGCGCCTGACGGGCCGATAAAGCCGCTTCAATACGGGAATTAAAGGCTGGCATCGTAGAACAAATCATCCTTGCCCGGACGAGCCACTACGCGCTCAACAACCTGCTCCAGCAGTTCATTTTCCTGAACTTCATCAGGTTTCTGAGCCACCTGCTGACTATTAATACCTAACTTTTTAAACAGTAACATATCACTGTCTTCCGCCGGGTTTGGTGTGGTCAACAACTTACAACCGTAGAATATGGAATTCGCACCGGCCATAAAACACAATGCCTGCATTTGTTCATTCATCTTCTCCCGGCCTGCTGACAGGCGAACGGCAGATTTCGGCATCATGATTCGCGCAGCGGCGATAAGACGGATAAAATCAAATGACTCTACATCTTCCGAGTTTTCCAGCGGAGTCCCTTTTACTTTAACCAGCATATTAATCGGCACACTTTCGGGCTGAACCGGCAAATTGGCTAATTCACAAAGCAGTCCGGCACGATCATTAATACTTTCGCCCATGCCAATAATACCACCTGAGCAGATCTTCATTCCTGCATCACGTACATGAGATAGCGTGTCTAAACGATCCTGATAGGTCCGGGTAGTAATGATATTGCTGTAATATTCCGGTGACGTGTCAAGGTTGTGGTTATAGTAATCCAGACCGGCCTGAGCCAGCTCGTTTGCCTGCTCCGGAGTCAACATACCCAGCGTCATACAGGTTTCCAGCCCCAGCTCTTTAACGCCGGAAATCATCTGTTTCAGATAGGGCATATCGCGTTCTTTCGGATTTTTCCACGCAGCCCCCATACAAAAGCGTGTAGAACCCGAATTCTTAGCTTTTTGAGCGGCATCGAGAACACGTTCAACTTCCATCAGACGTTCTTTATCCACATCCGTCCGGTAGTGGGCACTTTGCGGGCAATACTTGCAATCTTCCGGACAGGCTCCGGTCTTAATCGATAATAACGTACTTACCTGAACATGGTTATGCGGATGATACTGACGATGAACTAACTGAGCTTCAAACAGCAAATCCATAAATGGTTTTTCTAACAGAGCGTTGACTTCATTTACGGTCCAGTTATGACGAATTTCCACAGGGTATCCTTTTAAACAGTTGCTCACATTTATACTTGGCTAGTCTACCCGTAACCGCTACACTGTCAATCAAATAAAAAGACCATAGTTTACAATTGAATAAATCATGACCAGCATAAATATCAACTTCGATAAACAACACATCTGGCATCCTTATACCTCAACCATTAATCCCCTTCCCTGCTTCCCGGTCAGCCATGCCAGTGGAAATAAGATTTACCTGGAAACCGGTGAAGAATTAATTGATGGTATGTCCTCTTGGTGGGCCGCAATTCATGGTTACAATCATCCACAATTAAATGAAGCAGCCCGCGGACAAATAGAGAAAATGTCGCATGTCATGTTCGGCGGACTGACTCACCAGCCTGCCATCGAAGTGTGTGAAAAATTACTGGAACTAGCACCACAAAATCTGCATCAGGTATTTTTAGCGGATTCGGGATCCGTCTCGGTTGAAGTCGCCTTAAAAATGGCCCTGCAATACTGGTATGCCCGCGGAGAAAACAGACCAAAGTTTCTGACGCTTCGTCATGGATATCACGGGGATACCTTCGCCGCCATGTCGGTAACGGATCCGGATAACTCCATGCATAAAATTTATAAAGGTTTCCTGCCGGAGCATCTGTTCGCCGACTCACCGCTAACCGGCTTTCATCAGCCGTGGTGTGAAGATGATTTAACGTCACTAAAAGCAACGTTAGCCGATCAACATATAGATATTGCCGCAATTATACTGGAACCGGTCGTACAGGGCGCCGGCGGGATGAGAATTTATCATCCGAACTATTTAAAAGCCGTACGCCAGCTGTGTGATCAATATGGAATTCTGTTAATTATCGACGAAATTGCGACAGGATTCGGGCGCACCGGCAAATTGTTTGCCAGTGAACATGCAGACATCCAGCCGGATATTATGTGTGTGGGTAAAGCGTTAACCGGTGGCTATATGACTCTGGCCGCGACACTGACGACAAAAGAAGTTGCCGATACCGTATGTAGCGGTGAAGCCGGATGCTTTATGCACGGTCCGACATTTATGGGAAACCCGTTGGCCTGTGCGGTGGCCAGTGCGAGTTTGGACCTCTTACGTCAGGGTGACTGGAAACGGCAAGTGCGCGCGATTGAAGATCTGTTTGCCGACACTCTGCCTGAACTGACTAATCATTCACGGGTAAAAGAGGTTCGCTGGTTAGGTGCCATCGGTGTTGTGGAAACTCATCAGCCTGTCGCGATGGAAAAAATCCAGCAATTTTTTGTCGATCACGGCGTCTGGATACGTCCTTTCGGCCGCCTGATTTATCTGATGCCGCCCTATATTTCGCCCGAAAATGATGTAATTCACCTGATCAATACCATTAAACATGCGCTTAACCACGATTCGCTTTTTGCCGGGTAATACTCCTGGTCATGCAAATAGCTGGTCGTGGTTAAGCCGCTTTCTGTTGTGCCTGCTTCACTTTGCCGCAGGCCACAGATCTAACCGCAATAGGCCTTCCAGATTGCTAATGCTTCTTCCGTTGCCTGTACCCTGCTCTTAGTACGGGCAAATATTACCGTGACCATGCTGGCAACAACCGTATTCGCCATCAGAACCCACGACTGAGGATCGGTGCCGAACGGACACTGCTCAGGCAGGACAATGTCTTCATCATACTGCTCTTCCCAGTAGAATGACTCAACTCCTGCTGAATCACTTAACCACACGGTCTGGCTCACTTTCGGATTGTATTCGGACTCTCCTGAAACACCTTTAAACGACAACACCGCATGCGAGGTTAACCCTATTTCATGTTCTACCTGAGCATGCAGTTGCTGGAATCCCGGATGGAAACTTCCCCGAATACCAATCTCTGCACCTCCGGGATTAAGCGCCCGTACAACCGTGTTAATCGGTGTGCGTAAACCGTAGCGTGCTTTCCAGCCAATCATGGTTTTCGCCTGAGGAGCAAAAACATCCAATGGCAAATACACGATCTTGTCGCGCTCAAGTAACTGCAGGGCAAGTTCAACAGATTCTGCCCGTCCGATATTCAACGCAGATAAATAGTGCTCTGCGTGCAGACGGCCGGAGCCTGGTTCATCATATCCGTGTAATAGGATTTTATAGCCGGAATCTGCCAGCAATCTGGCTGCCAGAAGATGCCATGGAGGACCGGCTGCTTCCCGCTTACCCGCATAACACGGCCAGTCAATTTCAGCGCCCAGATTCGGTACACGAGACTGGAATGCTTTTACAAATCCGGCAATTTCCTGCTGAGTCTCGTTTTGCACCCGAATCAGCATCAGCAACATCGCCATTTGATCATCGCCAATCTGGTGATTCAGGTATTCGTCCATCACCTGATACGCTTGTTCATAAGTGAGTGGCTTACGCCCGCGTTCTCCACGCCCTACCGTGCGAATACATTCTAATATTGAGCTCATTTTCCTTCCCTTATCATCTTTAAACGATACGCCTTATAGCGAACGTTGCTGATGGTTATAATTCATTATTGATGCAGTTTTACCATGTATCCAGCTATGGTCAATGCCCGGCACATTGACCTTTATGTTATCCGGCATCTTTTTATTCGCTTATAAAAAAACGTCTGCCTCCGGATGGAAGCAGACGTTTTTGCCAACGACTTTGTTAGTATTATCTGGTATCAATCTTAATCAGTTTTGATGTTGCAATCAGCCGATCTTTGCTTGGGAGGTTATCGCGATTACATCTCATCATAAGCAAAGAGCAGACCAACAATTATCTTATTTAATTTCAACAAGTTAACATTAATGCAATTACTCAGAACGCACCAAAATGGAACATGATGCGTGCTCTTAGATCAACTATGCCCGGACAAACCGGGCATATCATCGAAGGCATCACTACCGGTATTACCCGATATGAGTCAAACCACCCATATATTTCTGTAATGCTTCAGGGATTTCAATGCGTCCGTCAGCTTGCTGGTAGTTTTCAAGAATCGCCACCATAGTACGGCCAACCGCCAGACCGGAACCGTTTAGAGTGTGTAACAGTTCTGGTTTTTTCTCACCTTTACGGCGGAAACGAGCCTGCATACGACGAGCCTGGAAATCCCACATGTTAGAACATGATGAAATTTCACGGTAAGTCTGTTGTGCCGGAACCCAGACTTCCAAATCGTAAGTCTTACATGAACCAAAGCCCATATCACCGGTACATAGAATAACTTTACGGTAAGGAAGACCAAGCAATTGCAGAACCTTTTCTGCATGACCGGTCAGTTCTTCAAGCGCCGCCATCGAATCTTCCGGTTTAGTAATCTGTACCAGTTCCACTTTATCGAACTGGTGCATCCGGATCAGACCACGGGTATCACGACCGTAAGATCCCGCTTCAGAACGGAAACATGGCGTATGCGCTGTCATCTTAAGCGGCAGTTCCGCTTCATCAAGAATTTCATTACGCACAAGGTTAGTCACCGGTACTTCTGCCGTTGGAATCAATGACAGTTTACGCGGCTCTTCATCATTAACTTTTTCAACCAAAGGTTCAGTGTGGAACAGGTCTTTACCGAATTTTTGCAACTGCCCGGTTCCAAACAGACTGTCTGAGTTAACCAGATAAGGAACATACAGTTCCTGATACCCGTGCTGTTCAGTGTGAAGATCCAGCATGAACTGAGCGATAGCACGATGCAGACGGGCAAACTGACCTTTCATGACGATAAAACGTGCACCGGTAATCTTAGTTGCACTGGCGAAATCAAGGCCACCAGCCATTTCACCAAGATCGACGTGATCTTTCACTTCAAAATCGTAAGTTTTCGGCTCACCCCAGCGTGACACTTCTACGTTATCGTTTTCATCTTTACCATCCGGCACTTCTGCATCAGGGATGTTTGGCACAGACAATGTGAACTCTTCCAGCTGAGCCTGAAGCTCGACCAGCTCGGCCTTTTTCGCATCAAGATCGCTGCCAAGCGTACCGATTTGTTTCTTAACTTCTTCGGCTCCCGCTTTATCGCCGGCGGACATCAACTGCCCGATCTGCTTGGAGATGGAATTACGCGTGGATTGTAAATTTTCGACTTCAACTTGGATCGATTTACGTTGTTCTTCTAATTGACGAATAGTTGCTACATCAAGAGTGAAACCGCGACGTGCGAGTTTTGCTGCAGTTTCATCTAGTTCGGTACGAAGTAATTTAGAATCCAGCATTGCTAATCCTATGCCTGTTTGATTAAAAAATGCGCATATCGGTAAAAAATATCAGTTACCAATAGCGTTTGAAATTGGAATGGGTAAAAGATAACGAAAAGCCGCTATTTTTCATAGCGCTTTTGCGGGCTTTTTGCATCTAAATTAGCCAAATAGTCCAACTTTTCATTTATTTTTATTTCAAGGCCCCGATTGGAGGGCTGATAATAACGTGTTCCCGTCATCTCAGGAGGGAGGTACTGTTCCCCGGCCGCGTAAGCGCCCGGTTCATCATGAGCATAGCGGTAACCTTCACCATAGCCCATTTCTTTCATTAGCCTGGTCGGGGCGTTGCGTAAATGATGAGGCACCTCATAGTCCGGCCCGTGCTGTGCATCGTGTAGTGCCTGATTCCAGGCCCGGTAAACGGCATTACTTTTTGGTGCGCATGCCAGATAGACAATGGCCTGAGCAATGGCCCGGTCACCTTCGGCCGGCCCGACACGAAGAAAACAGTCCCATGCTGCTATCGCAACCTGCATTGCTTTCGGATCGGCATTACCGATATCTTCAGAAGCAATCGCCAGTAAACGACGGGCGATATACAGCGGATCACATCCGGCAGTAATCATTCTGGCCGCCCAGTACAGTGCGCCATCCGGATTAGAACCGCGAATTGATTTATGCACCGCCGAGATTAAATCATACCAGACATCGCCCTTATTATCGAAACGGGCAACCCGTTCACCGGAGACTTCTGCAAGTAGCGGTAAATCAATTTGTTTTACCCCGGCATCATTCTCCTCAGCCATATCATATAACAGCTCAAGATAATTGAGTGCCATCCGCGCATCACCATTAACCAGTTCAGAGAGACGGTTTAAAACTTCTCCCTGAAATTCGACGGCTATCAGCCCCAGTCCGCGGGTTTCATCGCTCACTGCCTGTTTCAGAGTTGCCAGAATATCCTCATTGCTGAGCGAGGTTAATTTATACACACGAGCCCGGGATAACAACGCGTTATTCAGTTCAAATGATGGGTTCTCTGTCGTTGCCCCGATAAACGTTACCGTACCGTTTTCAATATGCGGTAAGAATGCGTCCTGTTGCGACTTATTAAACCGGTGCACCTCATCAACAAATAAAATAGTGCGGAAGCCGGCCAGCTTATTTTCAGCAGCGCGCTCTATTGCGGCCCGAATATCTTTAACACCGGAAGTCACCGCCGACACGCGTTCAACCCGTGCATTAGCATAGCCGGCTGCCAGCTCAGCCAATGTGGTCTTTCCTGTACCGGGAGGCCCCCACAAGATCATCGAATGCAGATGCCCCTGTTCAATTGAACGACGTAAAGGTTTACCAGCTCCCAAAATATGCGACTGACCAATATACTGGTCAATCGTAGCCGGGCGCATTCTGGCAGCCAAAGGACGAAAATCGTCGTCACCAGAAAAATCGAGACTGTAATTATTCACTCTTCACCAATTTGTTACTGATTGCGTTGATCGTCAATCTCCACACCTTCCGGAACCTTGAAGGTAAATAAAGAAGGAGCAGGGTTCTCCAATTTAACATGGTTAAAAGTAAATTGCGTGGACTGACCATCCTGCTCTATGACCTCAAATCCCTGCACATTTCCTTTGCGATCGATCGCAATATGGAATATGCCCTGGTTACTGTCCACCGCGACCGGCGTCAGCGTAAAATCATTTCCTTTCTGCGCCACATCATATTTATCCCAGTCTTTCGGATTATTGCGGGTTAGCAATACGAAAGGCGTCTGTGCGGTTGCCTGATCCTGATTATAAATTGATACCTGCTCAACAAACGGGCTGTAATACCACACTGTCTTTCCGTCTGAAACAATCAGGTTTTCATCCGGGGCTAACGTTTCCCAGCGAAACAGGCTTGGCCGGGTAATATCCACTTTGCCTCTGCCCTGCGACAATACCTCGCCATCAGCGCTTTTGACGGTTTGATCAAACCGGGCACTGAATCCCCGGTTGATGGCCAGACGATCGGCTAATTCTTGTTTAGGCGTAGCAAGAGCTGAGAAACTTACCACTAATAATGCCAGCCATTTTTTCATGAAATTCTCCTGATATGGATATTAATTGCTCTCGTTATAACGGGTTATAGCAAATTTATTGTCATTGTACTGTTGGAAAGCAATCTCATGATTAAGTTCTGTTATAAACAGCATTGTTTGTACTTTTTGCCACTACCACACGGGCATGGATCATTTCGCCCAACCTCTTTATACGGATTCACACGTACTGCTTTGGCACCTAACTGCAGGTCATTGGCTGTATTGGCCACTTCATTAATCATCAAATCTAAATTTTCCACCATTTCTGCTAATTGTGGTGGGGTATCAATTCCTGATTCCCGCATCTGTTGCTGAGTCTGCTCTTCATCAATCGCCAGCATCATGGTGGTTAACAGTGCCTGCAACATTCGCAGCGAACCGTCCGGGATACGGGTATCAAACCATTGGACTTCAACGGATTCCCACACTCTCATGAACCCTTCACTGAAATCACCCAGCGCTTGCGGATTCTCTTCTGTCTGAAGAATGCTCGTTATCGAGTACTGATTTGCCATCAATAATGCATATTGTTGATGGAACTGGATCTCAACAGCAGGAATTAACGCCTGATATTCCTCACCCGCGATATCGGGCAACCACTGTTCGATCGGCATCGGCTTAACTGCCATATTTGCAGCCAGAACTGCACCTTCAATAAAGCTGGCAGATTCATCGCATTGGTAAGTTGAAAGATCGATTACTGAGTAATTCATTGGCCGGACATCATCTAATAGAAATTCAAGCATGCAATTATAACCAACTCTGAGTGATACCCAAATAATTGTCGGGCATAACTGCGTGACTTTTTATCGGACGATGAATACAATCGCGCCTCCTGAAAATAACAGTGAACTGAGAATGCGAGTTATCCTTGGCCCGATGGAGGGCGTGTTAGACCATTTAATGCGCGAATTGCTTACCGAAATCAATGACTATGATCTTTGTGTCACTGAATTCGTACGTGTAACCAATCAGCATCTGCCTAAAAAGGTCTTTCACCGACTCTGTCCGGAGCTATTAACCGGTGCCCGTACCCGCTCCGGCACACCTGTGCATGTTCAGTTACTGGGCCAGGATCCCGACTGGATGGCAGAAAATGCCATTCACGCCGTAGAGTTCGGTGCACAAGGTATTGATCTGAACTTTGGCTGCCCGGCGAAAACCGTAAACCGCCACAAAGGTGGAGCGGCATTGCTCGAAACCCCTGAAAGCATTTATCAGATAGTAAAAGCATGTCGTGAAGCCGTAGACAGCTCAGTTCCGGTCAGTGCAAAAATTCGCTTAGGCATCGACAACCCTGATGACTGTTTTGAAATTGTCGATGCGATAGAACAGGCTGGTGCCAATGAGTTAACCGTGCATGCCCGAACAAAATCCGGCGGCTATAAAGCCAGCGAAATCAAATGGCATTACATCGACCAGATTCGTCGCCGCACCCGCCTGCCTCTGATTGCCAATGGCGAAATCTGGAATTATCAGGATGGAACAGCGTGCCGTAATGTAACCGGAGTCGATTCTTTAATGGTGTGCCGTGGCGCGTTAACCATCCCTAATCTGGGCAATATGGTTAAGCATGATCAACCAGCAATGGCATGGCCTGATGTGGTTGAGCTGCTTATCAAATATTCCGATTACGAAGTGCGCGGAGATAAAAGTAAATATTATCCGCAGCGTGTAAAGCAATGGTTTTCCTATCTGCGTCACGGCTATCCGGAAGCGAAAGAACTGTTTCAGCTTATTCGCACACATACTCAGGTTGAGGCAATTGTGGATGAGATTAAGCACTACCGGGATAACATGTACCAAAATAATTAAATAAGAATACAAAAAAGCACCGATAGAAATCAGTGCTTTTTTATTATCAAACCGTGCTATATGAAAGCAGCCAAATTAACTGACGGAGACTAACCCAATAACAAACCGTCATCGGCCAGCTCTTCTCCACGAACTTTTGAGAACATGTTTAACAAATCAGGCACATCCATATGTGCTCGCTGATCACCGGCAACATCCAGCACAATCTTGCCCTGATGAAGCATAACGGTACGGTCTCCGCAAGCCAGTGCATCTTTCATAGAGTGAGTTACCATCATTACCGTCAGGTTAAACTCTTTAACGATCTTTTTCGTCAAATCAATAATAAATGCAGCCATACGCGGATCGAGTGCGGCAGTATGTTCATCTAATAACAACAATTTACTATCTGACAGCGTTGCCATCACCAGACTTACAGCCTGACGCTGACCACCTGATAACAGGCCGATGCTGTCACCAAGACGGTCTTCCAGACCTAATCCAAGAATACTGATACGCTCCTGAAATAGCTTCCGACGCTTACCGGATAAAGAATGCGCCCAGCCACGACGTTTACCACGCATGTAGGCCAGCGCCATATTTTCTTCGATCGTCAAGGCACCACAGGTTCCGGCTAACGGATCCTGAAAAACCCGGGCGCATAAACTTGCGCGCTGATCGACAGTCTGACGGGTTACATCTATTTCATCGATGAGAACTTTACCGCCAATCATCGGCGTTTCACCGGTAACGGCGCCAAGTAAGGTCGATTTACCGGCGCCGTTTGAACCGATAACCGTTAAGAACTGATGTTGCGGAACCAGAAGATCAACACCGCGCAACGCCTGGTTCTCCAGAATGGTTCCAGGGTTAAAAGTCACCTGAATGTTTTCTAAGCGAATCATGCTTTACCTCCGAATGACTTTCTTGAATTCATGCGTTTTTTCATGCGAGGCATAATCAGAGCTGCAGCCACCAGCACTGCGGTAACTAAATTAAGATCGGAAGCCTGCAGGCCAAACATACCGGTACTCAGTGCAAATGCGACCGCCAGACGGTATAACACCGAACCGATAATTACCGCGACCACCGCTACCCAGATTTTTTTACCAGGAATCAGTGTTTGACCGAGAATAACCGATGCAAGACCAACAACGATAGTACCGACACCGGATGTCACATCAGCAAAACTGTTGGTCTGGGCAAACAATGCTCCCGCAAAACCAACAAAACCGTTCGATAGCGCAAGTCCGAAGTAGGTATAAAAGGCCGTACTCGCGCCCTGTGCCGCAACCATCCGGGCATTAACCCCCGTAGCGCGCAAACCTAAACCAAAATCACTATTCAACAGGCGGACCACAAACATTGCGGAAAGCAAGACTAAGACACCGACAACTAACGGACGCATGAGCATTGGATCACCCAACTCCTCAAATGGAGTCAGAATGGTATCGGAACCAATCAGGGCAACGTTCGGACGCCCCATAATACGAATATTGATCGAAAAAGCCGCGATCATCGTTAAGATCGATGCCAGCAAATTCAGAATGCCACAACGAACCGTTAGAAATGCAGTGACCCACCCCGTGACAGCACCGGCAATAATTGCCATAAATGTCGCGAGCCAGGGGTCAATACCTGAGACTATAGCCGTGGCTGCAACAGCGGCACCCATCGGAAAACTTCCATCAACACTAAGGTCTGGAAAATCGAGTACGCGAAACGTCAGATAAACACCTAACGCGACTAACCCATAAACAAGCCCAATTTCTAAGGCTCCAAAAAAAGCAAAAGCAGACATACGGACTCCCTTTCTGCTTAAAATTGAGTGGGAGTAACCTCCCACCCTCTAATAATTATTCGATAATTTTTGTTGCCCGATCGAGAACAGTTTGAGGAATAGTTACCCCCAACTTTTCTGCTACACCTTTGTTAATAATAAGATCTGATCCTTTTGCCACTTTAACATCGAGTGAACCCGGATCAGTTCCTTCCAGAATAGCAACAACATAATCTGCAGTCTGCACACCAATCTGATAATAATCAAAACCCAGACTCGCAAATGCACCACGTTCTACATACGACGTAGCAGCACCAAATACCGGAGTTTTAGCCTGATTTGCTGCGACAATCATACCTTCAATTGCACTTGCAACGGTGTTATCGATAAGCGCATAGATCACATCTGACTTATCTGCGATAGCCTGAGTCGCAGACTGTACGTCCGCACTTTTCAGTGCGGTAGCTTCAACAAGTTGAATTCCCTGAGCTTTCGCGCTGCTTTTCAGTAATTCCATCAGACTCACTGCATTCGCTTCCCCCGGGTTATACACAACGCCAATCGTTTTAACATTTGGCAATAACTCTTTGATCAGTTCAACATGCTGAGCAACCGGAGATAAATCGGAAAGACCAGTTACATTTTTTCCTGGTTTTTCCAGGGTCTTAACCAGTTTCGCACCAACCGGATCAGTAACGGCGGTAAATACAACCGGAATAGATTTGGTTGCAGAAACAAGCGCCTGCGCGGTCGGGGTCGCGATGCCTACCAGAACATCCGGCGCTTCACCAATAAACTGGCGCGCAATCTGAACCGCGATAGCCGGATTACCCTGAGCTGTTTTAAATTCGAATTTTAAATTTTTGCCTTCTTCGTAGCCCTTAGCCTTTAATCCGTCCAGCAAACCCTGACGGGTCGCATCAAGCGCCGGATGCTCTACAATTTGAGATACCGCAACTGTTGCTGTCTTTGCCATAATGCTGGCAGAAGAGAGCAGTGCAGCTCCCGCAAGCGCTGCAGTAACCAGTAATCTTCCTGCTTTCATCTTGACTCCTTATTACGAAGCTTTATGCTGTAAATGATGTGTTTTTGTTGTTGGTTCTGCGTTTATTTCCCACAGTACTCAACATATTTACCAGTAAGTCATGGCAAATGGAAGCAAGTTTTACATTGATAGTTTTAAAAATAAGGATTCGCACAATAGCCGGGCACGTAGCTCGCATTTTGAAATAAAAAACGTACAAAAAAGCCCCTTTTTGACGCAAAGAGGCTTGG
>JBNKRC010000025.1:0-14664 GCA_050296215.1 Vibrio sp. | reverse complement strand
TATTAGTCAATTCCTTCTTTTACGCCATCAATGACAGCTTCCACTACGCCTTCTAATGGAAGGTTATAAGTCATCGCCATATAGTAAGGAGAGAAGCGTAATTCAGCATAGTCGATGCCGGCTTTACAGGCATCCTCAACATTCTCTAAAGCTATTCTACGGCAGGCATCCAGATCACCCAGTACCTTTACACCCCAATCTAGTTTTGACAGGAATGCGACCAGTGAAGGCTCATTCTCCACGACCTGAACATAAGGAGTAAGTGTTTTTTCATCGAAGCTGGGCAAACTAAGATTGTGTTTGTGTGCCAGTTCGATAATGGTTCTCGTGCGTATATTTCCGTCAAGATGACGATGGATATCGGTAAGGGGTAAGGCGCGATTAATCATACTTGTTACTACTTAATTGACTATTTAGTTCAAGTATAAAAAAGATAAGGGGCAGATGTGAAAGAAATTTGAGGCAAGAATATAAACCGATAGCTTAAAACATGATTTTTAAGCTATCGGTCCTGGTATCGGAGATGTTAATAAAGCTCTTTGAGTTTTCTGGTTAACGTGTTGCGTCCCCATCCCAGTACTTTTGCCGCATCTTGTTTATGGCCGTTGGTATGGTTCAGTGCGGCTTCCAGCAAAATTCTTTCAAATTCAGGTAAGGCATAGGAAAGCAGTTCTGTCTGTCCTGATGCCAGTGCTGCTTTAGCCCATGACTCCAGCTGTTTTTGCCAGCTGGTATCACTGTCAAACTCTGTACTTTTTTTCTCAGAAAGCAATTCAGCCGGTAAATCACTAGGCAGCACTTCTGTACCACTCGCCATTACCGTTAACCAGCGACACATGTTTTCTAACTGGCGGACATTACCCGGCCAGTCTAAACGATTCAGAATATCGATCGTTTTTGAATGTAACGTTTTTACTTCAACTCCCAGTTCTTTAGCCGCTAAAGCTAAGAAGTGCTTGGTCAGTTTCTCGATATCTTGTTTTCGCTCACGAAGCGCTGGTATCTGGATACGAATAACGTTCAGGCGGTGAAAAAGGTCTTCACGGAATTTTCCCTGATGAACCAGTTTTTCCAGGTTTTGGTGCGTTGCGGCAACAATACGTACATCAACTTTGATCGCCGAGTGTCCACCTACTCGGTAAAACTGACCATCAGCAAGTACGCGCAGAAGGCGGGTCTGGATATCTAACGGCATATCACCGATTTCATCAAGAAACAGCGTACCGCCATTGGCCTGTTCAAAACGACCCTGACGAACATTATTCGCACCAGTGAAGGCGCCTTTTTCATGGCCGAATAGTTCTGATTCTATCAGGTCTTTAGGAATAGCGGCCATGTTTAGTGCAATAAAGGGCTTTTGGGCCCGGGGACTGTGTCGGTGCAGGGCGTGAGCAACTAATTCTTTACCGGTACCCGATTCGCCATTAATTAAGACCGATATTGATGAGCGGGATAAACGGCCAATGGCACGAAATACTTCCTGCATTGCAGGCGCTTCACCAATAATTTCAGGTGCGCTCTCCTGTGCATCTAACAGTTGTGAGTTTTCCTTGCGAGTTTCTTGCCCATGAGCAATAGCACGTTCAACTAGCGTGAGCGTTTCATCGACATCAAAAGGCTTAGGAAGATACTCAAACGCACCTTTTTGATAGGCGTTAACGGCGGCATCTAAATCCGAATGAGCCGTCATGATAATGACCGGTAGATCCGGAGAGCGAGAATGAACCTGATGAAGCAGTTCAATACCGTCGATGCCAGGCATTCGAATGTCGGAAACTAATACATCCGGTGTTTCCCTTTCTAATGCCATTAATACGCTTTCTGCATCAGAGAATGTTTCGCATTTTATGTTAGCTGATGATAGGGTCTTTTCCATTACCCAGCGGATTGAACTGTCATCATCGACAACCCATACATACCCTTTACTCATAATCTTGTATCCTCAATCGTAACGGTTACTAACGTTCGTTGATTGGTAAATAAATAGTAAATGTTGTTCTGCCCGGCCAGCTCTCTACATCAATTTTACCGTTATGCTGGTCGACAATATTTTGTGAGATTGACAAACCCAGCCCTGTTCCCCCTTCTCGACCGCTTACCATCGGATAGAAAAGAGTGTCCTGTAATTCAGTGGGAATTCCGGGTCCGTTATCGATTATTTCAATTCTTGCCACAAGCTTATGGCGCTGGCCATGGATATTCGCCTGGTGCACGGTTCTGGTGCGCAAGGTTATTTTTCCATGCTCTTGCTTTGTCAGAATTTGTGCAGCATTACTGACGATGTTAAGTAGTGCCTGTTCGATTTGATCGGTATCCATTACGATATTAGGCAGGCTTGGGTCATAGTCACGTTCGATGGTCAGATTTGAATGCGCATCAAGTTCAACTAACTGGCGTACCTTTTCTAAAATCAGGTGCAGGTTTTCCGAACGTTTTTTGCCGGGCTTTTGCGGTCCAAGAAGCCTGTCGACTAAGGCTCGTAACCTGTCTGCCTGTTCAATAATGATCTGGGTATACTCGGTCAGGCTTTGATCAGGCAGCATTCGTTCAAGTAACTGAGCTGCTCCCCGTAGCCCGCCTAGCGGGTTTTTGATTTCGTGAGCTAACCCCCGGACCAATAATTTAGCTGCCTGCTGCTGGGCGTGTTGATTCAGCTCCTGGCTCAGTCGTCGCTGTTGCCCTATTTTTCTCATTTCAACCAGTAACATAACGTGCTTTTGCCACGATAATGGACTCACGGTCACCTCAAGCATCAGGGGTTTTCCATCTACAACAAACGTAACATCGCTGTCGGTGATGCTCTGGCCGCTTTGGAGGGGCTGTGAAAGCAATGCGAGATCCATAGAAGCGTGCTGAATTAAGTTAGATAATGGCTGGTTAATAATACGTTTTACGCTTTGTGAGAATAGCTGTTCAGCCGCTGGGTTGGCATATCGCACACGCAGGGACTCATCCAATATCAGAGTGGATGTGACAATATTATTGACTATCGTTTCACTTAACTCGCTACACATGGGTTGACCTATCTTCTGACTCATAATGATGCAATGCACCATTATTGTGCGATGTGATTGTTAGTATGGCGCATTAACAACTAAAAACAAGATCATTTATTAAGCGAAAGTGTATAAAACAATGACTTGCATATAGTGCACCAATATATATCACTAATAATGCAATTACCTTGCCCGAAATAGTTAACGAGTATCCAATTAACGAATAATTAACCAGATATATCAATAAGTAATGATGGAAATACCGTTTTTAACCGGAAATAAAAAAGCTCGCCGGAGCGAGCTTTTTTGAATCGATAAAAATACCAATTATACAGAGTAGTACATTTGGAATTCTACAGGGTGAGTAGTCATGTTTAGTTTTTCAACATCCTGAGCTTTAAGATCAATATAAGAATTGATAAAGTCATCAGAGAACACGCCACCTTTAGTCAGGAACTCACGGTCTGCATCAAGAGCTGCTAGAGCTTGTTCTAGAGATTCAGCAACAGTTGGAATTTGTGCTGCTTCTTCTGCAGGTAGATCGTAAAGGTCTTTATCTGCTGCTTCTCCTGGGTGGATCTTGTTCTGGATACCATCGATACCAGCCATCAGCATTGCTGCGAATGCCAGGTATGGGTTAGCTGCTGGATCTGGGAAACGAACTTCGATACGAGATGCTTTAGGGCTAGGTACCACTGGGATACGGATAGAAGCAGAACGGTTACGAGCAGAATAAGCAAGCATTACTGGTGCTTCGAATCCAGGAACCAGACGTTTGTATGAGTTAGTTGCTGGGTTAGCAAATGCGTTGATTGCGCGAGCGTGCTTGATGATACCACCGATGTAGTATAGAGCCATCTCAGACAGACCGCCGTATTTGTCACCAGAGAACAGGTTAACGCCGTCTTTACCCAGAGACTGGTGGCAGTGCATACCAGAACCGTTGTCGCCAACTAGTGGTTTAGGCATGAATGTAGCCGTTTTACCGTAAGCGTGAGCAACGTTATGGATAACGTATTTCAGGATTTGAGTTTCGTCAGCTTTCAGAGTCATTGTGTTGAAACGACATGCGATTTCGTTCTGACCAGCAGTTGCAACTTCGTGGTGGTGAGCTTCAACAACAAGACCCATTTCTTCCATGATTAGACACATAGCAGAACGGATATCTTGAGATGAGTCAACAGGAGCTACTGGGAAGTAACCGCCTTTAACGCCTGGACGGTGACCTTTGTTACCGCCTTCGATTTCAGCGCCAGTGTTCCATGAAGCCTCTACGTCGTCGATTTTGTACATCGCGCCAGAGATGTCTGCTGAGTATTTAACATCGTCAAACAGGAAGAATTCTGGTTCTGGACCAAATAGAACAGTATCAGCAATACCAGTAGAACGTAGGTACTCTTCTGCACGTAGAGAGATAGAACGTGGATCGCGATCGTAACCTTGCATTGTAGCTGGCTCTAAAACGTCACAACGGATGTTCAGAGTTGCTTCTTCTGTGAATGGGTCAAGAACTGCAGTTGATGCATCAGGCATTAGAACCATGTCTGATTCGTTGATTCCTTTCCAGCCAGCAACTGAAGAACCATCGAACATTTTTCCGTCTTCGAAGAAGTCAGCATCGACTTGGTGTGAAGGGATAGATACGTGTTGTTCTTTACCTTTTGTATCAGTAAAGCGTAAGTCAATAAACTTAACTTCGTTTTCTTGGATCAGCGATAGAACATTTTCTACTGACATCTTGGATAACCTCCAGTGTTAAAAAATCGGTAAACGCTCGATTTGCTTCGAAAGTGCATCAACTCATTTTGCAACTAATAGAGCATAATCATTGCTGCGGTTTTCAAGCTAAATCTATGCCAGGTTTATAAATCCTTTTAATTCAAGGCGTTAATGCAAGTTGGGCTTGCGATTATTATTCGCTTTGCACTAAAATGATTCACCAATGCTTCATTTTGGTGCTCAGGTTGTATTTCTTGCACCAAATAGAAGCTACATATCCCTCTATTCAGCACTAACATGAGGTGATTTGTCAATCAGCATTTGAACAGAATTCGGATCAATTTGTTTCAAGTCAACAATCTACTCACTCACCTTTACGGGTATTTAGTGTTAAATAAAGAATTTTGTATGTTGAAGATCACATATTTCTAGGCTTTTCCTCAAAATCTGGTAAATTATTCGCCACTTTTTACGTAAAAAATTTGTCGGGCCCCGTTGGCATTCTCCGGAGCCTTTGACTTTCACTTAAATGATATAGAATCCATGACGACATCACAGATTGATAAATTAAGAAATATCGCAATTATTGCGCACGTTGACCACGGCAAGACGACTCTTGTTGATAAGCTTTTACAACAGTCAGGGACATTGCAGTCTCGCGGCGAAGTTGAAGAGCGTGTGATGGACTCCAATGACATCGAAAAGGAACGTGGGATCACTATCCTGGCGAAAAATACTGCGATTAACTGGAATGATTACCGTATCAACATCGTAGATACTCCGGGACACGCAGATTTCGGTGGCGAAGTTGAGCGTATCATGTCGATGGTAGACTGCGTATTGCTTATTGTTGATGCTGTTGATGGTCCTATGCCTCAGACTCGCTTTGTAACACAAAAAGCGTTTGCTCACGGTTTGAAACCAATCGTGGTTATTAACAAAATTGATCGCCCGGGAGCTCGTCCTGACTGGGTTATGGATCAGGTGTTCGATCTTTTTGACAACCTGGGTGCATCAGACGAACAGCTGGACTTTAAAGTTGTTTATGCATCAGCGCTAAATGGTTGGGCGACGCTTGAAGAAGGTGAAACCGGCGAAAACATGGAACCTCTTTTCCAGACTATCGTTGATCAGGTTGAAGCGCCAAGCGTTGATCTTGATGGTTCATTGCAGATGCAAATTTCACAGCTTGACTACAGCTCATATGTTGGTGTTATCGGTGTCGGTCGTGTGACTCGTGGTACGGTTAAGCCAAACCAGCAAGTTGCAGTGGTTGGAGCTGATGGTAAGAAGCGTAACGGTAAAGTTGGTACCGTTCTTGGTTACCTGGGCTTAGAACGTCACGATGTCGATCAGGCAACAGCTGGTGATATCATCGCAATCACAGGGTTGGGTGAGCTAAAGATCTCTGATACTATCTGTGACGTAAACAATGTGGAAGCTCTTCCTGCTCTTAGCGTGGATGAACCAACAGTAACTATGACCTTCCAGGTAAACACCTCTCCATTTGCGGGTAAAGAAGGTAAATTTGTTACTTCACGTAATATTCTTGAGCGTCTTGAAAAAGAATTGGTGCACAACGTTGCATTACGTGTAGAACAGACCGATGATCCAGACAAGTTCCGTGTATCTGGTCGTGGTGAACTGCACCTTTCAATTTTGATTGAAAATATGCGTCGTGAAGGATTTGAGCTGGCGGTTTCTCGTCCGGAAGTTATCCTGCGCGAAGAAGACGGCCAATTAATGGAACCGTTTGAAACAGTTACCATCGATGTTCTCGAAGAGCATCAGGGTGGCATTATGGAAAACATCGGTATCCGTAAAGGTGAACTGAAAGATATGTCTCCGGATGGTAAAGGTCGTGTTCGTTTAGACTTCATCATGCCATCACGTGGTCTGATTGGTTTCCAGACTGAGTTCATGACTTTAACGTCTGGTTCTGGTCTGCTGTACCATACATTTGATCATTATGGTCCACATAAAGGCGGCAATATTGGTCAGCGCCAGAATGGTGTTCTGATTTCAAATGCAACCGGTAAAGCGTTAACTTATGCGCTGTTTAACCTGCAGGAACGTGGTCGTCTGTTTACTGAACACGCAGATGAAGTTTATGAAGGGCAGATCATCGGTATTCATAACCGTTCGAATGACCTGACAGTAAACTGTCTGAAAGGCAAACAGCTAACCAACGTTCGTGCTTCTGGTACCGATGAAGCTCAGGTTCTGACTCCTGCGATTAAATATACGCTGGAGCAGGCTCTGGAATTCATTGATGATGATGAATTGGTTGAAGTTACACCAGAAAGCATTCGTATCCGTAAGAAACATCTGACAGAAAACGATCGTAAACGTGCGAATCGTGGCTAAACTGTCAGCTATCTGATTTGATAAGGGCGAGATAATTATCTCGCCCTTATTTATTGAAAATCATTTATAATTTAATCCTCTTCTTACTAAAAATTATTGCCAGATTGAGTTGAGGAGGTCTTGTGATTCACTCTCCCTTAGTACAAAGGTTCGGCGAATTTTTACGTTATTACCGTTTGCGGATCGATCATGACAGAATCAGTGTCAGTGCCGGTTATCTCGCCTATATAACCCTCATTTCTATTGTTCCCATGTTAACTGTCCTGCTGTCGGTCCTGAGTTTATTCTCCGTCTTCAGCGGTGTCGGTGAAACCATTCAGAATTTTGTTATTACTAATTTTGTTCCGGCGGCCGGTGCGGCAGTGCACGAGGCATTGACGGGATTTATCGCGAATGCAGGAAAAATGACGGCTGTCGGTGGTGCGTTTTTATTTGTTGCTGCCGTGACTTTGATTTCTAATATCGATTCGAGCTTAAACTATATCTGGCGGGTTAAGAAAAAGCGGAGCTGGGTACTTTCGTTTTCGATGTACTGGATGGTATTGACCTTAGGACCGATCATGGTCGGAGCCAGTATTGCCGTGACCTCTTATGTTACCTCAATACGTCTGTTGGACAGTGAAACCATCAGCAGTGTTGTTACTTCCATGCTGGTTGGTTTGCCTTTTGTGTTGTCTTTGCTCGCTTTTACCGGTTTATATTTGTTTGTTCCGAATATGCGGGTTAAGGTGACGGATGCTCTTATCGGGGCTGTTTTTGCTGCAATATTGTTTGAAGCCAGTAAGAAAGGTTTTGCATTATACATTACTAATTTTCCCTCATATCAGGTGATTTATGGTGCTTTGGCTGCCATTCCGATTCTGTTTGTCTGGGTATATTTGTGCTGGTTTATTGTTCTTCTGGGCGCAGAGATGACTGCGACCTTAGGGGAACGTGAAAAGTGGAGAGATTCAGCAGACATGGTAAACTCGGAATCTCAAAATCAAGATAAGGAAGTCGGCAGTGATAGCCTTGATTCAAAGGGTAAGTGAAGCCTCGGTAACGGTCGAAGGTGAGATCGTGGGGAAAATTGGTAAAGGTTTACTGGTGTTGCTTGGTGTTGAAAAGGGCGATGATGAAGCTAAAGCTAAGCGCCTGGTTGAGCGGGTCACTCAATACCGTGTTTTTGAAGATGTACAGGGTAAGATGAACCTGAATGTCCAACACGTTGATGGAGAGCTGCTGGTGGTTTCTCAGTTCACTCTGCCGGCTGATACGAAAAAAGGCACAAGGGCCGGATTTTCCCGTGGTGCAGAACCTGATGAGGCAAAGCGTCTTTATGAACTGTTCAGTCAGCTGAGTCATGAGATAATTCCGACTCAGACCGGGCGGTTTGCAGCAAATATGAAGGTGGCTCTGATAAACGATGGTCCGGTGACGTTTTGGCTTCAAGCATAGCGATATTAATGCCGGATGGATAATGAGTAGAAACCAATGTTCAAAATCATAAACCCGACGACAGAAAACCAGATCACTAAGTATTTTCATTTTCGCTGGCAAATGTTGCGCGAACCGTGGCATTTGCCTCTGGGCTCAGAACGTGACGAATATGATTCTGTGAGCCATCACCGGATGATTCTTGATAGCCGGGGACGTCCGATGGCAATTGGACGGCTGTATATTACACCTGATAATGAAGGGCAAATCCGTTTTATGGCGGTGAAGGCGAATCGGCGTAACAAAGGAATGAGCTCATTCCTGCTGGTGACGCTCGAGTCTCTTGCCTGCCAGGAAGGCGCCAAGCGTCTGGTCTGTAATTCCCGCGAAGATGCGATTGCTTTCTATGAAAAAAACGGGTTTGAACGACGTGGTGCACTTAGTGATGAACGGGGCCCTGTTCGTCATCAGCAAATGGTTAAGCCACTGGATCTCATGGCAAGTGTACAGCGCAAGCCGGAGTGGTGTAATGAACTGCAAGAGCGTTGGGCGCAGCAAATCCCGATTAGTGACAAAATGGGGATCAAGATAAATCAATATACCGGATTCCAGTTTGAGTGCAGCGCACCGCTTAATCCTAATCTTAATCCGCATAACAGTATGTTTGCCGGCGCGGCTTTCACTTTGGCGACATTAACCGGCTGGGGAATGGCCTGGTTGCTGATGAAAGAAAGAAACCTGAAAGGCGATATCGTATTGGTGGATAGCAAGGTGCGCTACCATAAGCCGGTGCTTGAAGCTCCGATTGCGTCGACTTCGCTGGATGATATCAGTGGCGATCTGGACCGGTTAGAGTCGGGGCGTAAAGCGCGGATAGTGGTTAATGTGACAATTAAAAGCGCCGACCAAACCGCGGTACGTTTTGTCGGCACCTATATGCTCATTCCTGATTACCAGAGATTAATCTCTAATTAGCGGCCGGATTTAATATATCGAGAGTTTTATTTACACCATTTTCCGTGAAGGTAAGAGAGAGCTGTTGCCGGTTGTTATCGGATCTAAGATCGAGTCCGCCGTGCAATGTCCCGTAAAATTCAGGTCCCTGTGCGATTGCGTCATTGGCTTCCAGCATTCCGTTATTGGCATTAATGTGCAGCCCTTCCAAAGAGAAGGGCTGATTAACGGTGGCATCTGCATCGGGAAGAGCCACTGAACCCTGACGGATCGATGCATCAAGTGCCCCTGACAGAGTATGGCGTAAAATGGTTTCATCTCCGGACAGGCCATGCGCGGTCAGTCTGAGATCCAGTAACCCCTGAATTTTCAGTGGCAGCGGCCAAGAATCGAATAATTTTAACGGCAGACTGTCAGTTTCTGCATCAAGCTTCCAGGGTTTTCCGGCAGAGCCAAAAAGCCATTCTCCTTTAGCATTAATGTAACCCACGCTGAAAGGCATAAAAAAACGAGATAGATCCCAGCGCGTGCCATCACTCTGCATTTCTGCAATGGCTTGAGTCGCGAGTACTTTGTCATAACTTAAACTATTTACAGACGCATAAAACCGGCCATTCCATAACCCCCACTGCTTTTTGTCGATGAGGCTTGCCTGATTCAGATCTAAATTTATTCCTGACAATTGCCAGTAAGGCTGGTTTGCCAGCTGGATAAGTTGTCCATTGTGTATGCTTAATTTATCTACCTGTAATTTTTCCAGTTGCTGAAGGTAACTCAGCAACGAGTCATAGTGCGGTAGCCGCTCCTCAATAGAATGTCTGACACCGATAATATCCAGTTTGCGAATCTGTGCCTGAGCTGGCTGTAACAGGGCAGAGAAATAAATATCGCCGCCAGACAATTCGGTATTCAGATCCTGAATATCGACAGACTGATCATTGAGCTCCAATTTAAGATTTGGCTCAACCCATAAAATGCCCTGATCTTCAATGCCTTCCGCTTTCAGTGAAAGATGAGTATCGTTTTGCTGCCATAACAGAGATTGATTGATATCCAGATTGGTGACAGAAAGTTCCAGATTGTTGAAAGTTGCTGAGTTCCACTCAATTTGCCCTCTCAATAGATCGGCCCGATCAATTTTCTTAATATAGGCGGTCAGCCCCAGGAGCTTATCTCGGCGTTCCGGGGAAAAATCTGAGCCGGAAATTTGCAGATTTTCCAGAGTCAGCTCATTTACCACCCACTGGTCATCGGTGGCATCTTTAAAGGCCCGGGCCTGAATTGAAGCATTATTCCATTTAAATGAGAGGCCATTTAACTGACTCTGCGCCGGTCGGATATCTCCGTTAACCAGTAAGTTCAGAAACTGTTCATGTTGCCAGTTCAATTGCCTGGTATGGATCTGAAATGTGCCATAAGGCCAGATTGAGTGTGGTTGCCACTCGGGGTTGATCCATTGGATATCGGTGTGCTTTGCCTGCCACTCTCCAAGCTGTAGCGAAACATCATTGAGCGAAAGCTGGTGGATGTTCCATTTTTGCAAAGGCAATGGTAACTTTTGGTCTGAGTTAATCACAAATCCGTTCAGCAATAATGCATCAAATTCCGGCTTACTGAGTTGCTTTGGATATAGTGTTGGCCAGACATCAATACGTTTTATCGGGACGTCGTTATTAAGAATTACGTTGTTCAGGGTCAAGTGATTCGGGGCCGTGTAGGTTACCTGGCCAATTTTTGTATCGGAAGAGAGCCACTGGCTGAGCAAAAATTCAGTGGTTGGGGTGAGCAACGAACTATTAACAATGATAATCACGGCGACCAGGCTCAGTAGTAACCCAACAGAAATAACCGTTAATAATCGAATAATATTTTGGAACATGTTAGCCAATCTCCCGCAAGCAGAGTAACAGGTTGGAGCAAAACGTTATTTTCTTCAACAAAAAAGCCCCTGAAAATAGGGGCTTGCTGCAAAGTTAAGAGAATTCAGCGGGCAGGTTAATCTAATTGCGGGCCGGCAGAGACAAGAGCTTTACCTTCTGCGTTGTCAGTGTATTTCTCAAAGTTTTTGATAAAGCGGGAAGCCAGATCTTCCGCTTTACTTTGCCATTGCAGTGGATCTACATAGGTATCCCGAGGATCAAGAATGGCAGGATCAACACCAGGCAGCGCTGTCGGAACTTGCAGGTTAAAGATTGGAACTTCTTTCATTTCTGCTTTATCTATAGAGCCATCCAGTATGGCATCAATAATACCTCGGGTATCTTTAATCGAGATACGCTTACCGGTACCGCTCCAGCCGGTATTGACCAGATAAGCTTCTGCACCGGCGGCTTCCATTCGTTTTACCAGTACTTCGGCGTATTTTGTCGGATGCAGCGTCAGGAATGCGGCTCCGAAACACGCTGAGAAGGTTGGGGTTGGTTCGGTGATACCACGTTCAGTACCTGCCAGTTTCGCCGTAAAGCCGGACAGGAAGTGATATTTTGTTTGTTCCGGTGTGAGTTTAGAAACCGGAGGAAGAACACCGAATGCGTCAGCAGAGAGGAAGATTACTTTCTGCGCCGGGCCGCCTTTAGAGATCGGTTTTACGATGTTTTCAATGTGATGAATCGGGTAAGAAACACGAGTATTCTCAGTTTTTGAACCATCATCAAAATCAATCGAACCATCATTGCGTACGGTGACGTTTTCCAGCAAGGCATCACGACGGATGGCATTGTAGATATCCGGCTCAGCCTCTTTAGACAGGCTAATGGTTTTGGCGTAGCACCCCCCTTCAAAGTTGAAGACACCCTCATCATCCCAGCCGTGTTCATCATCACCGATAAGAGCTCGTTTAGGATCGGTGGATAGCGTGGTTTTACCGGTGCCGGATAAACCGAAGAAAATCGCCACATCACCATCATTACCCATGTTGGCTGAACAGTGCATTGAAGCAATGTCCTTCAGTGGTAAAAAGTAGTTCATAATGGCGAAGATGCCTTTCTTCATTTCGCCGCCGTACCAGGTACCGCCGATGACCTGCATACGCTCTGTCAGGTTAAATACCGTAAAGTTTTCAGAATTCAGGCCATGTTCCTGCCATTTGCTGTTAGTACATTTTGCCCCGTTCATGACTACAAAGCTAGGCTCGAAGGTTTTCAGTTCTTCTTCTGTCGGGCGAATAAACATGTTAGTCACGAAGTGGGCCTGCCAGGCGACTTCAGTAACAAAGCGAACATTTAACCGGGTATCCGGGTTAGCACCACAGTAACAATCAACCACAAACAAACGTTTGTTTGATAGCTGGTGTGCTACAAGCTGTTTCAGATCATTCCAGACTGCCTGACTGATAGGTTTGTTATCGTTTTTGGCATGATCAGAGGTCCACCACATGGTGTCTCGGGTGGTGTCATCTAAAACGATACATTTGTCTTTAGGTGAACGGCCGGTGAAGATTCCTGTGTCAACGGAAACGGCCCCCAGTTCAGTCACTACTCCTTTTTCATAGCCTTCCAGATTAGGATTGGTTTCCTCAACAAACAACATGTCGTAACTTGGGTTGTGAACCACTTCTGTTACGCCTGTGATGCCATAAGAGGTAAGATCAAGTTGTGCAGCCTTTGTTTGTTCCATAACAGTCATAGGTGCTCCTTTTTAGGAATAATTAAATGTAGGGATTTTTTAAAAGTTATAATTATCTGGTTTCCATGCTAGCAACGAGGTGCATCGAAAACAGGGAGATAGTTCAAAAAAAGATCACGCACCAGATAGGCATTCCCGGTGCTTGTTCACATATTGAAATCAAATTTGTTTTAGTTAAGGCGTGGAAGTGAGAAATACATAGTTATTGAAATTTAAGTCAATAAAAAGGATTGTTACAGAAGTGATGGTTAAGTTAATTATTTGATTTATAAAAATAAAAGACCGGAAGAACCGGTCTTTTTCAGGAAAGGACGTTCGTTGCTCCGTTACGGATTAATGAAGAGTTTTCTTATCCGGATTTGCTTCCGCATAGAGATCATCAATCTCCGTTTTATCAAACTTATAGGTGGTTCCGCAGTAATCACAATGAAGTGAAATATGCCCTTCTTCCTGCAATACCTGAGAGACTTCAGATGGCGGTAGCGTGACTATGGCCGCACCACTGCGTTCCCGGGAACAGCCACAATAAAATTCAACCGGTTGTGGCGTGAAAAGCTGAACCACTTCCTGGTTATACAGGCGGTAGAGCAATTCTTTAGCATCGAGAGTGAACAGCTCTTCATCTTTAATGGTCTCTGTCAGTTTTTCTAAATGCTCAAAGTCTTCCGGGCCACCTGTGCCATCCGGCATCACCTGCAATAACATCCCTGCGGCATGCACTGTACCCTGAACGTTACCTGTACGAATCCAGATTCGGGTTTTTAACTGTTCTGAACGCTCAAAGTATCCTTCGATAATTTCGGAAAGGTTATCGCTGTTCAGGCCAACAATGCCCTGATAACGTTCGCCCTGATCCGGTTCGATCGTGATCACCAGATAGCCGTTGCCCATTAGTTCCCGGACGGTTGCATTTTCGGCAATATCACCTTCCCAGCGGGCAACACCACGAACCTGTTGGTTGTTATCGCCATTAATTACGGCAAGAGAAACCGGACCGTCACCTTGTAGCTGAATAGTGATTGACCCTTCAAATTTAAGTGTGGCCGTCAGTAATGTTGTTGCAACAAGCAGCTCACCCAATAGCTTTTCAATTGACGCCGGATATTCCTTGCTGGATATGATGCGCTGGTAGGTTTCATCCAGTTGAACCAGCTCGCCACGTACCGACAAGTCATCGAAAAGGTAGCGGTTTAAAATATTGTTTGCCATTGAGGAAACTCCAGCTTGATGATTATTGATTTTTAAACTTGATGATGTCACGGCGCTGCTTTTTATCGGGGCGGCGATCCGGACTGGGATTGTGTGCATTAAGTTTACGCTGCATTGCATTCAGCTCACGCTTCTTAATGCTTTCTTCAGTTTCAGCATAGAGTAACTGGGCTTCTGAAGCCCCTCTGCGCTGATCTGAAATTTGTTCGATGGTCACCGTTTTTTCTTCATGACCTTGTCGCAGAGTAATAACCGCGCCTATTTCGACGATTTTACTTGGTTTACTACGCTGCCCATTATAGTGAACTTTACCGCCATCCACCATATTTCGTGCAATTGAGCGTGTTTTGTAAAAACGTGCTGCCCAAAGCCATTTATC
>JBNKRC010000024.1:0-14874 GCA_050296215.1 Vibrio sp. | reverse complement strand
AATTAAATCTCAGTGTCAAACACTTTTTTAATCTTTCCACTTCTCAGCTGAGAAGTAAACTTCGCTGATTGCTTCGTCATCCCGCCACTCCAGCTTGTGCCTGTCAGGCCATGTCGTGTCGGTGAGGCGCATTATAGGGAGTCGATATCAATTGGCAATAGCAAAACTCATTTTTTTATCTAATTTCGATTTAACCGGTCAGTTATCACACAAAGCGATGCATTTAACAGCTAAACAGCCTCTTCAACCCATTTTAATTGTCAGGATTTCTCGTACTCAATGGAATTAACGAACCACTCTTTATAGCCTTCCGGCGTTCTCACAGTAAATTCATCATCCACTTCTTTCTTAAGTAATGCCCGCGCCATTGGCGAATCGATTGAAATATAGTCCCTTGCATCACCATAGATCTCTTCCGGACCAACAATGCGGAATTTCTTCACATCCCCGGCTTCATTTTCAATCTCAACCCAGGCACCAAAGAACACTTTCCCCTCTTGTTGTGGCGAATAATCAACGATGGTTAATTCAGGAAGTAGCTTTCTCAGAAAACGAACCCGCCGGTCTATCTGTCTGAGCAGACGTTTGTTGAAGGTGTAATCTGCATTTTCCGAGCGGTCACCCAGGCTCGCTGCCCATGTCACGATCTTCGTCACCTCCGGACGTTGCTCATTCCACAGGTAATTCAGTTCTTCTTTTAATTTGTTGTATCCCTCGCGGGTAATTAATTTTGTTTTCAATCTGACATCTCACACACAAAACCAGTTAGATTTAACTGCAATCTATAGAAAATAAGATCTAAAGTCCCCATATTGATAACATTTATCGTCAAGAAACATCAAAATATAGAGAAGAGAAACGGATGAGCCAAGCTATCTGTAAAATCATTGCTCAGGAACTGAACGTTCGCCCGGAGCAGGTCACCGCCGCAGTCACCTTAATTGATGATGGAAACACAGTGCCATTTATTGCCCGTTACCGTAAAGAAGTAACCGGCGGACTGGATGATACTCAATTACGGACTCTGGATAGCCGATTATCCTATCTGCGGGAACTCGAAGACCGCCGCCAGACCATTCTGAAGTCAATTGAAGAACAGGGTAAACTAACCACGGAACTGGCACAGGAAATTAAAGGGGCCGACAGTAAAACCCGTCTTGAAGATCTCTATCTTCCATATAAACCAAAGCGCCGCACTAAAGGTCAGATTGCGATTGAAGCGGGGCTTGAACCGTTAGCCGACCGCTTATGGAATCAGGCAGACTGTGATCCGGAAAGTGAAGCGCAAAAGTATCTCAACGGCGAGCACAACATCAACGATACCAAAGCGGCGCTGGATGGTGCGCGCGCGATAGTGATGGAACGCATTGCTGAAGATGCCAATCTGCTGGAAAAAATTCGTCAGCATTTAAACCGTAATGCACATATCGTCTCCCGGGTGGTTGCCGGGCAGGAACAGGCTGGAGAGAAATTTAAAGATTACTTCGAACATCAGGAAGCAATCAGCAAAGCCCCCTCTCACCGGGCGCTGGCAATGTTGCGCGGCCGCAATGAAGGCTTCCTCTCCTTAAATATGAATGCCGATCCGGAACAGGAAGAAGGGGTGCGCGAATCCTATTGTGAAACCATTATTGCCCAACACTATGGTATTCACTTAAGTCAGGCTCCGGCCGATGCATGGCGTAAACAGGTGATCAGTTGGTCATGGCGGATTAAAGTTTCGATGCATATGGAAACGGAACTGATGAGCGCGATGAAAGAACGAGCTGAAATCGAAGCAATTGAGGTATTTGCCACCAACTTAAAAGATTTGCTGATGGCAGCTCCGGCCGGTCCCCGCGCGACACTGGGTCTGGATCCGGGTTTACGCACCGGTTGTAAAGTGGCGGTTGTGGATGCAACCGGTAAAGTACTGGCTACCTCCGTGATTTATCCGCATCAGCCGCAGAACCAATACGAGAAATCGCTGCAGACAATCGACAAACTGGTCCGCCAGCACAATGTTGATCTGATTGCGATCGGTAATGGTACCGCCTCTCGTGAAACCGATAACTTTGCTGCCGAGTTAATTAAGCGCAGCAATCTGAAGGTACAGAAAATTGTGGTCAGCGAAGCGGGGGCTTCGGTCTATTCAGCCTCTGAGCTGGCAGCAAAAGAATTCCCGGACATGGATGTATCTCTCCGAGGAGCGGTATCGATTGCCCGTCGCTTACAGGATCCACTGGCCGAACTGGTGAAAATCGATCCGAAATCGATCGGTGTGGGCCAGTATCAGCACGATGTAAACCAATCTATGCTTGCCAAGCGTCTTGATGCTATTGTCGAAGACTGTGTAAACGCCGTCGGGGTGGATGTTAACACCGCATCAGCCGCATTGCTGACCCGGGTTGCCGGACTGTCGACAACACTGGCGCAAAACATTATTGAGTACCGTGATGAAAACGGTCGCTTCGACGCCCGTACTACCCTGAAAAAAGTACCTCGTTTAGGTCCTAAAGCGTATGAACAGTGTGCCGGCTTCTTACGGATCATGGGTGGTAAAAACCCGCTCGATGCGTCTGCGGTTCACCCGGAGGCTTATCCGGTAGTAAAACAGATTGCAGAAAAGAATCAGCAGAAAATAGACAAACTGATTGGTAACAGTGACTTCTTACGCTCACTGAAAGCGGTCGATTACACCGATGAAAATTTTGGTATTCCTACCGTTACCGACATTATAAAAGAGCTGGACAAGCCGGGACGCGACCCTCGTCCTGAGTTCAAAACCGCGACGTTTGCGGACGGTATCAATGAAGTATCGGATCTGGAACCGGGAATGATTCTCGAAGGTGTGGTGTCTAACGTAGCCAATTTCGGTGCATTTATTGATATCGGCGTGCATCAGGATGGCCTGGTTCATATCTCAGCGCTTACCGATCGCTTTGTCTCTGATCCGCGCGAAGTGGTTAAAGCCGGCGACATCGTCAAAGTCAAAGTCATGGAAGTCGATGTTCAGCGTAAGCGAATCAGCCTGTCCATGCGTTTAACCGATGAACCCGGACAAGAGAGCCGCCCGCGCGGAAACGGGCCAAGAACCCCGTCATCTCCGTCAAAACAGCGCAAACCAAAAGCGGAACAACCGGCTAACGGCGCAATGGGCGGTGCTTTTGCCGCTGCTTTTGCAAAAGCGAAACGCTAAAAAAATCCCCACCGGATCAAACTGGCGGGGATTTTTAATGTGCGATTAACTATCTATAGAATAGCCAGCACTTCTGAAGGAGAGTTCGGCGCAACAGCATGACCATAATGATATTTAATTACGGTACGCCGACGCGCCATTTTTCCTTCAGTTATCGCTTCATCAATGATGTGCCCGGGTAGCCGAAACCTTATTGTATAGCCCTTACCCTGATGTTCGCTGTAAGTCACTAACGCGAGCAAATCGAACAAATGTTCAAGTTGACTCTTTGATGGCAATTGATGCCCAGATGAATCCATCTGCGCTTCGGCGCCCACTTCGTATTCAGGGTGCTCGGCAGGATCCCAAGCAGCACGTCTACGTCGTTTATCATCAGACTTAATCTTGCGTTCCGCATTCGTTTTTTGCAGTTGCTTTGCCGGAGTAACAGGCTCGCGAACCCGGTTGTCACGCGCAGTCAATTCTGTCAGCACATTAACTGATGGGGCGATAAGTGGCACACTGATATTATTTGGTGACACAATCATAGCTGAACCTCCTCAGCATCGCCCAACTCAGCCTGACCTATTAAATATAAGTCCTGAGTTACGACTTATATCGACCCGCCCAAAGATAATTTTAGAATTAATTGGTGTTTTTTTCCTCAATTTAATACTCAGCGGCTGAACTGAAGTATTTGCTGACAAAAACTTTCCGCCTCCGTCATAAAAGGAGCATGAGAGGACTTAGTAAAGATATAACTCTCACTTTGGTCAGCCAGTTTCGCAGTATCGTTTGCCACTTTTACCGGAACCAGACCATCTAAACGGCCATATAAACGAAGGAAAGGTACAGAGATATCCGGCAGCGATTCACGCAAATCCACATCCGCCAGCATCGCTAACCCCGCCAGCAAAGACTGAGGATTCGGAGCCGGACGCGACAGTACCGCCTGTTTTAACGCTTTAACATCTTGTCTGGCCGTCGGACTGCCCATCGCCTGCAACGCCATAAAACGTTCGATTGTAGTCTGGAAATCTTCCACCAGCTGTTCGGTAAACGCCGCTAATACCTGCGGCTGAATACCGCGCCAGGGGGCGTCGGCAGCAAACTTGGGAGAACTGGCAACCGTGACAAGCTTACTGACATAATCGGTATGATGCAGGGCCATGTGGGTAGCAACCAGACCACCTAACGACCAGCCAATCCAGATAGCATTTTTCGGTGCCTCTGCGATTAATTGCCGGGAGATATCTTCCAGACTCTCTGCGTGGCTGTGAGCACTATGTCCGTAACCCGGTAAATCGACCACATGAACCCGGTGATGAGACTGAAGCACCTCGACCGTTTGATTCCACACCGCACCATTCATTCCCCAGCCATGTACTAAAACCAGATCACTTCCTTCACCGACCACCTGCCAATACAACTTTTGCTCCGGGTTCACGTTTTCTGCCACTTTATTCCTGCCTTTATTACTAACTCTTTTGCCACAATAGGTTACTGCAACTTACTCTTGATCGATAGCCATGTTCGTCAGCAAATTGAAAAACCGCACAAAACCTTATCTGCACCGGTTATGTGATATTTGTGAAATGACGCTGAAAGAATCGGAATCATTCTGGTGTACCGATTGCCTTAGCGAATTTTTGCAGCAAAGCGGTTGTCGTCGCTGCGGATTACCGATGCCCGTCACTACGGAGCAATGCGGCGAATGCCTGACCCGGCCTCCGCTGTGGCGACAGCTTTACTGTCTGGGTGACTATGACTTTCCTCTCAGCCAGGAAATCCACCGGATCAAGTATCACCGTCAGTTCTGGCGCCTACCACCCTTAGCCGAATTACTGGCAGACAGAATCGAACAACCGGCACCGCTGATCACTTCCGTACCACTCCATTGGCGCCGTCGGTGGATAAGAGGCTTTAATCAAAGTGATTTACTCGCCCGGCAGCTCGCCACGACCCTTAACTGTCACTGTGATTTAACGCTGTTTCGCCGGATTCAGGCCACGCCTTATCAACGAGGGTTAAACCGCCATCAGAGGCAACAGAATTTGCATGGCGCTTTCCGTTTACGCCCCCTCTCTTCCCCCCTTCCTGACCATATTGCTATTTGTGACGATGTGGTAACAACCGGAAGTACCATTAACCAGCTATGCAAATTACTACTTGATGTCGGGGTCAAAAGGATTGATATTTACTGTTTATGTCGGACTTCCTGTGGTTAATTGTGCCAATTCAAAGAATTAGTCGCTCAGACAAAATGAATAGAGTTGGTATCCGGCGAAATTTTCTCTATTTGAGTAAGAAAAGAGCTGGATTCATACAATCACTGGAGTAGAATGGCCTAATAGCCTACAAAAACACTCGGGTATTTATCGTGTCAAATACAATTACTATTACCGAAAGCGCTCAGGAGCATTTTGCCAAACTGCTGACGCAACAGCCTGACGGTACTAACATTCGCGTATTCGTGGTTAATCCAGGTTCGCCAAATGCAGAGTGTGGTGTTTCATATTGCCCTGCAGATTCAGTAGAAGCTACCGATACTGAAATACCATACAGCGCCTTTTCCGCCTTTATCGATGAAATCAGCCTGCCATTTCTTGAAGATGCTCTGATTGACTATGTAACGGACAAAATGGGGTCTCAGCTTACCCTGAAAGCGCCTAATGCCAAAATGCGTAAAGTCGCCGATGACGCACCATTGATGGCTCGTCTTGAGTATGCGATTCAGACTCAAGTTAATCCTCAGCTGGCCGGCCACGGTGGTCATGTCGAGCTGATTGAGATTACTGAAGATGGTATTGCCCTAATCCAGTTTGGTGGCGGCTGCAATGGTTGCTCTATGGTTGATGTCACTCTTAAAGAAGGGATTGAGAAAGAACTTCTGGAGCAGTTTGCCGGAGAAATCAAAGCCGTTCGCGATGCAACAGAACATAATCGCGGCGATCATTCATTCTACTGATTCACCGCTCACCAGATAAGCCAGTGCCTCAGCATTGGCTTATGTTCTCTTTATTCAGAAGAGCAACAATACAAAACTTTCCAATCCAGGCCTTTTTCTCATATAGTTAGGTGTAGAGTCAGCACTTAGGGGAGCGTCATGCCAGGTAAAAAAAATCCAGAGATCCTTAATATTCAAACCGTCGCAAAATCACGTTTATTTACCATCGAAGCTCTGGATCTGCGTTTTTCTAACGGCGCGCTACGCACTTATGAACGCATGAAACCCAGTGGCCGCAATGCAGTAATGATGGTACCTATCACAGATAAAGGCGATCTGCTTCTGGTCCGTGAATATGGCGCGGGCACCGGCCGCTACGAGCTGGGTTTTCCCAAAGGACTCGTTGATGCGGGAGAAAGCATTGAACAGGCAGCCAACCGTGAACTGAAAGAAGAGATCGGATTTGGCACCAATCATCTCGTTCATCTGAAAGATGTCATTCTGGCCCCGTCCTATTTTTCTGCCAGGATGAGCTTATTTATCGCTAAAGATCTCTATCCCGAACAATTAGAAGGGGATGAGCCGGAGCCTCTTGATGTCATCCGCTGGCCGCTCGCTCAGGCGGAAGAACTGCTCACCCATTTAGATTTTTGTGAAGCGAGGTCCATTACCGCCATTCTGCTGACACTGCGCCATCTGCAGCAGAACCGGTAACATATCAAAACAGGAGAGCAGCAATGACAAGCGAATTATCCGGGTTACTTCCTGATGTCATAGCAATTGCCCGGGAAGCCGGAGAGCTGATTCTCGATCATTATCAGAACGACACCTATCAGGCATTCACCAAGGAAGATGCCACGCCGGTCACCACGGCAGATCTGGCAGCGCATCAGTTAATAACCTCCCGTCTTAGTTCCCTGACACCCGATATTCCGGTCCTGTCTGAAGAGGCCGCCGATATCAGTCTGGAAAAGCGCTCGCAACGGTCAAAATACTGGCTGGTCGATCCGTTGGACGGAACTCAGGAATTTATCGCCCGCAGTGGTGACTTCGCCACAATTATAGCCTTAATTGATAATAACAAGCCTATCATGGGCGTCGTATTCGGCCCGGTTTCCGGTGTGACCTATTACGCTTACCAAGGACTCGGCGCCTGGAAAATCCTCCCTGATGACAAGCTGATTCAGATCAACACCCACCAGCATCGTGAACTAAAACAGTCCATCGCTATCGCCATAAGCCGCCGGCAGAATATCAACCGGATTACGGCACGCCTCAGTCCGGCCTGGGATTACGATATGATTCCGCTTGGTTCTGCTGCCCTGAAAGCGTGTTTAGTGGCCGAAGGTGCCGTCGATTGTTATTTGCGTCTGGGACCGACCGGCGAGTGGGATACCGCAGCCACTCAGTGCATTGTGGAAGAATCGGGCGGCCGGATTCTGAGTACCCGGCTCGAGCCTCTCTCTTATAATCTGCGCGAGACGCTGGAAAACCCGAATTTCATTGTTATTGGCGATGAGAATTTGCCCTGGAACAAAATTCTGATCGATAAAAGATAAGGCTAATATCGTCCGTTTTTCTTTATCTGATAACGATTCTGTCCGTCCGGTGCAGGCAGCCATGTCAACTGAGAGCGTAGCGCTTCCGGAAATCCTGCCGCAGGAGCAAACCAGCCGCTCAGCTGATAGCGGTTGGGTGTACTCAGTTTCAGAGAAAACTGACTGGATAGCTGATCACTTTTCTGAGTCGTCTGCGCTATGATTTGTTGTGCCTGACACCCCAGTGATGCTCTGGCTTCCCCGAGGTCGAGCTGATTGGATAAAAACTCAACCTTAGCCTGATTCCAGCTCAGTTGACCGTTTAACTGCTCACAATACAGACTGCCGCTGAACTGGTACTCCGTCACCAGCAAAGACAAATCACCGGCCATTGTTAAGGGCAATGGCAGCTGTATCCAAGGGGATAGCTGCCGGGCCGGCATCGTCATCGACAGCTGGCTGACACCGATGGACGACGGCATGATTTTCAGAATACCTTTACCACGAGCCTGAATCGCACTCTGCTCACCAAAACGGACAGAGGCGTCTAATTCTCCGCCCAATACTGAGCCAGGCTCTACTTTCCAGAGCACTTTCCCCAGAGAAATACCCGACACTTGCAGGTTGTTGATTTCTCCGTGCCATAGTGTGCCTGAAACGCCGTAAAGACGAATATTTCCCGGCAAGGTGACTATCTTTGTGACTATTGAAGCAGGTAAATGAACCACAGCACTGACCAAAGCAACAATAAGTAACCCAAAGATCAATAAAATTTTTGCTTTCAAATTCATTTCCTACTTAAATTGCAAACGGCGTATTTCCACCATACCACTCTGTTCGCCCCGCTCGATATCCAAGGCTGTCACCTGAATGCCCTGACGAGTCTTCAGATAATTAATCCAGTCCAGCAACTGATTAAAAGCAACCGGCGCAATCCAGACCTGCAGCTCATCGGCCCGGGGCTGAATCCTGATCAATGATATATGGAACTCTTTACTGGATGCCGTGATCACCTGATTAAGAGGCTGATGACCACGACCGGCACCAACACCACCCGCTCTTCTTAATGATTCAATTTTGTTGGCCTTCGACTTCACCCAGTCGAGCAGCTCGGTCTCAGTTCTGACCTGCAACTGAGCCATTCGTGCACCTTCCCGCATAGGCTGCCAAATTCCCCAGACCAAGATCACCGTTAAGGCACACAAAGCCACGCCCCCCAACAATATCTGTTCACGCTGTGATAATTGCTGCCACGCCAAACGCAGGCGATAAATTGCATTTTTCATCAATTACGGTTCCTGCTTTAAAGTTAGTGAGCCCAATACGATATTTTCAGTACGGTTCAGCGGACCGGATGCAACGGTAAACTCTTTCCCGAATGCATTTCTGGCTGACTCAAATTGCTGGAAATCACTCCCCTGAAGATCAATGCGAATCTCTGAACGAGCCGGGTCATAGTTAATACGATTAACCCTTAACCCCTTAATCGTACTCAGCCTGTCAGAGATAACATCAAGAACGGTTAATACACCATTGGTACTGTCATCACCGCTTAAACGAGAGAGCTCATTATCCAGTTCTCTTCGCAGATAACTGACGGTCGGAATCCTTGATTTACCGGGAAATACCAAATGAAAAATTCGTTCGCTCTCGGTCCGTAATGCCAGACTCTGAGCTTGTAACTGACTAACCTTAATATAACTGTTGGCGCCATAAATAAAGGTCAGAGCAAGCGCCGCATAAACCGCCTTATGCCAGATTTGCCAGTGCATCTTCGCGGCACCGCTAATCTTGTACGGACCAGTCAACAACGAAAATGGCGCATTAATCGCCCCGGTAAACAGCAATGCCGACTCGCTATCGACAGATTGAATCTGCCAGTTTGCATGTTCAGCAACACCTGCCGCCTCATCCTCCGTCAGAAGCGTAATCGGCCGTCCGGCAGCTAACCAGGTTTCGCTCACAAGATTCAGCCATTCGTTATCAATCACATAAGCACTCTGCTCATCTTCCCTGACCAGCCACTGTTGCTGCCATTTAAGCAGAGTAATACCCGGTTGTCCGGGTAAGGCTAATACATCCGGCAATACTTTAACCAGCTTGAGCCCGGTATCCTTACATAACTGCCATACCTGACTGAACCAGTCCCGGTCAATGCCGGCCACCAGTAACTGATCGGCTTGTTTGCTCACCACACTAAGATGCAGGGACTCAACGTCCTGAGCTACATCATCTTCAATCAGAAATGGCAGCATCTTCTGCAGATGACGTCCGCTTCCTTTAGGCTGAGTAACGGATTTGAGTAACACATCAGCACCATTAATAAGAAGAATGGTTTTGCGTCCGTCAGTCAGATCTCGCAGATCAGCAAGATCCTGCCATCCGGCAAGCTCCCCCGACTGTATCACCTGACGATCATTATCTTCCCAAACCCACCATGGCGCGGATGCCTGTGGCTGGTTACTGATCCGGATGATCAGATATTCGTTCACGCATTCCTCCAAATCGGCGGCGTACCACCCAAACATTTTTTCTATCAGGAGAATAAAACAGTGTCCTGATACGAACCCGGGACTGTTCTACCGTCACCAGGGCATCTAATTCAAAATAACGGCTCGCCACTTCAAGATAAGCTTTCGCCCGATTCACCATGTTATCGTCAATTGCGGCAATCTGTGGCTCAGCCAGAAAACTAACAATGTCATTCCATCCGGCATAAGGGCGGGACTCAATCAGTACCCGTGCATCCCCGACACTAAGATAAGGATGGAACAACGCGGCAAGCAGTACAGCCTGCGAAGGTGCAATAGTATTCACATTTAAACGCCAGTCCTTTTCCGGCAACGCACATAACACCTCCTTTGTCTGTTGCATTACCTCTCCCGTTACCTGCTGAACGGCTCGTAATTCACTTTCATCGGCGATCAAGCCATTCGGCGGTAAATAATCGGGCATCATTGATTCATAATAGCTGTCTTCCAGACCCAGAACCGTATCCACCTGGTTGTTATTGTCGAGATATTCAAGCAACGAATCCGCAATCACTTCTGCCCGATAACGTTCAACCTGACTCATTTCAAGTATATGCCGTAATACTTCCACTAAATACGGACGTTCTGTACCGCTTGAATTCAATACACCACCCGCCAACACATTAATATTAAAACAGGACTGCATGTCCTCAATCTGTCCGACTACTTCACCGTAATCGAGAGGATAGCGTTTATCCTGCACCGCCCACGGCTGACTAAGATTCGTCGTGTCACTGTCGTTAAAGCTTTCTTTTAACGACACTTTCGCCAACGCTTCGGCCCCTATCGCATACCAGTACGCCTGCTGATAATGCTCTCTCTGATTCGCGCGCCGGAACTGAGTAAAGACATTCTCCGCAATCACAGCCGCCAGCGACACCATCAGTGACAAAGCCAGCAACACCGTTATCAGCGCCACACCAGACTGTTTATTCGGACGAGTCATCATTCGCCTCACTGCCACTCTGATTTGAGAGCGATCGGATCATCGGATAAATCCGGGTAATGTCGCCATAATCCTCGAGAGTTAAGGTAACCGACAATGCATCAGGTAACGCATTCTGGCGATCCCAGTTGTCCTGCCAGCCGTCCCCGGTTAAAAAACGGGCACTAAACGATGTCACACCATCAAGCAGCGGAAGCACCGTTCCCTGATCGCCTGCGACAGTATCCGGGTAACGCCACCATACCCTCTGCAACTGTTTATTCATCATGCGGTAGCCCACTTTCACTACCTCTCCGCGAGGAAATTGCTGATTCGGATTGGACCAGCCCAGCCGGGTAAATAACAGGCCTTTACTATCCGAATCCAGCAGGTAATCCTGCCACACCAGCCAGTACGGACTCGCTTCTTCTCCGTTAGTACGAAATGCTCTTGGCGCAACCTGACGAAAATCACTGTCCATTACCAGCACAGCTTTTTGGATCTGATTAAGCCGTGATGTATTTTCCCGGGTCAGCTCTTCGCTACGCTGAACCTGATTCAGAACCTGATAAACCCCAAAGCTCAGTGCAACAAAAATCACCAGCGCGACCATCACTTCAATCAGAGTAAATCCCTGCTCAGTCCGGCTGCGGTACGCTCCTGATGTCAAATTTTTCCGGTTATGGTGCCATAATCTGTTCATCATCATTGTTCAATATAACTGCGTACACTAATCAAAGGCTCACCGCCCTGGCGGGAAGAAACCTCCATATCAAAGGCTTTAATCAAATCCGCTTCGGTTGCCACCGGCTTCAGTGCCCAATACCAGGTTTTTCCGGCCATATCTTCATGACCGGTTGCCGCTTGTAGCGGCTTCCCGGCCACCATAGCCAGTCCAATCTGATTATCCGCAACCCAGGAAGCAAACGTTTTATCTTCCATATAGGAGAGTGAATCAACCTGCTGACTGACTGCTTTAATAACGCTCAGAGAGGCCGTAGCAAAGATAGCCAAAGCAACCATCACTTCCAGCAATGTCATTCCCCGGCTTTTAATCATTCTCCGCCTCATCAATAGTGAGAATTTTTATCTGTCCGATATCATTTGCCTCTACCACCCATCCTTCCCGGGGATGATTTCTCGGCTCGAACTTCAAAGAAAACGGAGTAACTTCACCACTCGACATCAACAGAATCTGCGGCGTCGGCAGCCTAGTGTCATCCTTACTTCCATCCTCGGAAAACAGAGTACGCTCCTGATTTCCGCTATCGGGCATAAACAAACGTTCATCATCCTGCCAGACATCGCCACCAATCGAAAAATCCAGCACAAGATTATCGGCAATCTCTATTTCACTGTTTATTTTTGACCAGTTCAGTTCTTGCCAGCCTTGTTCGCCTAATATCGCCAGTACCAGCTTATCGTGCCTGGGGCTTACCCAGACACCAAACTCCTGACCACTTAACAAGGCTTCTTCGCTCATCAGTTGCAGGCGGTAGTAAAGCTGGCGGGCCTGAGTCTGTGCCGCATCATCAGATGATACGGGAATATTCAGGACCACAGCAAACGAGGCCATTGCCACAATCACCAATGCCAGTAACACTTCGATCAGGGTAAACCCCTGCTGTGACTTTCTGACTATTCCCATCAGCTATACCGCTTAATTGAACTCAAGCAGATTCCAGTTACCGATATCAGTATCGCTGTCTTCACCCCCTTCCTGACCATCGGCACCCAGAGTAAAGATATCCACGGCACCATGATCACCCGGACTGATATACTGGTATTCACGTCCCCACGGATCGTTCGGTAAACGCTTGATGTAGCCGCCTTCACGATATTTACGCGGTTCCGGGTTAGTCGGCTTGGTCACCAACGCCTGAAGCCCCTGATCGGTCGTTGGATAAGTACTGTTATCAAGCTTATACATATCCAGTGCATTCTCGATCGCAACAATATCCGCCAGAGCTTTATCCCGGTCTGCGCTCTCTTTGTTACCCAGCACATTAGGCAATACAAACGTCGCTAATAAAGCCAGAATTGCCATTACCGCCATTACTTCAATCAGAGTAAAGCCAGACTGTTTTCTTTTTTTCATTCCTAGTTCAACCTCATAGAAAAATTACCCGTTACCTTAGTTAGCGCAATTAGCGGGTCATTAAATTATTCATTTCCAAAATTGGCATCAATGTCGCCATAACAATAAATAAAACCACACCCGCCATTAGCGTGATCAGCAAAGGAGTAAATAATCCCAATGCAATATTCACCGTTGATTCAAACTGATTATCCTGATTATCCGCAGCACTGATCAGCATTTTTTCCAGCTCACCGCTCTGTTCACCACTGGCGATCATATGCAGCATCATAGGAGGAAACAGCCCGGTAGTTTGCAGTGATTTGCGTAAACTCACCCCCTCACGTACCGATTCTGCCGCATCCTGTACCTTCTTTTTCATGTAAAGGTTAGTCACCACGTCGCGGGCGACCATCATGCCATCCAGAATTGGAATATTACTTGATGAACAGATCGCCAGTGTCCGGGCAAAGCGGGCGGTATTTAATCCCTTAATCACTTTTCCGATCAGGGGAAAAAACAGCAACCGTCGATGAAATTTAAAAGCGACGGCAGGAGAACGTAAAGCCACCCGAAAGGCAGTAAAAAGTCCTAATGCCAGCAGGGCAGATAACACTCCCCACTCCTGAATAAACTCGCTGATTGTCATCAGTGCCTGAGTGGAAGCTGGCAGAGCCTGCCCCATATGCACAAACTGTTCGATCAGTTTCGGCACCACGCTTGATACCAAAAATGTCACGACGGCAACCGCAACCACCACCAGAATGATCGGATAGAGCAGCGCCTGCAGCAGCTTACTCTGCATTTTCTGCCGGTGCTCGGTGTAGGTAGCCAGACGTTCCAGGATCAAATCAAGATGTCCGGAACGCTCACCCGCGGCCACCATTGAACGGTACAGCACATCGAAAATCTGACCATGATCCCCCAGACTGTCACCTAAGGTATAGCCTTCCGTAACCTTGGCTCGCACCGAAGTAACCACCCTGCGAATATGCGGCTTTTCCGTCTGCTCCGCAACGGCCTGCAAACAGGCTTCGATTGGCATTCCCGAGTGAAGCAGCGTCGACATCTGACGGGTCACCAGTGCAAGATCGGTAGCACTGATACCACGTTTAAAAGACAAGCCCGGCTCACCCGGTTTGGTCCGGTTATCGGTCAAGGCAATTTCAACCGGAGTTAACCCCTGCTCTTTCAGCTTCTGGCGGATTTGTCGCGCACTATCCCCTTCCAGCGTTCCTTTTTTACTCCGGCCTCTTGCATCCAGAGCCTGATACTCAAACGCTGCCATTATGCCTCCTCGGTCACGCGAACCACCTCTTCTAATGTGGTGATTCCCTGTCTGACTTTGAGCAAACCATCCGCCCGGATACTTGGCGTTTTAGTCCGGATTACCTCTTCCATAGCCTGCTCACTGGCATCGGTATGGATCAGGGTTTTAACCTGTTCATCAACAATCAATAGCTCATGAATGCCGGTCCGACCCCGATAGCCTTTCTGCAAGCAGTGAGGACAGCCGGTAGCCCGGTACAGAGTTAACGGATCTTTGTTTTTCAGGCCGAACAGGTGTTTCTGTTCGCGGGTTGCCTCATACGGCTCTTTACATTCCGGACAGAGCGTCCGGACTAAACGCTGCGCAAGTACCCCAACCAGAGAGGAAGAGATCAGGAAAGACTCGATTCCCATATCTTTTAAACGGGTT
>JBNKRC010000023.1:0-14944 GCA_050296215.1 Vibrio sp. | reverse complement strand
GGAACGTGCAGTACCTACCAGGCCGAGAGAGATTGCCATTTCATCCATGGTTGCCAGAGCACTTGCCTGATCAGCCAGGCCAGTTTTAGCGGTCGTCAGGTCGTCATATGCCGCACCGACACCAGTGTCAACGGTAGTGGAGAGATCCAGTACTTCTGCAGACGATGAACCGATTTGCAGGGTCAGGGCACCAGTTTTGATACCAGAAGTAGTAATAAGAGTGTCACCAGCGTAAGTAGTGTTGTCCATGATGTTATTCAGTTCGGCTTCTAGCTCACCGAACTCTGCATTTAGCGCCGTATAGTCATCAGCACTGTTGGTGCCGTTTGCGGCCTGAGTCGCCAGGTCATTCATACGGTACAGGATGTTAGTGACTTCATCGAATGCACCTTCCGCCGTTTGCAGCATAGAGATGCCGTCCTGCGCATTGCGTTGCGCAACGGTCATGCCGCGGGTGTTCAGTTCCATACGGCTGGAGATTTGCAGACCTGCAGCATCGTCAGCAGCAGAGTTAATGCGGTAGCCAGTACTCAGGCGTTCCATTGCAGTGTTTAGTAGGTTGCTGGTTTTGTTCAGAGTGTTCTGTGTAACAAGTGACGCATAGTTAGTGTGCATAGTTAAAGCCATCTTAGTCTCCTTTAAGTTGTTACTATCTTCAGGCTTCAGGATATTCCCTGCTCACTAATTAGAGGCGGATGGCTACACGGAAAAATTAATTAAAAAATGGCAAAAAATTTAAAAAATAAAAAAACACATAAAATACAAATAGTTATTCTTTCCAGGGTTGCTGTATTTTTGTGGCCTACCAGCTGTCATTATCCGCTTCATTAAAATTTCTGAATGACAGAGAGGTGGGAATGTCACTGAAATAACCAAAATAATAACTGGCACCGAGCAGCTTATACTGGTTAAGTTCCGCCTGACTGCCCACTCTTCCTGCCACCCATTTTAACCGGCGCTGACGAAGAAAGCGCACAATGGGTAATAACGCGGCCCGGTCTTCTTTATTTTCCAGCGAGACCGCCAGCTTTATCATATCCGGTTTGAAGCGCAGAACCTGCTGAAAATCTTCGCTGGGCGCGTAGAGTTCAAACCACACAGCATAGGTATTTTCGTGGATCTGTTTCACCAGCAGATCCAGTTCATCCGGATTTGATACCGGAAAATGTAGCTGAATAGACGGTATCACATGGGCACAAGCGGATGAATGGTGCTGGATTACCTGTTGCAAAAAAAGCTGACCGGGAGGCCACAACAAGGTGTCGGCACGAATCGGTACCACGACATTGCTGATTAGATCCGGATGGAATGTTTCCAGCTGAAAGCGGGTCTGGCGAAGTGCCAGATACAGGCTGTAGAGATCGAGACAGAAAGCCATTTGCTCTGACAACGTAAACTGGTACACGCTCTGCTCACTCCGGCTGCCGAATCGTAGGGTCAGATGCTGAAATTCTACCTCACCGTTGCGCGCCTGCCGGATTGCCTGACAGGCATGCCGGATATCATTATGCCGGAAGGCTTCGAATACCATCACATCGTCTTCGGTGTCGATATGTTGTTCGATAAGATCGCTCAGGAAATGATACAGCGCCTTAAATGAATAGAGATTAGCCAAGGTTGCCTACCACATCTATCTGTTTGTTTTCGGGAATTTCGTTATAGGAAAGTACTGCCAGGCCGTGAGCAAAAGTGCGGGCATAGCGTGCGATAAGCGGACGCAACTGAGGCATCACCAGAAGAATTGGCGCAATACCCTGTTGTTTCATCTGCTGTTTGATCAAAGGCAGATTCTGTTGGAACTGGCCGAGGATATTCGGTTCTACCGGGAAGCTATCCAGCATCACGCTGCCGCTGGCCTGAGCCTGTTGTAACGAGGTCATCAGCATTTGTTCCAGTTCATCGGATATGGCATACACCTTAACCTCCGGTTTTTGTCCCGCCAGCAGATTAATCAGTGTACGACGTAACGCACAGCGCACATCCGCCGCCAGCAGAATCGGATCTTTCGTATTTTCAGACGACTCTAACATGGTATTGGCGATGGTGCGAATATCTTTTAACGGCACCTGATCCAGCAATAGTTGCCGGTAAACTTTGAGCTGTTGAGCAGGACGCAGTGCAGCGGTTAATGCTTCGGCAAGTTTAGGGGCCTGAATGGTCAGTCGCTGATTCATCGCCTCCACATCATCATGATTGAAAAGCTCTGCCAGATGGGATTTCATTACTTTGCTGATATGAGTCGCCACCACAGTTGCATCGTCGACCACCTGATATCCCATGTTCAGTGCACGGGCTTTTTGTTCATGTTCAATCCATACTGCAGGTAACTGGTAGGCCGGATCGCTGCCAAGGATGCCATCAATGTCACCATAGGTTTCGCCAACGGCAATCGCCATAAGACGGTCAGGCTCGATAAAACCCTGTTCAACAATTTCGCCGTTGAGCGAAATAGTGTACTGGTTGGGTTTGAGGTTCAGGTTATCGCGAATACCGACTTCCGGAAGCAGAAAACCTATCTGCTCTGAAAGGTTGCGGCGTACCCCGCGGATTCGTTGCGTCAGAGGAGCTCCGTGATCTTTATTGACCAGATGCACCAGCCGGTAGCCAAGTGCAAGACCCAGCGTCTGTACATGCGGGATATCGTCCCAGTTCAACTGAGTTTCATCTTCCTGCTGCATTGCTTTGGAAATGGCTTCGATTTCCTGCAACTGCGTGTCTTCGGCAGGGTGTATACTCTGACGCCATCCTGCAAAGGCCAGTGCGGCCGCAAAGCTGAAGAAGGCCAGATGCGGCATGCCCGGAACGATGCCGATTACTACCATGATTCCCGCGACGGTATACAGTGTCGCCGGGGAAGCGAGCAGCTGCTTATGCATGGTTTGCGACATATCGTTGTCGCTGTCGTTGACGCGGGTCACGATGATGGCGGCTGCCGTTGCCAGCAGCAGCGACGGGATTTGTGCAACAAGACCGTCACCGATAGTCAGCAGGGCGTAAGTTTTAAAGGCTTCTGATGCCGGCAATCCGTGTTCAAACACCCCGATGCTGATACCGCCAATAATGTTAATGAACAGAATCATCAGACCAGCGACGGCATCTCCGCGAACGAATTTGGATGCACCATCCATTGAGCCGTGGAAGTCGGCTTCGTTTGCCACTTCACGGCGGCGCTGACGGGCGGTTTCCTGATCGATCAGTCCGGCATTTAAATCGGCATCAATTGCCATCTGTTTACCAGGCAGGGCGTCGAGGGTAAAACGGGCCGATACTTCGGAAATCCGTTCGCCACCTTTGGTGATAACTACGAAGTTAATGATCATCAGAATGATGAAGACCACCATACCTACGACATAGTTACCTCCGATGACGACCTCACCGAATGCCTGAATAACTTTACCCGCGGTTTCTCCGCCGTTATGACCTTCAAGCAGGACAATCCGGGTGGAAGCGACGTTAAGTGTCAGACGTAACAGGGTTGCAATCAGCAGAATGGTCGGGAAAATCGAAAAATCCAGCGGGCGTTTAGCCGTGGTACTGACCAGTAACACCATAATGGCAAGCACGATATTAAAGGTAAACAGTACGTCCAGCAGGAACGGAGGTAACGGTAAAATGACCATTGCCAGCACCATCAGTAACACGATTGGAATACCGAGGTATGCCTTACTGGAATGTGGTAGTTGTTTTAACCGGTTTAGCATGGTTGTCCATCCTTCATAAAAGCCTGTTAGTGCTGCAGATGCTCAGGTATTGAGAATTGTGGCAGTGGCATGGGTTGTTCCCCGCTGCCGCGACGAAATGACTTCAGTTGCAGTACATAAGTCAGAATATGGGCTACCGCGATATAAAGCTGGCTTGGTACGGCCTGTTCAATCGCAGTGGTATAGTAAATAGAACGGGTTAATGGCGGAGAGTTAATGATCTCCACACCGTTTTCGCGGGCGACACGCTGAATGTGCATGGCGGTTTCATCCACTCCTTTGGCAACCACAAATGGTGCTTCAGAGAGGTCTGGGTCATATTTTATTGCGACGGCATAGTGGGTCGGATTCACAATCACCACATCGGCTTTGGGAACCATCTTATCGACGCGCCTGCGGGAAAACTGCTGCTGGATCTGGCGAATGCGCTGTTTAATCTCTGGCCGGCCCTCGTTATTTTTGTATTCTTCCTTCAGCTCCTGTTTCGTCATCTTAAGCTCTTTAAGATGTTCCCAGCGCTGGTACGGTATATCGGCTAGGCCCAGAACCAACAGGACAATGCCCATTAACAGTAAGCCGTTGAATAAGATTTCCATCACCAGGTATACTCCTTCGCGTAGCGGCAGCCGTTGCATGGCGAGCAGAGGCTGAAGGTGATTATCCATGTATCCGTACAGCACGGCACAAATGACGGAAACTTTAACGATCGATTTAATGAGTTCAACCAGTGAACGGGTAGAAAACATGCGTTTGATACCACTGAGAGGATTGAGCTTACTCAGTTTGGGCAGCATATTAGCCGGGCGGAATAACCAGCCGCCAAGGAGTATGCTGCCGGCTATCGCCGCTATGACGATTAAGGCGAACAATGGCAGTAACAGCTCAATCACAATGGCTAAGCTTTGCCCTAACTGCTCAATCATTTGCATCGGATTGGCGAGATCCTGCCTGGTTAACGACAGGTTGTAACGAAATACCCCTGCGACAGATTGCCAGATCGAGGGTAACTGAGCGGAAAAATAGCAGGCAACCGCAACAAAAATTACGGCAGCGGTGAATTCTTTGGCGCGCGGAATCTGACCCTGTTCTCTGGCTTTTTTGATCTTCTGCGAGGACGCTTTTTCGGTTTTGTCCTGAGATGATGACTGATCGCTCATGCATTCCCCAGCATAAAATGATTAAGAAAACGCAGGGCATCATGCACCAGCGCCGTATAGCGCCCGGGAACACCGGTTACCGAGATCAACACGGCGACCAGACCGAGCAGCATGGTCATCGGAAAGCCAAGTGCGTAGATGTTAAGACTCGGTGCGGCACGGTTCATTACACCAAAACTGATGTTAGCCAGTAACATGGAGACGATCGCCGGTAGTGCTAACGCAAGCGCGGCGGAAAACATCCAGCCGAACACGTTGATAATGCCGTGTAGCGATAACATTGAGATCCCGGAGCCGACCGGCCAGACGGTAAAACTCTGAATCAGTACATCAATGACCAGCAGGTGGCCTTCTAGCGCCAGAAACAGCAGGGTGGTAAACAGCAGAAAAATCCGGCCTAGAATAGCAACGGATAAGCCATTCACCGGATCATTCATCATTGCCATACCCAGCCCCATCTGCAGTGAGACGATTTGACCCAGCATGGTAAAAACGGTGAACAACATATGCAGGATCAGACCAAATAATAACCCCCATACTGCCTGTTCAAACGCGAGAAACAGCGATGTCATCGACATCAGATCGACCGCCGGCATGGCCGGCATCAGCGGTGCGGTGATGACAGTAATGGAGAGGGCAAGCAGAGTTCTTATCCACACCGGGATCAGCATATCGCCGAAAAACGGCATGGAGATAAAGACGGTTGCGATACGGAAGAAAGGCCACCAGAGCTGTCCAAGCCAGCTCGAGATCTCACTAAAACTCAGCTCCATCAGCCAATCATTCCCGGAATGCTATGGAACAGATAATCAAACAGTTCCATGATTTTTCTCAGCATCCAGTGACCGGCGAAAATCACCATCAACAAGGTGACGATCAATTTCGGCAGAAAACTGAGTGTCTGTTCATTAATCTGGGTAGCAGCCTGAAAGACGGCAATGCCGAGACCGACGATAAGTCCCGGAACCACTAATACGGCTACAATCAGGATGACCAGCCAGACAGCCTGGGATATAAGCGTGACAATAGATTCAGGAGTCATTTAATAATCCTTGGCTTACCGGGCAAAACTGGCTGAAAGTGTGCCGACGGTCATTGCCCAGCCATCAACCAGAACAAACACCACCAGTTTAAAGGGCAGAGAGACGATCAGAGGGGAAAGCATCATCATCCCCATGGCCATCAGGACACTGGCGACAACCAGATCGATCACGAGGAAAGGAATAAACAGCATAAAACCGATCTGAAAAGCGGTTTTAAGTTCACTGATCACAAATGCGGGCAGGACGACGGCAAAGGAAATATCGTCCGGATTCTGATCCAGGGGTTCATTTGCGATATGTAACATCTGTTCCAGAGAACTTTTCTGGGTCTGGGCCAGCATAAATTCACGCACCGGCTTTTCTGAAACCGAGAAGGCCTGCATTAATGTGAGCTCGCCCTGGTCGTAAGGTTTAAATGCATGTTCGTACACGTCACTCCACACCGGGCGCATAATTAACAGCGAAAGAGTCAGGGCAATACCGACCAGAACCCGGTTCGGCGGACTTTGTTGAAGACCCAGGGCCTGACGCAAAATCGCAAGAACCACAATAATGCGGGTAAAACTGGTTGCCATAAGAATAAAAGCAGGCAGAAAACTCAAGGCTGTCATCAGCAGCAAAATTTGCAGCTTTACACTGTATTCCTGATTAGTGTTACCATCAGAAACCGTGAAAATGGTCAGACCATTGTCAGCAGCAAGTGTTGGCAGTGAGAAGCTGATCAGTGCCAACACCAGAATGCTTAAACTGATAAAGGTAAACGGTTTATTCATTAAAGAAGACCTGTTACTGATTACTGGCCGACAGACGTCAGCGCGGTATCAAGAACATCGATCAGCCGCAGACCATATTTGTCGTTAACGATGACGACTTCAGCATGGCCCAGTAACGATCCGTTGACTTTGACATCAAGCGGCTCACCGTTAAGTTTGTCCAGTTCAATCACACATCCCTCGCCGGCTTTCATTAATTCCCCGAGCGGTAACTCTTTACTGGCAACTTCAAGAGTAACGGTAACCGGGATATTTTTAAAAAAGCTCAGATCCCGTTCTGCTCTAGGCGGCTCTTCTACAATGGATTCTTCTTCCAGATCTTCTATCTGAAAATCATCGAAATTAAGTTCTTCGGCATCAAAGTTTACAGTATCTAAAGTATCACTCATTTCAGAGAGTCCTTATCTTGTTTCAAAATCAATACTAGCTGACCATCCTGTTCAGCAACCTGTCCGGAAAACAGGCGTTCATTACCAATGCTGACCGGAGCCGTGGACAGTAAGTCGATGGGGATAATGTCTTTTGGAGACAGGTTTAACACGTCGCTGAGCGGCATTGTTTTTTTGCAGAGCAGAACATTCAGACGCACTGGTGTATTTTTAAGCGATCCATGAAACTGAGGTTTAAGATTTTTATTTGTTTGTAAATCAAGCTGATCGATCAGGGTCTGAACCAGCTGGTTTTCAAATATCAGAGTCAGCACACCATGCTGACCTGCATAGGTGACGTTCAGCTTTGCTTTCAGGCCGATACCGAAGCTGATGTCATCTTCTTTAACCTGCCACATTTCCTGCGGGGCGATCCACTGGCTGATGAGTTTGCCAATCCGTTCCTGCAGCCGTTTGTCACTGCTGGTGATTACATTTTTTCTTCGCTCAATATTTGTACAGTAAAAGCGGTCTGAAAACTTAATCAACATACTGTCATTCAGGTGAATAAACAGTGAACCGCCATTTTCATGACTGTATTGAGAGAATGAACTTTTATCGATATCTGTTGATTTTAATTCATATATTTCGACTGACGTAAGCTTAATGTCAATATATTGACTGTTTAACCAGTTCTGTAATTCGCTAATTAATCCATTACAGGAACTGGATATAATTTGTGTTAGTTTATCTCGAATAATATGAATAGGCCGACCCAATAGCTCGATGCTCAGAGGTTTGGCTTCGATATTCGAATTATTGACATTTGTTCCCATTTATATTTTACCGTTTTTTGACATTACATCTTGGCATTTGGAAGGTGCATTCTAGCTAATAACATTGTTATTATTTTAGCCATAATTACAAAGTTGTGATGTTTATTCCAAAGATTATTTTGGGTAAATTTTTGTCTTTTAACAAAGATTAAAAGCAGATACCTTTGCAACCAATTATGAAAATAAGTTAACATAAATCATGAGCTTATATGCATACTTTTATGATTAAATGATATAACCTATTGATATTTTTGGGTATTTGGCTTTTTCCGTTAACAATATGTTTATAAAAGGGTTTATCATGATGTATGGTACCCATTTATTCGGTTAATAAGCTGGTTTTAGCGTTGAAAATCTTAGTTTTTTTACTCTGATTAATATTTTTCACTATATAAATGAGTTAAAGTGAGATTAATATGAAAATATATGCCGTAAATAGTAATTTCCAGGCATATTTATATGTCAGTTTTGTATCAGCATGGCGTAAATTTAAAATTTTATTTTTGCTTATATTGTGTTCAATATTTTCTTTCCCGTCTTATGCTGTCCAGGTGGTAAATATACCGATGGATTTATCTTCTTGGAGTTATATTGATGGTGAGGATAATTGCAAATTGACACATGCGGAAGTAAAAGTTCCGCATGGGAAGTTTTATTTCCTCTCTGAGGTTAATAATAAAATTTTATTTAAATATAATTTTCATGATAATCAGAATATATGGAAAACGGCATCATTATCTTTAATTACTCCTCCATGGGTTCATCCTGAAAAGGTAACCAGCATCAGTCGGGGAGTGCTTGATTCCTCTTCTCAGTATGTTTTTTCATCGAATATTCCGGAATTACTTGAGGGGCTGAACAAAGGCCAGTGGCTGAAATTGTCTCTGGATGGAAGTCCCGCTTCCCGGTCCGTGGTAACAATACTTCCTTCCGTCAGGGTTAATGACGCGATTTCGCAGTTTATAGAGTGTAAGCAGAAGCTGCCTTCTATTACCTATGCGCAGGCCCGGGATACCTATCTCCATTATATGAGCGGTCACCGGAATCTGAATGCAACTCAGCGCCGGAATTTACGAGACCTGGTCAGTTATATCCGCTGGGACAGTCGTGTGACACAGGTGCTGATCGATGGTCACACCGACAGCGTGAGTTCCAGACTGACGAATCTGAACATTTCTCAGGCACGGGCCAGTGCTGTGGCACAGTATTTGAATAAACTTGGTATTGAAGCAGATAAAATGCAAATTCGAGCACACGGCTCCCGGTATCCGGCAGCCAGTAATCATACAGAGCAGGGACGTGCTCAAAATCGTCGAGTGGTGATTCGCTTAGTTCGGAATAACGAAAAGGTGGGTACAGCAATTTCCAACTCCAACACATCAGTCAGGGATCAATAATGACTAAGTTAGATATTTTATTAGTTGAGCCGCATGAACATCTTGCTCAGCCAGTCATTAATGTTCTGACCGGTGCCGGTTATCCAGTTCGCCATGAACGTACCGGCCGTAACGCGTTATTGCAGCGCCCGGCGGCCATTACCGTGGTGAGTTCCAATTTACCGGATATAGCAGTGAGTGAATGGCTGGCGTGCCACCAGAAACAGAAAGCTTCTGGTGTGGCAATTGCGGTTGTTGGGCAGGATCAGGGTGTTCTGGCGGCGGAAATGATGAAAGCCGGGGCGACGGATTATCTGTTGCGTCCTTTCGAATCGAATCAGTTGCTTAATTTAATTCGTCGCGTTGAAGCTCTGGAAAAGCCGATGGCGAACATTGTTGCGGAATCCTGGCGCAGTAAGCAGGTTCTTCAACTGGCACACCGTGCAGCCTGTACCAGTGCCAGTGTGTTGATCACAGGGGAATCGGGAACCGGCAAGGAAGTTCTGGCCCGTTATGTCCATGATCAGTCTCCCCGCGCCAATGCTCCGTTCGTTGCGGTTAACTGTGCGGCAATTCCTGAATCAATGCTGGAAGTCGTTCTGTTTGGCCATGTTAAAGGTGCATTTACCGGCGCGATGGCTTCTCAGAGCGGGAAATTTGAAGAAGCCAACGGCGGCACGATTCTGCTGGATGAAATCGGTGAAATGTCACCCGGATTGCAGGCAAAACTGTTGCGCGTGCTGCAGGAACGCGAAGTGGAACGGGTGGGCAGCCATAAATCTATTCGGCTTGATATCCGGGTGATCGCCGCGACGAACAAAGATCTTCGTGAAGAAGTGCAGAGAGGCCTGTTTCGTGAAGATCTGTACTATCGTCTGGATGTGTTGCCTTTGCACTGGCCACCGTTGCGTGAACGGAAAGAAGATATTCTGCCTATCAGTCAGTTTTTTATTAATAAGTATCAGGACTGTAGTTCGTGCTGTCTTTCCCAGGATGCAAAAGCGGCTCTTAGCCAGTATCACTGGCCGGGCAATATTCGTGAGCTGGAGAACGTAATTCAGCGTGCGCTGGTAATGCGGCACGGCGATTATATTACTGCGCACGATTTAATGCTGCCTGTTGAAATGCAGGCCGTTAGTGTACCAACGGTTCCGGATACGTTATTCGGTCATGTGGAAGCTAAGAAGCAGGCCGAATATCAATATATTTTAGATAAACTTCGTCAGTTTGACGGTAACCGAACCAAAACAGCTAATGCTCTGGGCGTTTCGACTCGTGCCTTGAGATATAAACTCGCTGCGATGAGAGAGCAGGGTATTGATGTTGAGTCAGTATTGGGTTCCGCAGCCTAAAGGAGAAAAAACATGTCAAATCAGCCGATTGGTAATGCAGTGACAGCAGAGCAATTGATGCTCGCGAAAATGGATACAATGCGGGTGCAGGCAACGCCGGAATTTGTGATTAGTGCAAATCCGGTTGATGTGAGACCTGTCAATGAACCGCTATCATTTTCGTCAGCAATGAGCGAGGTGCTTAATATTGTCAACCAGCATCAGACGGCTGCCAGCAGCAAAATGACCGCAGTGGAAACCGGGCAGAGCGATGATCTGGTGGGGGCGATGATTGCCAGTCAGAAAGCCAGTCTGTCATTTGACGCTTTAATACAGGTACGTAATAAAGTGGTTGGTTCTTTCGACGATCTTATGAAGATGCCGGTGTAAATCATGTCTGAACTTCAAACTCAAACAGTTGGCGCATTAGGCGTCAGCCAGAATAACTCAAGTGCTTCATCAGAAAACGGAATGAACGAACTGGGGCTGAAGATCAAACAGCTTTGGTCCAGCAGTCAGCGTAATCTGGTGCTGTCTGCGGTGCTTGCTGCCATCGTTGCCGCACTTATTGTGGTTGCGCTTTGGAGTTCATCGCAAAGCTTCCGCCCGTTGTACGGGAATCAGGAGCAGTTTGATGTGGGCGAAATCGTCTCCCTGCTGGAATCGGAAGGTATTGGTTACCGCCTGCAGGAGCAGAATGGTCAGGTTCTGGTGCCTGACGATCAGGTTGCGCAGGTTCGGATGCTGCTGGCAGCTAAAGGCATTAAAGCCAAACTGCCAACCGGCTTTGATTCGCTTAATGAAGAGACTTCTCTCGGTACCAGCCAGTTTATGGAAACGGCCCGCTACCGTCACGGACTGGAAGGTGAATTAGTCCGTACTATTATTGCACTGAATGCAGTTTCCAATGCCCGGGTACATCTGGCCATTCCACGGCAGACGCTTTTTGTCCGCCAGCAGGCTGAGGTGCCTTCGGCATCGGTGATGCTTGAGCTCAAAGCCGGTAAAGATCTGAAACCCGAACAGGTCGAAGCGGTGATCAATCTTGTGGTCGGCAGCGTGATTGGAATGAAGCCGGAAGCGGTCTCAGTGACAGACCAGTACGGGCGTTTACTCAGCGCCGATGTGGCTTCGTCGGATTACGGTAAAGTGAATGCTAAGTACCTTGACTACCAGAAAAATGTCGAGAAGCAGATTATTCTGCATGCGGCTGATATGCTGACACCGATTGTCGGCCCGAGCAACTTCCGGGTTCAGGTTGTTGCCGATATGGATTTCAGCCGCGTCGAGGAAACCCAGGAAATTCTGGATGATGCGCCGGTCGTGCGCAATGAGCATTCTATTCAGGACAACTCGATTGATCAGATTGCGTTGGGTATCCCGGGCTCGCTGAGTAATCAGCCGCCGGTGACGGGAGAACTGCCCACTCAGGACAGTCAGAACACTAACGCGCGCTCAGAAATAAACCGGCAGTATGCCGTAGGCAGCAGCGTGCGACGGACTCAGTATCAACAAGGACAGATCAAAAAACTGAATGTGTCGGTATTGCTGAATTCTGTGGCGGCACCGGACGGAAAAGCCTGGACAGATGCTGATAAAAATGAAATTTCAGCCATGTTAGCGGAAGCCGTAGGGATTAATTCCGCGCGCGGTGACAGCTTTAGTCTGAAAAGTTTTAACTTTACACCTGTAGAAATTGAAGCGCCGCCGGTGATTCCTTGGTGGCAGGATCCTACGGTTCAGCAGCCGCTGCGTTATGTGATTGGTGGCTTACTGGGTATGGCGATGATTTTCTTCGTGCTGCGTCCGCTGATTATGCACCTGACCGATACGGATCGCCGCAATCAGGAGTTGGATGTGCCGGCGCTGGAGGACGAGTCCTATTACGATGATATCCAGACCCGGGCTGATCGCGAACATGAGGAAAAACTAAACCGCCGGTTAGCTGAAAAAGGAATCACGACCTCCAGTGGCCTGGATGTCACCAGTGATATGTTGCCACCTCCGGGATCACCATTAGAAATTCAACTTAAACATCTGCAGCTTATTGCCAATGAAGAGCCAGATCGTGTCGCCGAAATACTGAAACAATGGGTAAATGTGAATGAACACAGCACAGTCAACACAGAACCAACAGCTTGATCACGTCGAACAGACAGCCCTGGTGCTGTTGGGAATGGGCGAAGATGCAGCGGCAAAAGTACTGCGTCATTTCAGTCGCGAAGAAACACAACGGGTTACCCGTGCGATGGCGAAGCTGAGCGGTATTAAAAGCGAGAATGCCAAAAATATCATTCAGAAGTTTTTTGAGGACTTTCGTCAGCACAGTGGTATTCGTGGCGCATCAAAAGACTATTTATCCAATACGCTGCGAAAAGCACTGGGTAATGATCTGGCTAAAGGGTTGCTTAACGATCTTTATGGGGATGAAATTCGCAATAATATGCAGCGGTTACAGTGGGTTGATGCGGAAATACTGGCACGTTTTATCGCCAATGAGCACCCGCAGATGCAGGCAATTTTTCTGGCCTATCTGCCGCCGGACAGTTCATCAGCGGTGCTGAAAAACCTGCCGTCGGATTATCATGACGAGTTGTTATACCGGATTGCCCGCTTGCAGGATATCGATCATCGTGTTGCGAATGATTTGCATGAGTTGATTGAACGCTGTATCGAACAGGTTGCAGTAAGCCAGAGTGCGCCGCTGTCCGGTGTTAAGCAGGTTGCGGATATTATCAACCGCTTTGAAGGCGATCGCGCCATGTTGATGGAAATGCTGAAACTTCACGATGAAGAGGTCGTGAGTGATATTGAGCAGAACATGTTCGACTTTATGGTATTGGGCCGCCAGAGCGAAGAGACCATGGATCGTCTGGTGCAGCAGATACCGATGGAATTGTGGAGCATTGCGCTGAAAGGGGCGGAAATTACCCTGCAGCAAATGATCAAACGTTCGATGCCGCAACGGATGTCCAAAGCACTGGAAGACGATATGCAGGTTCGTGGCGCCGTGCCTCGTAGCCGGGTTGAGAGTGCCCGTCAGGAAATTATGCAGATTGTTCGTGAGCTGAGTGAAAACGGCGAAGTTGAACTGATGCTTTATCAGGAACCGACAGTGGAGTAAGGCATGGAAAAAGAGAAGATCATGCGTCTTTCTGTAGAAAGTTATCGTCTGCACCGATTCCCGCCTTTGGCACAACCGGTAAAAGTCAGCGATGAATTTTCAGGTGATGAAGAACGCCAGGATTTCCACGTGGATGTTCAGCAACAGCTGGACGCCGGTTTTAAGCAAGGTTTACAGCAGGGCTATGAGGAAGGTTTACGCCAGGGTGTAGAACAGGGAAAGCAGATCGGACTGACCGAAGGGCAGAAAGAAGGTTTTCAGAAGGGGTATGTATCGGGTGAGCAGTCGGGAAAGCAGCGGTTTAACGATGCCGTAAAACCGGTTGAGCATATATATCAGACACTGTCGGTGTGGCAGACTGAGCAGGAGCAGCAGCAGCGTCATATCATCTGTGAGCTGGTGCAGAAAGTGGCTCAGCAGGTGATCAGGGCCGAGCTGACCCTGATGCCGCAACAGATCCTGACTCTGGTGGATGAAACTCTGGAAGCGATGCCGGGTAAATCGGATGAGGTTGTTGTTCACTTAAATCCGCTGGACCTGGAACGTATTACTCAGATCAATCCGGATATGGCGAAAAACTGGAAACTGGTTGCCAATAACGATCTTGCGCCGGGCGGATGCCATCTGGTCACGGATGATGCCGAAGCCGATGTCAGCTGTGATTCTCGTTTACAGGCTTGCATGGATAACGTCAAGCAGCACCTGCTTGACGAGGTGGCGACGGAAACCGGGACCGGACATGAATAGCCACCGTTCAGCTAACCTGTTGTCAGAGCGCTTTAATGAAGCGCTCGCTTCCCTTGATTCAGTTCCGGTCGCTCGTGTCACCGGACGTTTAGTGAAAGTGAACGGTCTGATGCTCCAGGCGGTGGGCTGCCGGTTTAAACTGGAGCAGCGCTGCCTGGTTGAAACGGCAGAAGGGGATATGATTGAGGCACAGGTGGTCGGCTTCGACCATCATGTCGCTTATCTTATGCCTATCCGGCGCCTTGGCGGATTGTTTGCCGGAGCTAAAGTTGTGCCATTGGACGGTGACAGTACGGTCCAGATTAGCCGTCAGTGGCTGGGACGGGTAGTGAATGGCTTAGGCGAAGCGCTGGATGAGGGGCCCGCATTCCGTGGCGGTGAAAGGGTTTCATTAGAGCCCTGCCAGATTAACCCTTTAAAGCGTCGTCCGGTCGATACGCCGCTGGATGTCGGCATACGCACTATTAACGGCCTGCTGACAATAGGTA
>JBNKRC010000022.1:0-15126 GCA_050296215.1 Vibrio sp. | reverse complement strand
GCCGCACTGGTATCATAATATTTAATCTTATGCTCAGGGTGCCGGCTGCTAATCAGTTTGATATCGCATTTGGTCACAATCTGTAATTGAGAACGAATGGAAGGGTCAAGACGAAGCGCTTCACCGAATAACTGCTCGCAACGGTAATCACCATAAATATCGGCGTGATCAACGGTAGAAATGCCCAGCTCTAAATGCTGTTTAAGAAAAGTCAGACGCTGTTGTGGATTCATTCTCCATTCAGCCAGACGCCAGTACCCCTGAACTAACTCTGACATCTCCAGTCCCTGAGGTGCCATTGTCACTTTTGCTACCATGGTTTATTTCTCCAAAAATAAATTTAACAGCATCCTAGAAAGGAATGGTCCGGCATACAAGCTATCATTCTACAAAGCACAACCAAGGTAACACTTTAGAGGGGTTAACAACCGGATTTATCTGATTATTTAAATAATGGGTACCTCTGGCGAATATATCGCTGTTCAGAAACCATATCTTTAAAGCTTAGCCCCTTATCTTTATCAAGCTTCACAATCACTTCCCCACCGGAAAAACGAATAACAACCCCTTCAATATCCACTTCCTGGTTATTATGCAGACGTATCGTCCCGGAAAAAGGGGAACCACGACGAAGATGCCCACGCTCGCTCATCCTTACGCGCAGTCCACGCTCTGAACTTTCACTAACCCGAAAAAACTGATCCTCGATACGAATCAATGGCCGGGCCTCTTTCGGATATTTTAAACGGTAATACTGACGTCGTTGAATACCTTCAACTTGTTCCATATCCGCGACTCCATATATCAACAACAGCAATGCCGATTAATTAATTACACAGCCTCCAATTCTACTCATATCGGCCTTTATTAGCAAAAATAAAGATAAATAACAACAAAATCATAGTGTTATATAATCAAAAAAAACATTATTGTTTCGACATAAAAAAAACCATAGACTGGTTTTAACGTAAGGAGGCACCAATGGAATTAATTTTCAAGAAAATATGTCTGAGTGCAGTGATATTATTCACCGCATTTTCAGCAAATGCTGCCAGTCCTCGTGCTCAAACCGCCTGGGAATGGATTACTCAGGGAGCAACTATTATTGATGTACGGACCCCTGGCGAGTTTTCTTCAGGCCATCTTGACAATGCGCTGAACCTGCCGCTTCAGTCTTTGCCGGAACAGCTGACATCTCTGGATAAATCAAAACATTATGTATTGTACTGCCGTTCGGGTAACCGTTCCGCACAGGCATTTAAGATAATGGACCGGACCGGCTTCATACATATTTATAATGGCGGCGGCTATCGGGAGCTGGAGACATCTAAACCATAGAAGAAAATATCAGGCTGAGTGCTGAATGAGCCATCAGCCTGATAACAGACTGAACAACTAAAATACCACGCCGCGCGGCAGCATTACTGTACAGATATGAATCAAATCTGCTCTTTTAACCAGGAGACCAGAGTATTCACCGCCTCACTCCGGGTATGGGTAATTAAAAAGTATCCTGCGTTCGCGGGCACCTCTCCCAGCGGAGCAACCAGACGATGAGAACTCAATTCATTACCCAACAGAGCCCTGCGAGCCATCGCAATTCCCAGTCCGGCTTCGGCGGCCGACATTGCCATGTCTGTGCGGTTAAAAAAATGTCCCTGATGTGCAGGCACCTCAAAACCAAGCTGTTCAGCCCAGAATTGCCACTCATAATCTCTGGGGGACTGAGCCCACGGCATCGCATCATGCAGTAAAACAACCTCATTCCAACGCTGAATTTTACGGCTGTCCGCCAACCACGAATTTGACTCAAGATACGACGGACTCATTACCGGAATTAAATACTCTTCAAACAGTAGCTCGGCATCAGCTCGTCGGTACGGCATCGGACCATAGTCAATTGCCAAATCATAATCCCGGCGGTCACTATCAACCAGCGCGCCTTCCGCAAAGGTCTGAATTTGAATATCCGGATGCAAACGATAAAAATTCTCCAGACGAGGTACCAGCCATTTAAAGGCAAAGGAGGGGGTCAGCTTTAAACGAATTTCCTTTCGTTCAGACTGTGCTCTCAGTGTGGCAATCACCTTTTCAATATCGCCAATAGAGCGACAGGCAACGTTTTTTAACATTTCCCCCTGGGGAGTCAGGCGTACGCCACGCGAGTGACGTTCAAAAAGGCTAAAACCCAATTGATCTTCTAACTGAAGAAGCTGCTGACTGATTGCCCCGGTAGTAAGGTGCAACGACTTGGCTGCGGCACTAAAACTGGGGAATTCAGCCACCTGAACAAAGGTAACCAGAGCAGAAAAAACCGAACTCTTCAGCATATCTTGCTTTTAAATTTACTAAACACAGATGTTAAATATTATCGATTGTTAATAAAAGGTAAAGAGATAAAAATAATCCCATAATAATAAAGGGTACCCGATGTAGCCGCTCAACAACTACCGGTGCCATCAGATACAGTCGGAGAAAATTATGGAAGTTATCATTTTAGGCAGCGGCGTTATTGGCCTGACCAGCGCCTGGTATCTGTCACAGGCCGGGCACTCCGTTACGGTTGTGGACCGTCAGCCCCGCTCAGCAGAAGAAACCAGCTTTGCGAATGCCGGTCAGATATCTTATGGTTATTCATCGCCATGGGCTGCCCCCGGCGTTCCGGCAAAAGCCGTAAAGTGGCTGTTTGAAAAACATGCGCCGCTAAAAATAAAACCCTCCGCCGATCCTGAACTTATCAGCTGGATGCTTAAAATGTTGACAAACTGCCAGCTGGATCGCTATCAGGTAAACAAAGCCCGCATGCTGGCAGTCGCCAATCACAGCCGTGAATGCCTGATTGAACTTCGCGATCACTTCAATATCAGTTACGAAGGCCGTCAAAAAGGTACGCTTCAGGTATTTCGTGACAATAAACAGCTTGTAGCGATCGAAAAAGATATGAAGCTGCTCGAAGAGAGCGGTACCCGTTTCGAGCTACTTGATGTTGATAAGTGTATCGTTCAGGAACCCGGACTTTCTCAGGTAAAAGAGAAATTAGTCGGCGGTTTATATCTTCCTGATGATGAAACCGGAGACTGTTACAAGTTCTGCCAACAACTGACTGAACTGGCTAAATCCCATGGCGTAAACTTTCTGTTCGATACGTCCATTAATTCAATTGAATACCAGGATAATAAAATTTCCGGAGTACAAACTTCTGAGGGCTTATTAAAAGCAGATGCCTATGTAGTCGCGTTAGGTAGCTATTCACGCACGATGCTTAAGCCATTAGGGATTGATATTCCTATTTATCCGGTGAAAGGTTATTCACTCACTGTACCTGTCATTGATGACCGCCTGGCACCTCAGTCAACGGTCATGGATGAAACCTATAAAGTTGCGTTAACCCGGTTTGATAATCGTATCCGGGTTGCCGGAACGGCTGAACTGGCAGGATTTAACCCCGATATTCCACAGACGCGGCAAGATACCATCAAGATGGTCCTCACGGATCTGTTCCCGCAGGGCGGTGATATGACAAAAGCTGAATTCTGGACTGGTTTCAGGCCTATGACACCTGACGGAACTCCGGTTATCGGTAAAACGAAATACCCGAACCTGTTTACCAATACCGGTCACGGAACGCTCGGGTGGACAATGGCATGTGGTTCTGCACACATCCTTGCTCAAATCATGACTACCGGCCATAGCGAGTTCGACGATAAACATTTGGACTTGTTCAGATACTCGCTGTAAATTGACTTATATAAACAAATAAAAAAAACAGGGGGTTAGCTAAGCTGCCCCCCTGTTTTTCATCAATTCGGTCAGTATGAACTATACCGAACCTCTTATTACGATTTAGCACCAATTGGCAGAATAGTACGGCCATATTCAGCGTTAAGTACCTGAGCTAAGCCAAAGTACATTGCACTCAGACCACAGAAGATACCTTCAAAACCAGCAATCACACCAACGGCTTCATTACCGGTAAAATCACGGAAAGCCAGCAGACCAAACAGAATTGTCAGTGAGCCGAATACCACCTGTTTAGCAACCGGGTAACGCAGAGAACCGATGAACAGGAAGCCGGTAAATACACCCCATAGAGCTAAGTACCATCCCATAAAGCCGGCAGGGCTGGCTGCAAGTCCCATTTTTGGCATAACGATCAGGCCAACAAGTGTTAACCAGAACAAACCATAAGATGTAAACGCAGTAGTACCAAAAGTATCGCCACGTTTGTAACACATAATACCGACAATCACCTGGCCCAGACCACCATAGAAAATCCCCATCGCCAGGATCATTGAATCTAGTGGAAAGAAACCTGCATTGTGGATATTAAGCAGAACGGTAGTCATACCAAAACCCATTAGGCCTAATGGCGCTGGATTGGCTAGATTAGTTGACATGGTAAGTAACCCTTAACAATAAAATGTGTTTGTAACGGTTAGCTCTTGTGCCACAAAAGCTAACAAAAATTTTAAAAATATAAAGTTTTGTTGAAAATCGGCGGGATTATAAAGTGATCGGATAATTCCTGCTAGAACTATTTATACCCTTCATGAGTGAAGGGTATGCAGAGAGGTGTTTTCTAAATACTGACTTCAATATCCCCTTCAATCGTGGTTGAACACGCCAGAACCACACCGTCGGCAATCTCTTCCTCGGTAAGTGTTTCCACACTGCGAGAAGAAACCTTGCCGCTTACTTTACAGCGGCATGAGCCACACATTCCGCTGCGACAGGCAATAATAATCGGCAACTGAATCTCTTCCAGTGCATCAGCCAGGGTGCTTCCCTGCCCGGCCTCGATCTCTACACCAAAACTTGGGACGGAGATTTTTACTGTTGCATTGTCTGCAGCCTTATCACTGACTCCAGAAGCATCCGTTTCAGACTGACTATTTTGCGAATTATCCGGAGTAAAACTTTCCTGACGGAAATAACGCATATCAAACTCAAGGTTTTTCAGGTACGTTTCCACATCCAGCATAAATTGGTCAGGTCCACACAGAAATACCTGATATTCGTCCAGTTCAGGCACCAGCTGCTGCAAGATTTCCTGATTCAGACGTCCCTGATGATGAAGCGTGCCCGACGCATCTTTCAGCAACAGCTTCAGATCGAACTGAGGATAGCGGTCGCTCAGTGATTCCAGCTGATCATAATAAATCGTGTGCTGCTTACTCTTAGCCGAATGCAAAAAGGTTACCTGCAATTCAGGGCGATTTTTCAGCAGATAGTTTGCCATCGAATAAACCGGCGTAATGCCGCATCCGGCACTGACAAACAGGACTTTCTTTTTCTCTGCGAACCATTCACCAGAATCGATGCAGTTAAACTCACCTGCAGGTTTCAGTACATTAACAACATCGCCTTCATTCAGTTGATCAACGATATAACCGGAAACCTTGCCGTTGGTGACCTTTTTGACGGTTAACTGAATCAATTCATCGTCAGGCTGAGAACTAAGCGAATAAGCCCGGTACTCCGAACTGCCGCCAATATCGATACCTAACGAGACAAACTGGCCGGGTTTAAAACCGAATGGAGTCTGAGCGACTTCCGGTGCCAGTAAAATACTGACCGTGTCCTCTGTTTCGGGCCATTTACTGACACAGGTAAACCGGGCCGGCTGATTGGATTGCCACTGTTCTATCATGCTCGTTCTCTCAATATAAATAGTGATATATACCCAAAATAATCAGAGTTGCGGTGTTGCCGGCGACAAAGTAAATGCCACCAACAACACGACAACTTAAAGAACCAAGGGAGACTGATTAAGCAGCCAGTATGGTTTTCATATCATCTTCTACATTGGAAATCGGACGCATATCGAATTTATCCTGAATAATCGCCAGTAGATTATCAGTCAAAAATGCCGGTGCCGACGGACCGGTATAGATACCTTTTACGCCAAGTGCGAACAGGGTCAACAGGATAACAATCGCTTTTTGTTCGAACCAGGACAGAACCAGAGTTAAAGGCAACTCATTGATATCGCAATCAAACTCTTTAGCTAATGCAATTGCCAGCTGAATGGCAGAGTAAGCGTCGTTGCACTGGCCAACATCAAGCAAACGAGGAATGCCGTTGATATCGCCAAACTCATTCTTATTAAAACGGTACTTACCACAAGCCAGAGTCAGAATAACGGTATCTTCAGGTGCCTGAGCGGTAAAGTCGGTATAGTAACTGCGCTCTTGTTTATCGCCGTCACAACCACCTACCAGGAAGAAGTGTTTGATATTTCCCTGTTTAACCTGATCGATAACCGCCGGAGCCGCACTCATCAGTGCATTGCGGCCAAATCCAATCGTGATCATGTGTTCAATTTCAGTATGCTGGAAGCCTGGCTGGTCCAGAGCACAACGAATCACACTTGAGAAATCATCCCCTTCAATGTGCTGAACACCCGGCCAGCCCACTATGCTGCGTGTGAAAATTCGGTCGGCATACTGTCCGACATTCGGATTGATCAGGCAGTTTGAGGTCATTACGATAGGACCAGGGAAGTTAGCAAACTCTTTTTGCTGGTTCTGCCATGCACTCCCATAGTTACCCGCCAGGTGCGGATATTTTTTCAGTTCAGGATAGCTGTGTGCCGGTAACATTTCCCCGTTGGTGTAAACGTTGATACCCAGACCATCGGTTTGCTGAAGAATTTTCTCCAGATCATGCAGATCATGACCGGAAACCAGGATGCATTTTCCTTTAACCGGTTTTACGTTCACCTGCGTCGGTTCCGGATGACCAAAGGTTGATGTTTCACCTTCATCAAGCATTTCCATCACTTTATAGTTCATCAGGCCGATACGCATAGCGCAATCGAGCAACTGACCCAAATCGGTTGGATCACTACCTAACCAGGACATGATTTCATGATATTCAGCATAAATCTCATCACTGGTCTGGTGTAGTACCCGCGCATGCTCCATATACGCGCCCGCACCTTTCAGTCCGTACAGACAAAGCAAACGCAGGCCAATTACATCTTCATCAACGCTTTCTTTGCCACGGTTGACGGCAACCTGGGGGGCAATCGCCAGTATCTGCTCGGCCGTTTCCGGTAACACAAAGGTAGCAACTGCAGGATGAGTAATGGAATCTGAAGAATCGTTCAGGGTTAAGGCTGCTGTCACCTGTTCCTGTAACTGGCGTTTATAATTTTCAGCCTGTTTGGCAAATTCGATAATTTTTTCAGGATCAAAATTAACATTGGTAAGAGTCGAGAAGAAGGCTTTCGGAGCCCAACGGCTCACTTCATCGACACTGATATTATTTTTTATCGCCAGATCAGCCCAGTAAGAAACGCCTTGTAACGCATAAACTAATGCGTCCTGCAGGTCAGAAACCTCCGCCGTTTTACCGCACATCCCCTGAGCAAAACTACATCCTTTTCCAGCTGGTGTCTGAATTGTCTGTTCACACTGAATACAAAACATTACTATCTCCAATCATTGCTGTTTATTTTAATTGACGACGATGAGTGCAGATAGCGTACCAACTTATAACCACATGATTTAAAAGGAAACCAAGCAAAAACCACCCTTTAAACTGGGTCAAAATGACAACAATATCGTTGTCATTTACACATCCTTCTTTTCAACCGGTATCATATTAATCGCTACACCAAACCTAATTTTTTCCCCATCCTGTATAAATTTCCGCGATCCATCTGCAAAAACAGGGCGGCTTTCGACCATACTCCGCCATTCTGCTCCAACGCGTGGCGGATCAAATTCTTCTGATACTCTTCAATAAGCTCCCGCATATTGCAGCTTTCTTTCGGCAGATAAGGCGTTGTCATTTTGACACCACCCTTTAACGGTATCACATCAAAATAGTCTAATGAGATAATATGACTTTTTTCCTGAATTGCCCGTAACGCCGCCCGGGTCAACGTGTGTTCTAATTCCCGGACGTTCCCCAGCCACGGAAGAAGCTCCAGTGTGCTTAAGGCCTTAGGATGGATATGCAGGTTCGGCAAATTAAACTGGTGACGCACTTTTTCCAGAAGATATCCGGCCAGGACCGGAATGTCCCCTTCTCTCTCCCTTAGGGGCGGAACAGAGATAGGAAACACATTGAGGCGGTGATATAAATCAGCCCGGAAATGGCCGGATTCGATTTCCTGTTCAAGATGACGGTTGGTCGCCGCAATGATGCGCACATCGACCAAAAGATGCTGATCGCTACCCACACGCTGTAATTCGCCCTGCTGAATCACCCGCAGTAACTTAGCCTGCAACACAAGAGGTAACTCACCCACTTCATCGAGAAACAATGTGCCCCCATCAGCCAGTTCAAATTTACCGGCACGGTGACTGTTTGCTCCGGTAAATGCCCCTTTCACGTGCCCGAACAGTTCACTTTCTGCCACACCTTCCGGTAATGCGGCACAGTTTACGTAAATCATGGGTTTATCGCGGCGTGATGACAGTGCGTGAATTTGGTGAGCAACCAGCTCTTTTCCCGTTCCGGTTTCGCCGGTAATCAACACCGCATAATCTGAGCGGGCAACGGTCTTGATATTGGTCGTCAGTTGCTTCATCTGCGGACTCAGTCCGACCAATTCCCCCTTCAGGGAACGAGCCTGCTGAATCAGGGTTTCGGTTACGGATTTCTGCTTCTTATTCTGAGCCCTGAGCGCATTAATCTGACCGATATTACGTAGTGTCGCCGCCGCCAGTGCCGCAAATGTTTCGATAGCAACATAGTCGATATTATCGAAAGCACCGACAGTCAGTGAGTCCATTGTCAGAACGCCGACTAACTGGCCTTCCACATACAAACTGCATCCCAGACAATCATGTACATCGATCGGATTTTCCTGATTTTCTAACACACCATCAAAGGGATCGGGGAGATCACAGTAAGAATCGAACCGGACTGGTTTTTTATCCTGAATAATGGCATTGAGTCGGGGATGTGCTTTAGGGAAAAAGCGTTGTCCAAGAACCGTCTTAGTCAGCCCCTTCACCGCTACCGGGGTAAGAAAACCATCTTTATCGAATAAAAACAGGGCACTTGCATCACAGGGAAAAACGTTATCAATACCTTCAATCAGATATTGATATTGTTTTTCACCGGCAAGATTAGAACTTAAGTTCAGCGCAATATTAAGTAAGACACGATCAAGGTTAGAAGACATTGGGAACGCTTATGATAATAATCCGGTTCACTTATCTTAACAGTCTGTTGTCGTTTTTACATCAAAATGCTGAATGCATTTAATTATCCGGACAATATGAATTCGACTTTGCCAGCAGGAGTCCAGTAATACCAAACGGGAAAAGTCATTGATCTAAATGGATATGGTTCCACAAACCGCTCGAGATATCCTTGTTCGCTTAGACAAGGGCATCCATGCCCTTGTATGTTTGTTCCACCACATCTATTCAGATGATCAAAAACTGTATTAGGATGGTATAAAAAGGGCCTCTTATATAAGAGACCCTTTTGCAAAATATCTTATGAGAGAAAAATTATTCCCACTCGATTGTCGCTGGCGGCTTACCGGAGATATCATAAACTACGCGGGAAATACCATCGATTTCGTTGATGATACGGTTCGATACTTTACCCAGGAAGTCGTATGGTAAGTGTGCCCAGTGAGCAGTCATAAAGTCGATGGTTTCTACGGCACGTAGTGATACAACCCAGTCATACTTACGGCCATCGCCCATTACGCCTACTGAACGTACCGGCAGGAATACCGTGAAGGCCTGTGATACTTTGTTGTAAAGATCAGCAGCGTGCAGCTCTTCAATGAAGATAGCATCAGCGCGACGAAGCAAATCACAGTACTCTTTCTTGATTTCGCCAAGAACACGTACACCAAGACCAGGTCCAGGGAACGGGTGACGGTATAGCATGTTGTATGGCAGACCCAGTTCCAGACCAATCTTACGAACTTCATCTTTAAACAGTTCACGTAACGGCTCAACCAGTCCCATCTTCATGTCTTCAGGAAGACCACCAACGTTGTGGTGAGACTTAATAACGTGAGCTTTACCGGTTTTCGATGCCGCTGACTCGATGACATCCGGATAGATAGTACCCTGTGCAAGCCATTTAGCATTTTGCAGTTTCTTCGACTCTTCATCGAATACTTCTACGAAAACGCGACCGATTGTCTTACGCTTCGCTTCCGGCTCATCGATACCTTTCAGCGCATCTAAGAAACGCTGTTCAGCATCAACTTTGATAATGTTCAGGCCAAATTTGTCGCCGAACATATCCATCACCTGCTGACCTTCGTTCAGACGTAGCAAACCGTTATCAACGAATACACAAGTCAGTTTGTCACCAATTGCCTGGTTAACCAGCATAGCAACAACGGAAGAATCCACACCGCCAGACAGGCCGAGAATAACTTCATCATCACCAACTTGTTCTTTAATACGCGCTACCGCATCTTCAATGATTGAAGCTGATGTCCACAGTCTGTCACAACCACATACACCTAACACAAAGTTTTCAAGCATTTGCAAACCTTGTTTAGTGTGGGTTACTTCCGGGTGGAACTGTACACCGTAGTATTTTTTGTCTTCGTTTGCCATGACGGCAAACGGACAGGTGTCAGTTTTACCAACCGTTTTAAAATCTTCAGGAATCGCGATAACTTTATCGCCATGACTCATCCAGACATCCAGCAGAGGGTTGCCTGCTGCATTGTGAGCGTCGTGCAGACCTTCTAATAAAGCACACTCTTCAACAATTTCTACCTGAGCATAACCAAATTCACGCTCATGAGAACCAGACACTTTACCACCCAGCTGCTCAGCCATAGTCTGCATGCCATAGCACACACCTAATAGCGGCACACCAGAATCAAATACATATTGCGGAGCACGTGGAGAGTTAAGTTCGGTTACGCTCTCAGGGCCACCGGAAAGAATGATACCGTCCGGGTTAAATTCACGAATATCCGCTTCTTCAACATCCCAGCTCCATAGTTCACAGTACACGCCGATTTCACGTACGCGGCGAGCAACAAGCTGAGTATATTGAGAACCGAAATCCAGGATCAGAATTCGTTGGTCATGAATGTTCTTAGTCATTTTGAGCCGTCTTTTATAGTGGTGAAGAATAAAAGTGATAAAAAAACGGAGGCGAGTCTACCCGCCTCTCATTAAGTCATCAAGTAAAAAAGCAAACGCTTACGTCAGCTTAGCTGCGTTGATAGTTTGGTGCTTCTTTAGTGATTTGTACGTCGTGAACGTGTGATTCCTGGATACCAGCACCAGAGATACGAACAAATTCAGCTTTAGTCCGAAGATCTTCAATCGTTGCCGAACCTGTCAGACCCATACATGAACGCAGACCACCCATTTGCTGGTGAATAATCTCTTTCAGACGGCCTTTGTAAGCGATACGGCCTTCAATACCTTCAGGTACCAGCTTTTCTACCGAGCTATCCGCCTGGAAGTAACGGTCACTGGAACCTTTTTGCATAGCGCCCAATGACCCCATACCACGGTAAGATTTATACGAACGGCCCTGATATAGCTCAACCTCGCCCGGCGCTTCTTCAGTACCGGCAAACATGCTGCCGATCATGACTGTATGCGCACCGGCTACCAGTGCCTTGGAAACATCACCTGAGAAGCGAATACCACCATCTGCAATACAGGAATATCGAAGTCTTTCAGGCCTTCAACGGCGTCTGAGATAGCGGTGATCTGCGGCACACCACAACCGGTTACGATACGGGTAGTACAGATAGAACCAGGGCCGATACCAACTTTAACGGCACTTACACCGGCTTCGATTAGTGCACGGGCACCCGCACCAGTTGCTACGTTACCACCAATAATTGGCAGATTAGGGAACGCGGCGCGAGTTTCGCGAATACGCTGCAGAACACCTTCCGAATGACCGTGCGATGAGTCGATAAGCAGCACGTCAACACCAGCTTCAACCAGAGCAGCAACACGCTCTTCGTTACCCGGAGCCGCACCAACTGCAGCACCTACACGCAGACGGCCTTGCGCATCTTTACATGCGTTTGGTTTACGTTCCGCTTTGCGGAAATCTTTTGCAGTGATCATACCGGTTAGTTTGAAGTCATCATTAACTACCAGAACTTTCTCTACGCGGGCATCATGCATTTTCTCCTGAACTTCTTCACGAGATGCGCCTTCTTTTACCGTAATCAGATTTTCTTTAGGTGTCATAACCAGCGACACTTTCTTGTCCAGATTAGTAACAAAACGCACGTCACGACCAGTGATGATACCAACCAGATCCTGATTTTCGTTGACGACAGGGAAGCCGGCAAAACCATGCTGTTGAGTCATAGCCATAACATCAGCAATGGTTGCATCCGGGCTAACAGTTACCGGAGAAGCCACCACACCCGCTTCAAATATCTTAACCTGATGAACCTGGCGAGCCTGTTCTTCAATCGACATGTTTTTGTGGATAAATCCAATACCACCTTCTTGGGCTAATGCAATAGCAAGACGAGCTTCTGTCACCGTATCCATGGACGCAGAAATCATTGGAATATTTAGCGTGATATCTTTCGTTAACTGAGTACGAAGATCAGCGGTGTTAGGTAAAACCGTTGAATGAGCTGGGACGAGTAGAACGTCGTCAAAAGTTAGTGCTTCTTTTGCGATTCGTAGCATTTGCAATATCTCACAACCAAGGGGTTAAAAAGAAATAAAATCCGCTCAGTACCGTTAAGACTAACAATACATTTTGGATTTGATATTGCGGATGGATTATACATTTGCAATGTCAGTTTTACTACACATTTTTTAAGATTTTATTTGCAATCCCCCCCTTGATATGTATTATATTGCCGCTAATTTCCATCCTTTCGGCCACGATACTCGCTGTGCTTTCATCTCAGAATCAAAATATCTTTACTGTTTCGCGACTCAATGCGGAAGTCAGATTACTCCTTGAAAATGAAATGGGTATCGTCTGGTTAGTTGGTGAAATCTCTAACTTTTCTTCCCCCGTCTCCGGTCACTGGTACCTCACACTGAAAGACTCTCGCTCTCAGGTAAAAGCTGCCATGTTTCGTGGCAACAACCGGTTTGTAACATTTAAGCCAAAAAACGGACAACAGGTGTTGGTTCGCGCACGTCTTTCCCTGTATGAACCACGAGGCGACTATCAAATCATTATCGAGAGTATGCAGCAGGAAGGCGACGGGAAGTTGCAGCAACAGTTTGAAGAACTGAAAACCCGACTCGCCGCCGAAGGATTGTTTGCTCAGACAACTAAGCGCTCGTTACCTGAGCATCCCAATTGTGTCGGGATTATAACGTCGAAAACCGGGGCCGCACTGTATGATATTCTGGATGTATTAAAACGGCGCGATCCGTCATTACCCGTCATTATTTATCCCACTATGGTTCAGGGTGAACAGGCTGCGATTCAGATAGCTCAGGCGATTGGCCGGGCCAATGAACGTAATGAGTGCGATATCTTAATCGTCGGGCGTGGTGGCGGTTCACTGGAAGATCTGTGGTGTTTCAACGATGAAATCGTCGCCAGAACCATCGCTGCCAGCCAGATCCCGATTGTCAGTGCTGTCGGACATGAAATTGATGTCACGATTGCCGACTTCGTTGCCGATGTCCGCGCACCCACGCCATCAGCGGCAGCGGAATTAGTCAGCCGTGACAACAGCCATAAAAAAACGGCATTTGTTCATTACCGACAAAAACTGGCTTCGGCCATGCGCTACCTGATTGCTGACCGTTACCGTCAGGCCCAGCGCCTGCAACAGGCATTAGAAAGACAGCACCCGACTTACCGCATACAACGCCAGATTCAGCAACTGGATGAATCTGAAACCAGATTACGCCAGGCCATAGAACGTTTGCTTAATCGCCATGGACAGCAGTTGGATCGACTCAATTACCGTTTACGGATCCGTTCGCCACAGCAATCGATAAATCATGAACGCCACCTGCTGGCAAAACAGGAACAGCGGCTGATCGATGCAATACAACGTAAAATGGTCAACTCCCGACATCAGCTTGCCCTTGCAGTTGAAACTCTGGATGCCGTCAGTCCACTGGCTACATTAAAACGCGGTTATTCCATCACGCAAAATGAAAAAGGCCAGCTGATCACTCAGGCTGGCCAGGTTTCTTCCGGTGAGAAAATTATCACCCGTCTGGCTGACGGTGATATTCGTTCTACCGTAGATTAATCCACTTTATGAAACTCAAATGCGATCTTAGACTTCGATTTGAGTTCATTACAGGTATTGCAGAAATAGTTAGCCGCACCGCATGCCTGTAATTTTTCCAGTTCAGCACCACACTCCGGACAAAAACCTACTTTTTTGAAATGATTATCGCACTCAGTACAATGGTACTGGCCATCCCATTCAAGCTCTTTCTGGCAATCAGGGCAAAGATTTTCACTCATATTCGTTTCCTCTAAATGAATACTGGTACCATTAATTATCCGGCCAAGATGCCTTCTGTCCTACAGCCGCTCAGCAGAATTGATATAGACATAATATATTGCATATGCTACATATGTTTTTTGATCTATATCAGCATCATCTCATATACAATGCCATTGTAGTCAATATCCTTGCCACATACACCATAAAGATCTCCACCTGATCATCTGCTTTCTACCAAATGATCAGCGATCAACCCCAAAAAGAACATTTATATAACCACACACCGAAAGCATAAGTTACATATTCTGCATTTGGATTTTAAGTAGAATTATACACCAATAAATAAATTATTAGTGGTTTATGCAGCATTTTATAAATCGATCTTAGTCGAGATGCAATCCGATGTAATTTATCCGTAATTTCATGTTTCCGGCTGGTCCGGGCATATCAACACTGACTGTCAGAGTAAAAAACTCATTAGCTGATACAAACATCAAGTAGGGTGAGACGTTGCCGTCTCATCCCTCTCACAGAACCGTACGTACGGACCTCGTATACGGCTCATGCATACTTCCATTCAGCATAATTGCTGAACACATACCCGGTCTTCACTTGTTCGAGATTGACCAAACCCAATTCATTGAACCATTGATTTGGCATCGCATAGCTGGCTAAGGGACTCGCCGCATTTTTCCAGCTCGTCATAGAGATAGACCTAAACGGTAGCCTGTATCCAAGCTGTTTCAGCCTCC
>JBNKRC010000021.1:0-15622 GCA_050296215.1 Vibrio sp. | reverse complement strand
GGGACCTCTGGCACTAGTCGACTGTTTATCGGATATCAGTCAGGGCAATATTTCACCTGAAAAACAGGATGATGACCTTGCTAACTACGCCAAAAAACTCAGTAAAGAAGAAGCAAAAATAGACTGGACCGAGAGCGCCGAACATATTGAACGCTGTGTCCGGGCGTTTAACCCCTGGCCAATGAGCTACTTTACGGTTGCGGAAAACAATATCAAGGTATGGCAAAGCCGTATTGAGCCAGCAACGGCAAACGCAGAGCCCGGCACTATCATCAAAGCAGATAAAAGTGGTATTTATATCGCAACAGGTAAGCAAACCCTGGTACTCGAGCAGTTACAGATCCCCGGGAAAAAAGCGCTTCCGGTACAAGATATCCTGAACGCCCGTGCCGCCTGGTTTGAAGTGGGCAGCCAGCTTAGCTGACCCGTTAACAACATCACAGACCAGAGGTTCTCTGGTCTTTTTTTAAATTATTTGTCTGGAATTTAATGTGATCATGAATGTTCGTGCCGCTGCCGCTCAAGTCATTTTTCAAGTTGTAGATAAGGGAGAGTCTCTTTCTTCTGCCCTGCCCATGGCACAACAAGCCGTTCGTAGCCGCGACCATGCCCTGTTGCAGGAAATCTGCTTTGGCGTATTACGCTATTTGCCGCGCCTTGAGTCCATCGTCGGTCAGCTGATGGAAAACCCGCTGAAAGGAAAACAACGTGTTTTTCACCATTTGCTGTTAGTCGGCGTTTACCAGATTAGTTTTATGCGCATTCCTGATCACGCTGCTGTCGGTGAAACGGTTGAAGCTACCAAGGACCTGCGCGGTCCGAAATTGCGCGGCCTTATCAATGGAGTACTGCGCAACTATCAACGTCGTCAGCAGGAACTGGATCAACAGGCAACCAGCCACGATGCCGGTAAATATGGCCATCCCGGCTGGTTGTTGAAACTACTAAAAGAGAGTTATCCGGCTCAGTGGCAAGAAATTGTTGAAGCTAATAACAGCAAAGCACCGATGTGGCTACGCGTGAACACTCAACATCATACGCGCGATCAATACCTTAAATTGCTCAATGCTGAAAATATTGATGCAAGTCTACACCCTCAGGCCCCCGATGCTCTAGAATTAGCCGCTCCTTGTGATGTTAAAACACTGCCGGGATTTGCTGAAGGGTGGGTATCGGTACAGGATGCAGCCGCTCAGCTTTCGGTTGAATATCTTCAGCCACAGGCCGGAGAACTCATCCTAGATTGTTGCGCCGCTCCAGGCGGAAAAACGGCTCATATCCTGGAAAGAACGGCAAATGTTGACGTGGTTGCCATCGACAGTGATGCCACCCGCTTAAAACGAGTGAATGACAACCTGGCCCGTTTAAACCTGTCGGCAAAAGTGATCTGTGGTGATGCCCGCTATCCGCAGGAATGGTGGCAAGGAGAACAGTTTGACCGCATTTTGCTTGATGCGCCATGCTCTGCGACCGGAGTTATCCGCCGTCATCCCGATATTAAATGGCTGCGCCGGGCAAATGACATTGAAGCTTTAGCTCATCTGCAGAGTGAAATTCTGGATGCGATGTGGCAACAGTTGAAGCCGGGAGGCACCCTGGTGTATGCAACCTGTTCCATCACACCTCAGGAAAATACCTTACAAATTAAAGCGTTTTTAGCTCGAACTTCAGACGCACAGTTGATAAATTCGGATATTGAAAACCCAGGCCGCCAGATCATTCCCGGAGAAGAGGATATGGACGGCTTCTATTATGCGGTTCTGAAAAAGAACGCTTAACAGAATATACCCCAACGAGATCTTATAAAAAGGGGATATACCCGTTATGGCGAAATGCTAATACCTACGGGTATAAACAGGTAGCTGATGGTTACCGTATTTGTGGTGAAAAAGAGATAACTGTATGAAAATCATCATTCTTGGTGCAGGTCAGGTTGGTGGAACGCTGGCAGAAAACTTAGTTGGTGAGAATAACGATATCACCATCGTCGATCACGACAGTGATCGCTTACGTGAACTACAGGACAAATATGACCTGCGTGTTGTAACCGGACACGCCAGTCACCCTGATGTACTACGTGAAGCCGGAGCACAGGATGCTGATATGTTGGTTGCAGTAACAAATACCGATGAAACCAATATGGCAGCATGTCAGGTTGCATTTACCCTGTTTAATACTCCCAATCGTGTTGCTCGAATTCGTGCCCCGCAATACCTGACAGAAAAAGAAACATTATTTAACTCAGGAGCCATTCCCGTTGATCATCTTATCGCTCCCGAAGCATTGGTGACCAATTATATCGAACGTTTGGTTCACTACCCCGGTGCACTTCAGGTGGTCAACTTTGCCGGTGAAAAAGTCAGCCTGGTTGCGGTAAAAGCGTATTATGGCGGTCCTCTGGTCGGGAACGCGCTGTCTGCTCTCCGCGAACACATGCCACATATTGAGACTCGTGTTGCCGCTATTTTCCGGCAAGGGCGTCCGATTCGTCCTCAGGGAACCACTATCATTGAAGCCGATGATGAAGTTTTCTTCATCGCGGCCAGTAACCACATCCGTTCCATCATGAGTGAATTACAACGACTGGAGAAACCCTACCAGCGTATTATGATTGTGGGTGGTGGTAATATCGGAGCCAACCTGGCAAAACGCCTGGAAAACAGTTATCAGGTAAAACTCATAGAACGTAATAGCGAACGGGCAGAAAAACTATCGGAAGAGTTAAACAGTACCATCGTCTTTTGTGGCGATGCGGCCGATCAGGAACTGTTAACGGAAGAAAATATTGAACAGGTCGATGTCTTTATTGCGCTGACCAATGAAGATGAAACCAACATTATGTCCGCGCTTCTGGCAAAAAGGCTGGGTGCAAAAAAAGCCATGGTACTGATCCAGCGTGGTGCTTATGTTGACTTAGTACAAGGGGGTGTCATCGATATTGCCATTTCCCCGCAACAGGCTACCATTTCCGCACTGCTAACCCATGTCCGGAAAGCCGACATCGTCAATGTATCATCATTGCGCCGCGGCGCAGCGGAAGCAATTGAAGCGATAGCTCATGGCGATGAAACAACCTCAAAAGTAGTCGGCCGCGCCGTAAGTGATATCAAATTGCCGCCGGGAACCACCATCGGGGCCATTGTCCGTGGGGAAGAGGTTCATATTGCTCATGATAAAACCGTCATTGAGCAGGATGATCACGTCGTGATGTTCTTAGTGAATAAGAAATATATCCCTGACGTTGAAGCCTTATTCCAGCCAAGTCCATTCTATTTATAGTGTTTAATTGGCCATGCTAAATTTTAAACCGATATTATTTGTTCTCGGGTTAGTGTTATCCAAACTGGCCTTGTTCATGTACATTCCGACATTAGTTTCATTTTTTACCGGCACCCCGGGATTTATCAACTTTGGCCAGTCAGTGATCATCACTCATATTGCGGCATTCATTCTTCTGACTCTGGGAAGAACCGACAATTTTAAACTGAATGTCCGCGATATGTTTTTAATCACCAGTTTAGTCTGGACCATTGCCAGTGCTTTCGCCGCGCTGCCTTTTATGTTCATCAACCACATCAGTTTTACCGATGCATACTTCGAAACCATGTCGGGGATCACTACCACCGGGTCAACTGTGCTGAGCGGTCTGGACGACATGGCACCGAGTATTCTGCTCTGGCGTTCGACATTACAATGGCTTGGGGGTGTTGGGTTCATCGTATTAGCGGTGGCGGTACTGCCGATGTTAAACGTAGGGGGGATGAAACTGTTCCAGACCGAATCCTCTGACTGGTCTGATAAAAGCAGTCCGCGGGCAAAAACGGTCGCGAAAAACATCGTTGCTGTCTATCTGATTCTGACTGCGCTTTGCTGCGTCGGCTATGTCATCACCGGTATGACCTGGTTTGAAGCCATCAACCATTCATTTACTACGCTCTCAACCGGTGGATATTCTACCACTGACGGCTCAATGAACCATTTCTCCCACTCTGCCCACTGGGTTGCCACTGCATTTATGTTTTTGGGCGGCTTGCCGTTTCTGCTCTTTGTGACGGCATTACGTAAACGCCGTCCGCAGGAACTGTTTAAAGATGCTCAGGTCCGCGGCTTTTTCTTTCTGTTCCTCATCACCAGCTCAATTGTTGCTTTGTGGCTGCATCTGAATAACAACTACGCTTTACCTGATGCATTCCGGGTCTCAATGTTTAACATCGTATCGGTCATCACCACGACCGGATATGGTTTAGATGACTTTACTGCCTGGGGAGCCCTGCCGGGAACACTATTCGCCTTCTTAATGATGGTCGGGGCATGTTCAGGATCCACCGCAGGAGGGATTAAAATATTCCGCTTCCAGATTGCCGTTACTCTGCTCAACAAACAGATGATGAAACTGATCCACCCTTCGGGCATTTTTGTGCAACGCTATAATCAACGTCCGGTCAATGATGACATTGTCCGCTCAATGGTTGCCTTCGGACTCACCTTTTTTATGACTATTATTGTCATTGCGGGACTGCTCAGCGGATTAGGTTTAGATCCGGTAACCAGTATTTCCGGCTCGATTACCGCCGTTGCCAACGTGGGACCCGGAATGGGCAACATCATCGGGCCAAGCGGTAATTTTGCTTCCCTGCCCGATCTGGCCAAATGGATTCTGAGTTTTGGGATGCTGATGGGACGTCTGGAGATACTGACTATCCTCGTGCTTTTCTTCCCGGCATTCTGGAGAAGCTAATCCCGACGATAATCATTACATTGGTAATTCAACAGGTGCTATCGAGAAATTCAAGCACCTGTTTACCCGCCTCAGCAGGAGGAGTGTGAGCAGGCAGGATCAGATGACGTTTGATTTCACCTTTACCTAGCATATTGGCCAGCATTCCCCCCATACCACGTAAACGACGATCGACTTCAAACCAAAGCTTGAGTGAGTCATTATCACGGAAAGCTATGATTTCAACTTCTCGCCAACGACCATGAAATGGCCCCGATGTAGGCACGAATTCAAACTCCTGAACAAAAGGCATACTAAATCCTTTGGCAGCCTCACATTCGACCTGACGAACCCGTAATCCCTGTTCTTCGAATTCGCTGAAAATCGCCTCCAGTAACGGATCAGGACGCACAGTCAGGATATCTTTGTCTGCAGGGTCCCTGGACATGGAAATATCTAATCCGGTTTCTAACCACACCTTTGCATCACCAATGGTGATTGGTGTATTCCATGGGATATCCAGCTCAACCTCAAAATCACGATTCTCGCCTTGAGCAATGGTAAAGGAATAAGGAAGGGACCATGATGCCAGAGTATAACGACGATGCACCCGGCGTTTATCCTGACTATCCACACCCTTATTATTCGCTGTCTCTTCATCAATATAGCGGCAAAATAATTTCAAATCGATATTGTCAATCAGTTGCTCGATAGCACCGCCATAGACATGAATGGTCACTTTAACCTTATCACCCGGGTATAAAATGTCTTGTTGTAATACCGAATCAACCTTGGCTGAACCGATACCAAAACTAGCGAAAGTTTTCTTTAAAAATGACATAATTTCCTCCTGCCAGCCCAGTGTAGTGTGGTTTGAAAATCAAACCCAGTTGCATATTCACACAATTGTAAAATTTATTGCCTTGTATAAAGAATAATCTATCGATCTTTCATTTTGGCAGTGTTAAACTCGTCACATTATGTAGGCACCAATAGTGCAAACATAATAGATGACTCCTAGGTAATTATCCGGAACGGCATTTGCCAATATGAGCCCCCCTTCAGTACCAGTTTAACATTGCTGAATTGAAGCTCGACTCAATAGTTACTTTAGGTCTGTAGTTCGGCAAAGGATATGTTTGATCGTCAGGTTAAAACGGTAGAAATGCACCCAACAGCAGTCAGATGCTCACACACTCACGGTAGTGCTTCGCGCCGTCGCGGTAGTTTTGCGACAGCAAAAATGACAAAAAAAAGTGCGCCAGCAGTAACACCCGCTGAAAAAAATACTTATCACCCGGTATTGGAATCAGCAAAAGTTATTGAAGCAGCTTGAATAACACTCCGTAATTGAAAGCGCGGCCGTTCTCCGCGCTTTTTCACTTCCGTTCCATCTATATCACATACCTCTTTGGTATTTCTTCTGTTTTTGATACCTTGTATCCAAATCATTATAAAATCTATGGAGAAAGCCAATGAAGTGTCATCGTATTGAAGAATTATTAGAGCTACTGGAACCGGAATGGCATAAAGACTCAGATCTAAACCTGATTGAGTTTTTAATCAAACTGGGTCAGGAAGCCGGATTTAAAGCGCCTTTGGAAGAGCTATCCGATGACGTGCTGATTTATCACCTGAAAATGAGAAACAGCAGCAAAGATGAAATGATTCCCGGCCTTAAGAAAGATCAGGAAGATGACTTTAAAACTGCCATTCTGCGTGCTCGCGGCATTATAAAATAACCCGGCCCCGATCACTCTCACGCTCTCCATGCTATACAGGGAGAGCGTCTGTGAGAAATATATTCTTATGACACAAGCTAATTTTCATTTCGATGCTCTGACTCCTGATCTGATGTGGTATGCACTCGAAAGTATCGGGGTTCGGGCCGATTCCGGATTTCTGGCCTTAAATAGCTATGAAAACCGCGTCTACCAGTTTACGGATGAAGAACGCCGGCGCTATGTAGTTAAATTTTATCGCCCGGAACGCTGGACTAAAGAACAGATTCTTGAAGAGCACCAATTTTCACAGGAACTGCTTGAAGCTGAAATCCCTGTCGCGGCACCAGTCGAATACGCCGGCGAAACCCTTCACATCTATCAAGGCTATCGGTTTGCTCTGTTTCCCAGTGTCGGCGGACGGCAGTTTGAAGTTGATAACGTCGATCAGCTGGAGTGGGCAGGCCGTTATCTGGGCCGGATACATCAGATTGGTCAGCAGCAACCTTTTCAGCATCGCCCAACCATTGGTCTGGAAGAATACCTTTATCAGCCCAGACAAATACTACAATCCTCGACCTTTATCCCACCGCATCTTGAGAACGCCTTTTTCAGTGACCTGGACTTGCTGATCGCCAGGTTAGAACAATCCTGGAGTAATAACTGGCGGTCACTTCGCTTGCATGGAGACTGCCACCCAGGAAATATACTCTGGCGGGATGGTCCCATTTTTGTCGATCTTGATGATGCCCGCAATGGCCCTGCAGTTCAGGATTTATGGATGATGCTCCACGGTGAGCGTCATAATAAGTTAGCGCAATTAGATATTCTGCTTGAAGGTTATCAGGAGTTTTGCGATTTTAACCAGGCAGAACTGAAACTAATTGAACCTTTACGCGGTCTACGAATGGTGCATTATATGTCCTGGTTAGCCAAACGATGGCAGGATCCGGCATTTCCCAATGCTTTTCCCTGGTTCAGTGATCCCAAATACTGGGAGAGTCAGGTACTCGCATTTAAAGAACAATTGGCCGCTCTTGAGGAAAAACCGCTCAACTTATTACCCCAGTGGTAAAAGATTCTAGATGGAGATAAGAATGAAAAGACTATCTGCGAAACTGTTTGTACTTACCGCCACGCTGTTGATGAGCCTGTCACTGCATGCAGCTCAGTTTGAAGAAGGAAAATATTATAAAGTGCTGGATGTTCCACATTCTGCACAACCCAAAGTGAGTGAGTTTTTCTCATTCTATTGCCCGCACTGCTTCAAATTTGAACCGATTATTGAACAGTTAAAACAAAAATTACCTGAAGGAACCGAATTCCAGAAAAATCACGTTTCATTTATGGGTGGAGATATGGGACTGAACATGAGTAAAGCGTTCTTTACTATAGTCTCACTAAATGTTCAGGATAAAATGGGCCCTGTGATGTTCGACCAGATTCACGTTAAGCGTCAGCCGCCGAAAAATGTGACTGAATTGCGTACTATCTTTACCGACCAAGGGATTGATGGCGATAAGTTTGATAGCACTTTCAATAGCTTCGCGGTAGATTCCATGGTGCGCCGTTCAGATCAGGCATTTAATGATAGTGGCCTGACCGGAGTACCATCCGTTGTCGTCAACGACAAATATCTGGTTCAGGCGCAAAGCGTAAAAAGCCTGCAAGAGTACTTTGATCTGGTCAATTATTTACTCACCCGGTAAGCGATCTAACTAAAACAGAAACGGGAGCTAAAGCTCCCGTTAATTTTATCGGCTACTCTGTCCGATAAATATCATCTAGCCGTGCATCCTTGAGTTCCCACCGCTCAGACTGCCATTTCTGAAACCGGCGCTTGTAGGGCTTATCATTAAAATAATCTCCGGATACCTGCTCATTAACAGGTAAAACGTCGATGTGAACCACAATACGCTTCATTTTCCCCATCAACATCTCTTTGAATGGTAAGGTCCGGTTATCCGGGTAAGCCAGAGTCACATCAATAATATTATCAAACTGCTCTCCCATTGCTGCCAGAGTGTACGCTATACCACCGGATTTGGGAGCTAACAGATGCTTATAAGGAGAGCGGCGCTGTTTCTCTTTGGTAAAGCGGGTTCCTTCTACATAGTTCACCACCGTCGTGGGTGTATTACGGAATTTTTCACAAGAGCGACGGGTTGTTTTTAAATCTTCACCCCGTTTCTCCGGATGACGGAGCAAATACTCACGAGAATAACGGCGCATAAACGGCATATCGAGTGCCCAGCAAGCCATGCCGACAAACGGCACATAGAGTAACTGTTGCTTAAGAAAAAACTTCGGCATCGGAATGCGATCTTTAAACACACAACACAGGACAACAATATCGGTCCAGCTCATATGGTTACTGATCAGCAGATACCAACCGTGTTTACTCAGGTTGTCTCCCCCCTGAACATCCCACTCTACTTTATTGGATAAGCGCAGAATCACGGCATTGCCTGTCGCCCATAGCCACATAATATAGTTTGCAGCACGCGTTGCTCCTCTTTTCAGAATGGTAAGCGGAACCAAAGCCTTAACCAACGCAAAAAAGCAAATCCCTATCGAGCATACCGCAGTGTTAAATAACACAAGAAATACGTTAAAAATCAGTAATAAATAAGCCATGTCTAAAACATATAATTGGGTGATTAAAAAAACAGCCCCAGATTATACAAGGTTACCGTTTTATTAACATCGCTACGATGATGGTCCGAGTACCAAAATAGTTCAAAAGGAAACGCTCTGAGAACTGAGCTGCTTCAGTAACCTGTCCATCGCCCGGTATCCCAGAGCTTCGGAAAGATGAACGCGCCGAATCGCTGGCTCTCCGGCCAGATCAGCAATAGTTCGTGCTACTTTTAAAATCCGATGATAAGCACGAATTGACAAACCTAACCGGTGCAATGCCACTTCCAGAAACTCCGCATCCTGTTTTTCCAGATAGCAATAACATTCAATTTCCCGGCTCGTAAGCAAACCATTCACCTTATCCTGACGATTGTGCATCACCACTCTGGCTTCCAAGACCCGCTGTTTCACAACCTGAGTGGTCTCTCCGCGCTCTCCGCCGCTCGCCAGAGTTCCCTGAGGTAAGGCCGGTATCTCGACCGACATGTCAAAGCGATCTAACAATGGTCCTGAGAGACGGCTCAGATAACGCAGAATACTTTGCGTGTTCATTCGTGCCTCACTCCCCTCGTAATAACCGGTCGGGCTGGGGTTCAGAGCACCAACCAGCTGAAACCGGGCCGGAAAACGAGTTTTGCCCTGAGCTCTGGAAATAATGATCTCTCCCGACTCAAGCGGTTCACGCAACGAATCCAGAACCTTACGCTCAAATTCCGGCATTTCATCCAGAAACAATAAGCCGTTGTGCGCCAGTGAAATTTCTCCCGGCCGGGGATTAGAACCTCCACCAACCAGAGCCGCCATCGAACTTGAGTGATGCGGGGAACGAAACGGACGCTGTTTCCAGTTATGCTGGTTGATCTCCTGCTGTACGAGAGAAGCAACTGCCGCTGTCTCCATCGCTTCATCATCATTCAGATCGGGAAGTAAATCCCGTAACCGGGATGCCAGCATGGTTTTCCCTGTTCCCGGTGGCCCCAGAAAGAGTAAATTGTGGTTACCGGCAGCAGCAATTTCTAACGCACGCTTTCCTTGTTGCTGACCGATGATATCCTGCATGTCCCGGGCGCTGACTTCCTGTCCGGCTGGAGGCTGATTATCAGCATCAAGTGTCAGGGGGATATCACCACACAATGCCTGACAGACTTGTAATAATGTTTGAGCCGAGCGATGTATCTCTTTACCGACTAACGCCGCCTGAGCACCATTCTGTACCGGCACGACCAGACTACGGTTCGCTTTCTGCGCTGCTAATGCCGCCGGAATCACCCCCTTAACCGGACGAAGCTCACCCGAAAGTGCAAGTTCGCCTAAAAATTCATAACTGTCGATTTGTTCAGCGGGTATCTGCTCGGAGGCCACCAGAATGCCCAAAGCAATAGGCAGATCAAACCGGCCCCCCTCTTTAGGCAGATCGGCCGGAGCCAGATTCACAGTGATCCGTTTCGGCGGAAACTCAAATCTTGAATGTAATATGGCACTACGAACCCGATCCCGGGATTCTTTAACGGTCGTTTCAGGTAATCCGACTAAGGTAAATCCCGGCATACCATGGCTGATATCAACTTCAATGGTCACTTCCGGCGCCTCAACGCCGGTACTGGCACGACTATGAATGATTGCGAGTCCCATGCTCTTCCTTTGTAATTGATTAAAAAGCGTTCACCCTGCCGGTTTTCACCGACAAACAAAAACCATGAAATTTATAGCGCGTCTGAAATAAGGGGGAATATGAAAAAAGAATGAGTTTTTACTTGTCATGCAACAGAAATATATGTTACCACTAGGGCAGTGGAAATTTTCTCCAAAACGTCTGTCAAGATCATTGGATTTAGTATGAGTTTAAATCGTTATGTTTCAGCACTGGTTAGCCTGATTATCGTGGTGGTCATTATTGGCACTGCGCGGGGGCTAGTGGACAAAAGATAGACTAAAGAATCACAAAACCCCCGCACTGAAAAGTTCGGGGGTTTTTTTACAACTATAAAACTAGAAAACGCATTTTGATTGGGCCCAATCGAATTAAGCGAGAAGAATGGGAGTAGCACATGAAGTGCAGACACAACACAGCAGGCAATATCCAATGTTGCACAACAGGAGGGCTACGATGACAGGAGCACAACTCGTCGTTGCGGCGCTGAAAAAACAGGGTATCGAGACTGTTTTTGGTTATCCGGGCGGCGCTATTATGCCAATTTACGATGCCCTCTATGATGGTGGTGTCGAACACATTTTATGTCGCCATGAACAAGGTGCAGCAATGGCGGCCATCGGTATGGCCCGCTCGACACAGAAAGTAGCGGCGTGTCTGGCTACTTCAGGACCGGGTGCCACTAACCTGATTACCGGTTTAGCCGATGCATTTTTAGATTCAATCCCGGTTGTTGCCATTACCGGTCAGGTCGCAAGCCCGCTGATAGGTACAGATGCGTTCCAGGAAATGGACGTTATCGGTATGTCACTCGCGTGTACCAAGCACAGTTATCTCGTTACCGATATTAACGAACTAGAAACCACACTCGCAGAAGCATTTGAAGTTGCCATTTCTGGTCGCCCTGGCCCGGTTATCGTTGATATCGCTAAAGATGTACAGTTGACTGAAGCACCGGTAATTAACAATCCTGTCATTGTTCCGCGTCCGGTTCCTCAGACTACACCAGAACAGATTGCTGCCGCACAGGAACTGATTAATCAGAGTACCCGTCCGGTTTTATATGTAGGTGGCGGTGTTCCGCTGGCAAATGCAACCGAAACCGTTCGTGAGTTCCTGCGCCTGAATCCGATGCCGTCGGTCAGCACCCTGAAAGGTTTAGGTTCTGTTGAGCGCCATGATCCGCATTATCTGGGTATGCTTGGTATGCACGGTACTAAAGCGGCAAACTTAGTTGTTCAGGAATCCGACCTGCTGATCACGGTCGGAGCACGCTTTGATGACCGGGTTACCGGCAAGCTGGATACCTTTGCTCCGCATGCTAAAGTGATTCATATTGATATCGACGCGGCTGAATTTAACAAACTGCGTATCGCCAACGTGCCTTTACGCGGAGATATCAATGATGTCCTGCCACAACTGGAAATGAGCCAGGATATTACTCCATGGTTACAACACAGCGAAAGCTTACGTAGCGGCTTCAAATGGCGTTATGATCATCCGGGTGAACTGATTTACGCACCACTCTTGCTTAAGCAGCTTTCCGATATGATGCCGGATAATGCGATAGTTTCAACCGATGTCGGTCAGCACCAGATGTGGTCAGCACAACATATGCAGCCGCGCCGTCCTGAGAATTTTATTACCTCAGCCGGTCTGGGTACGATGGGCTTCGGTTTACCAGCCGCGATTGGCGCAGCCAAAGCTCGCCCGCAAGATCCGTCTATTCTCATCTCCGGTGACGGTTCGTTTATGATGAACGTTCAGGAACTGGCTACGCTGAAACGCTACCAGATCCCGGTAAAAATGGTTCTGATTAACAACCAGCGCTTAGGTATGGTACGTCAGTGGCAGTCCCTGTTCTTCGATGGCCGTTATAGTGAAACCATTCTTGATGACAACCCGGATTTTGTTACTCTGGCGAGCGCCTTTGAAATCCCGGGCAAAACCATCACGAAAAAATCGGAAGTGGAACCGGCTCTGAAAGAGATGCTGGAGAGCAAAACTGCCTATCTGCTTCATGTTCTTATCGATGAAGAAGAAAACGTTTGGCCTTTGGTTCCACCGGGTGCATCAAACAACGAAATGCTGGAAAACGCATAGGAGACTCAGCTAATGGAAAGATATCTACTCGACATCAAAGCCGACGATAAACCAGTTCTGTTAGAACGAGTACTCCGTGTGGTCCGTCACCGTGGTTTTGTTATCAAACAGGTTGCTGCAACCCAGAACCATGAGAGTAAAATTGCCAGCGTTGAAATTATCGTCGATAGCGATCGTCCGATTTCAACACTGACCGACCAAATTGAAAAGCTGTGGGATATCCGTTCTGTTGATGTAACCCAAATCAACAATGACGAGTTACCTAACAATAACCTTCAGCAAAAAATTTGTGCATGAACAAGCCGGCTTCGGGCTGGTTAGATTACATTTACCCACAAGAAAATTAATTGAGGGACAAGGAATGCCAAAATATCGTTCGGCAACGACAACACATGGTCGCAACATGGCCGGTGCACGCGCATTGTGGCGTGCAACCGGTGTTAAAGAAGGCGATTTCGGAAAACCTATCATCGCGGTAGTAAACTCATTTACTCAATTTGTACCGGGACACGTGCACCTGAAAGATATGGGGCAACTGGTTGCAAGAGAAATTGAAGCAGCGGGTGGTATTGCTAAAGAATTTAACACGATTGCGGTTGATGACGGTATTGCAATGGGTCACGGCGGCATGCTGTACTCACTGCCATCCCGTGAGCTTATCGCGGACTCAGTTGAATACATGGTGAATGCACACTGTGCAGACGCAATGGTATGTATTTCTAACTGTGACAAAATCACTCCGGGAATGATGATGGCGTCGCTGCGCCTGAACATTCCGGTTATTTTTGTCTCAGGTGGTCCGATGGAAGCAGGTAAAACCAAGCTTTCTGATCAAATCATTAAACTTGACCTGGTTGATGCAATGATTCAGGGTGCGGATCCAAAAGTATCGGCTGAGCAAAGCGAACAAATAGAGCGTTCTGCCTGTCCGACCTGTGGTTCCTGTTCAGGTATGTTTACCGCCAACTCCATGAACTGCTTAACTGAAGCTCTGGGTCTGTCTCAGCCGGGTAATGGTTCATTAGTTGCTACTCACGCCGACCGTCGCGAACTGTTCGTTAATGCCGGTAAGCGCATTGTTGAGCTGACCAAGCGCTACTACGAACAGAATGACGAAAGTGCACTTCCTCGCTCTATTGCAACTAAAGCCGCTTTTGAAAACGCCATGGCGCTGGATATCGCAATGGGCGGTTCAACCAATACGGTTCTGCACCTGTTGGCGTCAGCTCAGGAAGGGGAAGTTGATTTCACTATGGATGACATTGATGCCATGTCGCGTCGCGTACCTCATCTGTGTAAAGTCGCACCTTCAACTCAGAAATATCACATGGAAGACGTTCACCGCGCCGGTGGTGTTATGGGTATTCTGGGCGAACTGAACCGTGCTGGTCTGATCAATAGCGACACACGCACCGTACTTGGCATGTCGATGGCAGAACAACTGTCTCAGTATGACATCATGGTCACTGAATCTGCTGAGGTTAAAGCATTCTACAGAGCAGGTCCTGCCGGTGTTCGCAGCATCGAAGCATTCAGTCAGGATTGCCGTTGGGAAAGCCTGGATATCGACCGTGAGGGGGGCTGTATCCGTGACAAGGCCCACGCCTACAGTCAGGACGGCGGCCTTGCCGTCATGAAGGGCAACATCGCACTGGATGGCTGTATTGTAAAAACAGCAGGCGTTGATGAAAGCATCCTGAAATTCCATGGTCCGGCGGTTGTATTTGAAAGCCAGGAAGATGCAGTTGACGGCATCTTAGGCGGGAAGGTAAAAGCAGGTGATGTGGTTGTTATTCGCTACGAAGGACCAAAAGGCGGTCCGGGTATGCAGGAAATGCTCTACCCGACCACTTACCTGAAATCAATGGGACTGGGCAAAGAGTGTGCACTGCTGACTGATGGTCGTTTCTCCGGCGGTACGTCCGGTCTGTCTATCGGTCACGCCTCTCCGGAAGCCGCAAACGGTGGTGCAATCGGTCTGGTAAAAGATGGTGATACCATCACTATCGATATCCCGGGACGCAGCATTTCGCTCGATATTACCGAAGACGAAATGGCAGCACGCCGCGCTGAGCAGGACAAGCTTGGCTGGAAACCGGTATCACGCAATCGTCAGGTATCGTTTGCTCTTAAAGCTTATGCCAGCATGGCAACCAGTGCTGACAAAGGCGCAGTAAGAGACAAATCTAAGCTAGAGGGCTAGCTTATGACCCACACGAAACCTACTGGCGCAGACTATCTGCGCCAAATTCTTCGTGCACCGGTCTATGAAGTGGCGATGATTACGCCACTTCAGGACATGCCTCGTTTATCAGAACGTGTTCATAACCGGGTACAAATCAAACGCGAAGACCGTCAGCCCGTCAATTCATTCAAATTACGCGGCGCCTACAACATGGTCTCCAGCCTGAGTGAAGAGCAGAAACTGGCCGGCGTTATCGCAGCATCCGCCGGTAACCACGCTCAGGGGATGGCTCTGTCCGGCACCAAACTCGGCATCAAAACGACGATTGTCATGCCTAAAACCACACCGGATATTAAGGTCGATGCGGTAAAAGGATTCGGTGGTAATGTGGTGCTGTTCGGTAGCAACTTTGATGAAGCAAAAGCAGAAGCTGAACGTCTGGCGCTAGAATCAGGTTACACCTTTGTTCCGCCCTTCGATCACCCGCTTGTGATCGCCGGTCAGGGCACGATTGGTATGGAAATGCTGCAGCAGAACGGGCATCTCGACTACATCTTTGTTCCTGTTGGTGGTGGCGGTCTTGCCGCCGGTGTGGCCGTGCTGGT
>JBNKRC010000020.1:0-15763 GCA_050296215.1 Vibrio sp. | reverse complement strand
ATGCCCCCACTGGCGGATTTTGTAATTGGCGCCATTAATTTTATCAGTGACGGTAAAGAAAAGATCCAGCAACGTTATCATCTGTATCCTGACAAAAGTTCAGCCACCATTGCCAGATACAATCAGAAAGGTTCGGTAAGCTACAAACTGTTTGCCAAAACACTTCCGCCTGTTTCCGTGAACAGCCCGGTGCTATACCACAATATTTCAGTCGGCAGCGTCAGCCAGTACAAATTAACCGACCAGGGCGTCGATATTCAGATTCAGATTGATCGTCGTTACCAACATTTAATTAACGATAACACCGTCTTCTGGGATCAGTCCGGCGTTGATATCAATGCCTCATTATCCGGCGTTTCAATAAAAACCGGCTCTCTGGAATGCATTGTAAGAGGTGGCATCGCGTTCGACACGATTAAAAATAAAACCAATCGAGAAAATGGGAAATGGAAATTATACCAGAGCTATCAACAGGCGGTTAAATATGGCGTTGATATCACCTTGCTCGCCAGCCATTCTCACCAGATTCTGCCGGGGACAAAAATCGTCTATAAAGGGATAGATATCGGTGAAGCAACGGATATCAAAGTAAATTTCTCGACAAAAATGGTCGCAATTACGGCACAAATCTATCCTGAATATACCGCTCATATCCTGAAATCGGGCAGCTACTTCTGGGTGAATGAATCAACTAACCCGGTAGAGCAGGTAAAAAATATCAAGAACCTGCTGGTTAAGAGTATTGAAGTTCATCCCGGAGACGGAAAGACGGAGACGAACTTTCAACTACACACCAAACCGTACATTAATCCGGGCCTGACGGTCGTACTACAAAGCGAAAAACGAGGCTCCGTATCCGTTGGAGCCCCTGTTCTTTACCGGGGTATGACTGTTGGCAGCGTAACCGATGTAAGTCTGGGTGATTTAGCCGACCGCATTGTTATTCTTGCCAACATTGAAAAGCCATATGCCTATCTTGTACGTAAAAATAGTCTTTTCTGGAACCATTCCGGCGTTGATGTATCTATCGGTCTGGCTGGTGCGGACATAAGAACCGGCAGTCTGGATAGCCTGCTCACAGGCGGGATTGAATTTGCGACCCCGGAAACCAAACAACTGGAACCAAAGGCGAAAAACGAAGAAAGTTTCTACCTCTATCCTTCAAAAGACAAACTTTGGGATAGCTGGCAGCAACCCATTCCTAAGCCATAGTGACTAAAAACCTTTAATCAAATGCAGCCTTCACGCTGCATTTTTTTATCAATCTTATATAATCGGCTCACACTAAATGCTGTGAGACCATAATTTTGCACTGTAATGTTTTCCTACCTGAAGAATTTCTACAAACAATTGAAGCAATTATGCCTGAAACTCTGACTATAGAGTCATTTATTCAGGCCTGCCAGCAACCTCTGCGAAAAAGCATCCGGGTTAATACATTAAAAATTTCTGTCGGGCAATTTCAACAAAAAGCGCAAAGTTTGGGATTAACGCTGGAGCCTGTACCCTGGTGCAGTGAAGGTTTTTGGTTATCGGACAGTGATGATGAAGTCACACTGGGTAACAGTGCGGAACATCTCGCCGGCCTGTTTTACATTCAGGAAGCAAGTTCAATGATGCCGGTAACGGCATTGTTTGATGATCTTCCCGTCCCGCCACAAACGGTATTGGATATGGCGGCTGCCCCTGGTTCTAAAACCACTCAGATAGCGGCCCGAATGAACAATACGGGATTACTGGTGGCCAACGAATATTCCGGCAGCCGTATTAAAGCATTACACGCGAATATTGAACGCTGTGGAATTAAAAACGTTGCATTGACTCAATATGACGGCCGGGTCTTTGGTGGCTGGCTTCCGGAACAATTTGATACCGTACTGATTGACGCACCGTGTTCCGGCGAAGGGATTATCCGAAAGGATGCCGATGCAATGAAAAACTGGAGCAAGCAAGCTATTTCCGCCATGGCAGAGGTACAACAAGATCTGATTGTCAGCGCATTCCACACCCTTAAACCCGGCGGTACAATGGTCTACTCTACCTGCACACTTAGCCGCGAAGAAAACCACCACATCTGCCATTACCTTGCTGAGCGTTTTCCCGGAGCAGTAGAATTCGTTTCACTGAAAGATCTTTTCCCGGGTGCGGAACGGGCCGTATCGGAAGAAGGATTCTTACACATATTCCCGCAAATCTACGATTGCGAAGGATTTTTTGTCGCGAAAATTCGTAAACTCACCTCTGTTCCGTCGCCAGAAGTAAAAAAACGCTTAGGTAAGTTCCCGTTCCGCAAAGCAACCAGCAAAGAAGCAGGCGACATCAGTCAGGCACTGAATAAAGCATTAGCCGTATCCCTGCCGGAAGATGGTGCGTTATGGCTGCGTGACAAAGAGGTCTGGCTGTTTCCGCTGCCTCTTGAGCCACTTTTAAGTGAATTTAAATTCGCCCGGATGGGGATAAAACTTGCCGAAACCCATAACAAAGGTTATCGCTGGCAACATCAGATAGCCTCGGCTCTAGCCAAAGCAGACAATCCGGGCGCTGTCGAACTGTCAACCGATGAGGCTCGCGAGTGGTTTATGGGGCGGGATGTCCGCCCGGAGAATAAACAGAATACCTCCGGAGAAGTTATCGTATGCTATCAGGGAATGGTGATCGGACTCGGTAAATGGGTTGGTAACCGGGTGAAAAACGGGCTGCCTCGCGAACTGGTTAAAGATAAAAATTTATTTTAGTCCCGCAGTAAATTCATCTCCTGTCATTTGGCAGGAGATGAGTATATTAGTTTTAACCGACAACATTTGCGCAAAGCCGGAGATCATGTACTACACTTTAAAGGTTCAAAGTTGTTTACATGACCATTTAGCTCTGGCTCATTGAGCCATTCCCCTGGCCCCCAAACCCATGTGATTTGGGGCTTTTTTATATCTCGCCTTTTATTTAATACTCATCCTTAACGAGATGGAAACCGGACCGGTACCATTCCGTTAATCATCGCCTAGATCAACATTTTTTCCCGTTTGGTATTAAATAAACACCCATTTTATTTTTGTATGGTGCGGGTTAGGGACTAAACTGATATCACAACAAATGAAAATTAAGGATCATTATGAAAAAATTAACAGCAGTGGCATTGGCGATCCTTTTTAGCTCACCTGCGATGGCCGGAAACGGATTTTTTGAAGTTAAAGCTGGAGCAATTACCGGAATGCCTGACGGCTTTTCTGGTGATAAAACCGTTATTGGGCTCAGTGCCGGAAAAATGGTCGATGACAATATTGGATTTGACATAGATACCCATTATTGGTGGAATTCTGAATCTGGCGTTGACGAAGATCTTTATTCGGTTGCTTTAAATGCTTCCCTGAGTACAGAAATGGATGCCGGCAATATGATGTTTGTTCCTTTTATTAAAGGAGGGATGTCCTATTACAACTACAGTGGTTCTGGCTGTTCCGGCGCTTATTGTGCTTCACCTTCAGATACCGATTTTGCACCGATAGCCAGCGTCGGTGGTAAATTTGTCGGCGGTAGCGGATTCTATATCGGTGCTCAATACTCCCGGTTTTTCACCAATACTACGGATTATGATCTCGGTACTCTGACAGTCAGTGTCGGAAAATATTTTTAAGCATAAGGTAAGGTCAGCATAATACTGACCTTATTTAGTACGGAAGTTATTTTCTAAAAACAGATTGAGATGCATTATCCCTTATCAGAGCTGAGGATTAGTTCTTACGAATCCCCTCTTTCTCTATTGTAATCAGTCCCTGTTTGTACAGACTGCCAATTGTTTTCTTAAAAGTACCTTTGCTGGTTCTGAATACAGAGAATATAGCATCCGGGGCTGACTTATCGCATAACGGTAAATAGCCGCCACTTTTGTTCAGTTGATCCATAATTTTCTGGCTAAGGTCATCCAGCTTAGCCACACCCACTTTCTGCAACGCCAAATCAATTTTTCCGTCGTCACGAATCTGTTTGATATAGCCTTTCAGCTTTTTTCCGACAAACACTTTACCGAAAACATCCGAACTGAATATCACTCCCCAGTGCTGCCCATTGATGATGGCTTTATATCCGAGTGAAGAACGCTCGGCAATCAGTAAATCAACCTGTTGGTTAACCTGATAATTAGCCGGAGTTTTGTCTAACAATTTATTAAATTTCGTTGTACCCACAATGCGTCCGGACGCTTTATCGGTATAGACATAAACTAATATTTTACGTCCGACTTCTAAACGTCCGCGCTGCTCACTGTACGGAACCAGCAAATCTTTCTCTTTGATGCCCCAGCTTACAAATGCACCGGTGCTGTTAACACTGATAACATTCATCAGTCCCCATTCACCGACCTGAGCAATCGGTGTTTCGGTAGTTGCCATCAGCTGACTATCAGAATCGAAATAGAGAAATACCTCTATCTCATCGCCAATTGCTACCTCGCCTTCAGGCAGGTAACGTTTGTTCAGTAACGTTGTTCCAAACTCACCGGCATCTAAAAACACACCGAAATCAGCAAGTTTTACAACTGCTAAGCGATTTTTTTTACCTATTTCGATCATTAAAACTATCTCACATCAAATTTACGGAGATTATACGTGATCTTTGTTATGCTTTCTCTAGTGACTGCTTATAAATCTGAATCAAGGGAGCCGTAATTGATCACCGTCGACAAACATGACGCGATAACTCTGAAAATTTCTTATGCTATGTCCAAAACGAAAACGGCAGATTTGGATATCTACCTGTTTGTTCCTGGTGAAATTGAATTCACCGGCAATGTTTTGTCAGAAAGTGAATTTTACTATAACTGTATAGCACAGAAACGCGCTTATTACAGTAACGAAAATCTTCTGCCGCTGGTACACAGCCGTTTAGCTCAACGTGGTCGCCTGTCGACCAATCAGTACCGGGTTAGCTTAAGTCTCTTCGCCTATCAGTATGTTAATGCCCTGAACCGCGAAGTGAAATTACTGGTTCAAAAAAGTGACGTGGTAACTGGAGATGAGGTTGATAGTGTTATTGAATTATCACTGGATATTCTTAAACGCTTACGCCGCACTATCCCTTACGATGAAACGCTTAAGCGTTATTATGCCAATATTGATAATTATTTGTCCTGGTATACCGAACAGAAATTTCTCACTATGGTTGCGCACTTAAGCCGTGAGGGAGAATACAAAACCATAAAAGATCGCCTGATCGTGCTTGCAGAGAAAGAAAAAGCACACCGGGCCCTCAATCATTATAATTCGTCTAAGGCAGACAGTGATATCAACCGGCTAAGTAACAAAATGCGTCTGTTACGTCGCTTAATTGAACATCCGGTAGTGTTAAACCAGCGGCTGATTCCACTCGGGCAAAATCTAAAACGAATGGTAAAAGGAGTAGCAACTGGTCTGGTGATGATATTTGTTACTATAACAGCCGTCAGCGCCCGCGACTACTGGGGCGAGATTACCGCTTCGTTTATCATCGTTATGTCGTTAATTTATGCGCTGCGTGAAATTTTTAAAGATGACCTGCGCGATATGCTCTGGCGCTGGATTCAGAAAGGTAAACCCAAGTGGAGAAGAGATTATATCGATCCAAGCACCCACAAAACCGTCGGACACAAAATTGAGTGGCTGGATTATAAAAAGCTTGCCGATTTACCCGATCGCATCACGAAAATTCGTAAAAAACGTATTGTTCAGCGTGAAGAGAAAATTATTCACTATCACTCTGAAACAGAAATGTCGACATCTCGATTTATGAGCGGTTATGAAGCAACGAAGGATACATTACATATTGATTTTCGGGAAATTTCAAAGCTGTTTGATCGCAATTCAGGGAAGATTTATGTATTGAATAATGGTCAGGTTGTCAGAGAACGGGTTGAAAAACGCCATTTATTTAACCTGATTATTAAAGAAAACAACCATTCCGACAGTCCGGCCTACTATCGCTGGAAAATCGTGTTAAACAGAAACAAAATTGTTGATATTGAAAAGATAGAACGGACCGAACAAGAATTGGAGTTATAAAAAATAGGAGGCAGAACCTCCTATTTTCACTATTCAAACTTTCCGGAATCCACCATCCGCAGAGCGGATATTCAGAATGAAAACACCACATCCACTTTCAAAGCTTCAAATAAAAATTCTTTTAGCTTCGGATGATCTTCAATTGAATGTGTTACGACCAAGACTGGTTTTTTCGCCTGTCTTGCAGATTTAACTGCATATTCGATCAATGCGGTAACCGCTTCGTTATCGCTCTTATACAGATACTCAAGTTCCTGATTATATTTATCCACGCCCAGAGTAAACTGCGTCAGATGTTCCACATGAATCACGATGCCATCAAAGTACTGAAGCAGCTTCTCTGCCAACAGGGCAGACGATGGAACATCACATGAATAAAGCACTTTCAGTCCATTCAGACCACGAGGTAAACCTTTCTCAGCCAGACGATCAATAATCGTTGCCGCATCACTTAACGCACGAACAAATGGCACAACAATTTCAACGTCAACACCATCACTTTGCAGCGCTTTAATCACATCGCACTGCAATCCGAACGCATCGCTGTAATTCTCTGCCGCCAGTCTGGATACACCGCGCAATCCCATCGCCGGATTAACTTCATCGACTTCGATACCTCCGCCGATAAGTGCTTTGTATTCATAGCTATCCGCTTCACTCAGACAAAGACGAACAGAGGAATAAGCCTGTTCAGCTAACGCTTGCTTAATTTTATTTACTAACGTGGAAACAAAGTGAGATGCAATATCCTGCTCGCCAATAACCGCATGAAGTGCCTGACGTTCATCATCACTAAGTTTTCCCTGCTCAACAATCAGGCCCGGGTGATAAAAAACGCAATCGGCAATTAATTCCGAAAGAGATATATAAAGATGAGTTGCTTCCTTATAAGTAGCCTTTTCCGCCGGAAGAACATTTCCCAAAACAACCGGCTGACCTACGTTTTCTTTAGATTCAAAACTCATTACTGCTCCAACGTATTATTTAATATGACTTTAATTAGGCAAAATACCGATACCAATAGCTAAATACAAGTAGATTCATCACTATATAACCATCCACATCGCAAACTTTGCTTATATCCAAAACCAATTATGAGATTAAACCATCCGGGCGCATAAGAAACAGCGGTTCGCTACCACAACATCATAGAATGCTTCTTTCTCCGAATCGGGTACAAAGATGCATACACGCTGATTAAAAAGAAACGCGTCAGTCAGGCTGCTCTTCAGTTCATCGATTGAGCTGAACCACTTTTTTGTCGCATCACGACGACTCAGTTCAATATACTGCGGCGGACATGCCTGATTACTAATCAATAACAAATCAGCCTGCTGCATATAGCGTACCGCTTTCATCGGCAACAGCTCCGGATCGTCGACATAGAAAATCAGAGTACAATCCAGACTGACCGGTAACTGCTCTGCCAGCAACTCCCGGTAACATTGTTCAAGCGCCGCTGTCCCGGTGGCCTGCTCAACCAGTGGATTGGCAAAAAAATGTTCCCAAAAATTTCGTCGCTGCTCTACCGTTGGTAACTGTTGCTTAATATCATCGCGTTGTTCCGCTGCAAAATCTGCCAGCAACGCCATGTTGTGCGGTAATACGGTTTCTATTGCCTGACGGGCATTGCGGATCAGTACCGGAGACGCGCCACCACTGGAAATGGCAATCTGGATACGACCTCTGGTAATCATTGAAGGAGTAATAAAATCGCAGTAGGGTTGGTCATCCACGACATTAACCAGCAGTCCTAGCCGGTGGGCATCCTCATAGATCATATGATTGAGCTCAGAATTGTTAGTCCCCACCCAAACCATAACATATGAAGGTGTTAGCACAGAGCTATGGTAGCAGTCATTAACCCATTCACATTTCTGATTTTCCACTAACGATGCCAGATAAGGCGTTAGTTCGGGCGAAATCAGTGTAATCTTTGCACCAGAACGCAGCAATAGTTCAACTTTACGACTTGCCACCTCTCCGCCACCAATTACCAGCACCGGTTTATCACTAATATCCATAAAAACTGGAAAATATCGCATTAAATGTTAACTCCCTACTAACATCATTTACATTGTCCGCTACCAAAAAGAGTGCATTAAAGTTACTAATTGACCCATTTTTAAAAATCTTTAACCGTATTAAAACTTCAACCTAGATTAAATTCTGGTTTACATACGCATTTAAAACACAATATCCCGCCATTCCCTTTTGAAGCAAACAGGACATTCTGTTGCACCATGATTGAACCCAGTTGCACTATTTACAATAGGATAACAATTCGCCATTCTAGATTGGCACGGTAAGTGGTTTTATTATAGCTCTAAATTTAGAGAAAAAATGTGAAAATCTAAATCATTACCTACGCTTACAGATGATCACTTAGATGGTCGAATAACAAATAAACACAACATTAAGTAATTCGAATCAGGGTCAACCTGATCATAATCGGATCATACATACAGGAAGGATACAAATGGCGAAAAAATTAACACTTCTTGCTTCTGTCGTAGCAGCATCTGCTACAATGATGTCAGCGAATGCTTCAGCTGCAGACAGCACTCTTGATAAGGTTCTATCTCAGGGTTTTATCTCATGTGGCGTAAGTACTGGTCTGCCTGGTTTTTCTAACCCTAACTCCAAAGGTGAATGGGAAGGCATCGACGTAGAATACTGTCAGGCACTTGCAGCCGCTGTTCTGGGCGACAAAACAAAAGTTAAATATGTTCCTCTGACCGCTAAAGAACGTTTTACCGCTCTTCAATCTGGTGAGATCGACGTACTGTCCCGTAACACAACCTGGACCCTGCAACGTGATACTGCTTTAGGTCTGAACTTCGTGGGTGTAACCTACTACGACGGTCAGGGCTTTATGGTGAAAAAAGACCTGGGTGTAGCCAGTGCAAAAGAACTTGATGGTGCATCAGTTTGTGTTCAGTCTGGTACAACGACTGAACTCAACCTTGCTGACTACTTCCGTAAAACGGGTATGAACTACAAACCGGTTGTGTTCGATACTATGTCTCAAACAGCTAAAGGTTTTGACTCTGGTCGTTGCGACGTGCTGACATCTGACCAATCTCAGCTTTATGCCTTACGAGTGAACCTTACCGATCCAAGCTCAGCTGCCGTTCTACCTGAAATTATCTCAAAAGAACCTCTTGGTCCGGTAGTACGCCAGGATGATGACAAATGGTTTAACGTTGCTAAGTGGACCTTATTCGCAATGATCAATGCAGAAGAATACGGTATTACCTCCAAAAATGCTGACCAAATGCTTAAATCAAGCGATCCAAACGTCAAACGTATTCTGGGTCAGGACGGTCCTAAAGGCTCAGGTCTGGGTATCCGTGACGACTGGGGTTACCAGATTGTTAAACAAGTCGGTAACTACAGTGAATCTTTTGAACGTACCGTTGGTACCGGTTCACCACTTAAAATCGCCCGTGGTGTAAACGCACTATGGAACGAAGGTGGCTTCCAGTACGCTCCACCTATCCGTTAATAAATCCGTTAAATAGATACAATAATAAATGGGCGGACCCAAAACTGTCCGCCCTTTTATCGAAAAATGGATTAGAGGTTAACGTAGTATGAAACCCAACAATGATAAAGTTGCTGTAACGAACGAGTCACGTCCGTCTTCCGGCACAAATATTTTTTACAATCCCACTTTTCGATCAGTTGCTTTCCAGGTTATTGCTATACTGGCACTGGTCTTTTTCATCTATACAATAGTCAACAATGCACTTACAAATTTAAGTTCCCGTGGTATCGCCACAGGTTTTGGTTTCCTTGATCAACCAGCCGGTTTTGGGATTGGCCAGTCTTTGATCGATTATACGGAAACCGATACCTATGGACGTACCTTTTTCGTTGGTTTATTAAACACCGCACTGGTTTCCTTTTTGGGTATTCTTTTTGCGACTGTCATCGGCTTCGTTCTTGGTGTAGCACGTCTATCCCAAAACTGGCTGATAAGTCGACTGGCAGCGGTATATATCGAAACCTTCCGTAACATCCCTCTTCTTCTGCAGATCCTATTCTGGTATTTTGCGGTATTGCAGGCGTTACCGTCACCGCGTCAAAGTCTGTCGATTGGAGAAGCTGTTTTCTTAAACGTACGCGGGCTGTATATGCCTAGCCCCGTATTTGGTGATGGAAGCGGATTTATGTTTGCTGCATTTATTGTCGGTGTCATTGCTTCAATAACACTATCAATCTGGGCAAAAAACAAACAGAAACTTACAGGTCAACAGACTCCGGTCTATCTGTATACGCTGGGATTATGTGTTGGCTTCCCTCTGGTGATTTTCTTAATTACAGGAATGCCGGTCTCTGCCGAGTATCCGGTGCTTAAAGGATTCAACTTCCGTGGTGGTATCACTATTCTCCCGGAATTAGCCGCACTGCTGATCGCGTTATCCGTCTACACTGCCGCATTTATCGCTGAGATTGTCCGTTCAGGTATCAATGCGGTAAGTTATGGCCAGACTGAAGCCGCAATGTCACTCGGTTTACCACGTGGCCGTACACTTAAACTAATCATCATTCCACAAGCGTTACGAATTATTATTCCACCACTAACCAGCCAATATCTGAACCTGACCAAAAACTCATCATTAGCGATGGCAATTGGTTATCCGGATTTGGTGTCTGTATTTGCAGGTACAACACTAAACCAGACAGGACAAGCGATAGAAATCATAGCGATGACGATGGGTGTTTATCTGACGCTGAGCCTGGTTACATCTGCGTTGATGAACCTGTATAACCGTAAAGTAAGTCTGGTGGAGAGATAATATGAAAGTACATCAATTTCAACCCGATCTCCCACCACCATCAAATACGACTGGTGTAATGGGATGGATGTTCAAAAACCTGTTCAGTAATGCAACCAACTCCTTACTGACCATTGTTATTGGTATCCTGGCCGTCCAGGGTATCTGGGCAGTTATTGACTGGGCATTAATCAAAGCAGACTGGGTAGGAATAACCAGTGATGCCTGTTCTCGTGATGGCGCATGCTGGGTATTTATTAAAGTTCGTTTTGACCAGTTCATGTTCGGTTTCTACCCGGAAGCAGAACTGTGGCGTCCAAAACTGTTCTATACAACACTCGCTGTATTGGTTGCACTGCTTGCCTATAGCAAAACACCAAAACGCTCCTGGGTATTCCTGTTTGCCATTACCGTCTACCCTATTGCTATCGGCGGGCTGTTAGATGGCAGCATGTTTGGTCTGGAAGTTGTTGAAACACATAAATGGGGTGGCTTGCTGGTTACTCTGATTATCGCCCTTGTCGGTATCGTGGTTTCACTGCCAATCGGTGTATTACTTGCTTTGGGACGGCGTTCGACCATGCCGGTAATTCGTAGCCTGAGTACCGTTTATATCGAAGTATGGCGTGGTGTTCCTTTAATCACTTTACTGTTTATGGCCTCCGTTATGTTGCCTCTGTTCATGTCAGAAGGTTCGGAGACTAATAAACTGGTACGTGCTTTAATTGGTGTGGTGATGTTCAGTGCGGCCTACATGGCTGAAGTTGTGCGCGGTGGCTTACAGGCTATCCCTAAAGGACAGTACGAAGCCGCTGATGCGCTTGGTTTAAGTTACTCGAAAAAAATTGCTTTGGTTATCATGCCACAAGCGTTAAAAATCACGATTCCATCAATCGTAAACACCTTTATCGGTCTGTTTAAAGATACCAGTCTGGTACTGATTATCGGTATGTTCGACGTATTAGGTATTGGTCAGTCGGCAAACACCGACCCTGAATGGCTTGGTTTCTCAACAGAAAGTTATGTCTTTGTCGCGTTAGTGTTCTGGGTATTCTGTTTCGGTATGTCGAGATATTCGATATGGCTAGAAAACAAACTCCATACCGGCCACAAACGATAATAAATATTTAAGGGACGTATTATGACGCTACAAAATTCAGATGAATTAATGATTGAAATTAAAAATATGAACAAATGGTACGGCGAGTTTCACGTACTGAAAAACATTAACTTAAAAGTAACTAAAGGCGAAAAAATTGTCATCTGTGGCCCTTCCGGCTCAGGTAAATCAACCATGATTCGTTGTATTAACCGCCTGGAAGAACACCAGAAAGGGAAAATTATTGTTGCAGGTACAGAACTGACGGAAGATCTGAAGAATATTGAAGCCGTTCGTCGTGAAGTCGGTATGTGCTTCCAGCACTTTAACCTGTTCCCTCACTTAACCGTTCTCGAAAACTGTACTCTGGCTCCGATCTGGGTGAAAAAAATGCCTAAAGAAGAAGCTGAAGCTGTTGCAATGAAATATCTGGAACGCGTAAAGATTCCCCATCAGGCTCACAAATATCCTGGACAAATGTCCGGTGGTCAGCAGCAACGTGTTGCCATTGCCCGTTCACTATGTATGAACCCTCAGGTGATGCTGTTTGACGAACCGACATCAGCGCTTGACCCTGAAATGGTACGCGAAGTACTTGATGTTATGGTTGAGCTGGCAGAAGAAGGGATGACCATGCTTTGTGTAACGCACGAGATGGGCTTTGCGAAAGAAGTGGCGGATCGCGTTATCTTCATGGATGCGGGTGAAATTATCGAAGAAAACAATCCAAAAGATTTCTTTGATAATCCTCAGTCTGACCGTACCCAAAACTTCCTGGCTCAGATTCTTAGCCACTAAGATCATAATTTACTTAATCGGAGGGCGCGTTATGCGCCCTTTTTATTACCTCTTTATTACGAGAAGGTATCTGTATCCATAGCAACCGATGCATGGTATGGTAAAATTGTGTTACAACTTAGTCGATACATTACTTACTGTTTTTCTTTATTATCTAAGTTGTAAAGATTAACTCAGGGGTTGATTTTATGAACTTTTAGCCCCATAAAGGTCTTATACAATAATACATACGTTAACCATTTGAGGATGAGTATGAACAGTCCAATGTATTCTCGCGCATCAACTCATGATAGTGCTCTACAAACGAATAAGGTATTACGGAATACCTATGCTCTGCTTTCTATGACGTTGTTATGGTCAGCAGCCGTTGCCGGAATCGCGATGGTCAACAACCTTCCGTATCCCGGTGCAATCATTACGCTGATCGGTTTCTACGGTCTGCTTTTTTTGGTTGAACGTAACCGTAACAGCTCAATGGGTATCGTATTTACCTTTGCGCTGACCGGCTTTATGGGTTATACCCTGGGCCCGATTCTGAATGCCTATCTGGGTGCAGGTATGGGCGATGTGGTGATGACGGCATTAGGCAGTACTGCTCTGACCTTTATGGCAGCCTCAGCTTATGCTCTGACAACCAAACGTGATTTATCATTTATCAGCGGTATTCTGATGGCTGGTTTTGTTGTCATTCTGGTAGGTATGGTGGCTTCTATCTTCATCCATACTCCGGTTCTTTATCTGGCAATGAGCGGTATATTCGTACTGTTCTCTACAGGCGCAATTTTGCTGACAACCCAGCAAATCGTGCGCGGTGGCGAAACAAATTATATTTCTGCCACCGTTACCCTGTATGTCTCGCTGTACAACCTGTTCATCAGCCTGTTAAGTATTCTGGGTGTAATGAACGACGATTAATCCGCATTTTTTGGCGTATTATTCCGGCCCGGGCTTTTGTCCGGGCTTTTTATTTTTTTGTATATCCGCTACCCTTACGCCGGATTATATACACTGAGGTAAACCATGTTCGATTATAACGGTCTGCAAATCCAAACCGACAAAGAAGGTTATTTACTTGATTACACACTGTGGGATGAAGGTATGATTGAAGTCCTTGCTGCGGATGAAGGAATCGAATTAACTGATGATCACTTAGAAGTGATCCATTTCGTACGTCGCTTTTACGAAGAATTTAATACTTCTCCAGCCATCCGCATGTTAGTCAAAGCAATGGAAAAAGAGTATGGACCAGAAAAAGGCAACAGCAAATATCTGTTCACGCTCTTCCGTAAAGGCCCGGCTAAACAGGCAACTAAGCTGGCAGGCCTGCCAAAGCCTGCTAAGTGCCTCTAAGCCGTCAATACATCGCAAAACCGCGAAATGTCTTGTCGGTAAAGAACTCACTGCGCTGAACTTTAACGACCTCTGCCATCGGTGATCCCTCATGAAGCCATTCATAAAACTGATCGAGTTTTTCTGGGTCACCGCAGGCAACCACTTCAACATCACCGTTATAAAGATTTTTCGCATACCCGGTTAAGCCGAGTTTTAAGCCTTGGTGAGAGGTATAGTAGCGAAAGCCTACGCCCTGAACGATACCTGATACAATAAACTTTTCCGATTTGTTCATTATTCTCTCCTCTTCTGCTCGATACGTTATCAGCCCGTCCGGGTTATAGCTTAATTATGGACATTTTAGCCAATAAAGGAATTGATTAGCTTCGCAATAATCCATGACGATTCAATGACGTATTCAAATGAAAATCACGTTTGATTTTCACAGGCAGTTCAATAACAATACAGCCCCATTTGTTAGATTGAGTACAAGATCATGACCGCGGCAATATATTTAGCCAAAGGAAGAGAAAAATCTCTTCAACGCAGACATCCCTGGATTTTCTCCCGAGCAATAGAGCGGACAGAAGGTCAGCCACAACAAGGCGAAACGGTTGATGTTTTTTCTCATTCAGGACAATGGTTAGCTAAAGCCGGATATTCTCCCAGTTCACAGATTCGCGCTCGCGTCTGGAGTTTTACCAAACGCGATATTAACCGCGAGTTTTTCATCGAGAAAATTCAAAATGCACAGTTGTTGCGGGACGACATCATCGAAAGAGATGGCCTGACGGGCTATCGCCTGATTGCAGCAGAAAATGATGGTCTGCCGGGGATTACGATTGATCGCTATGCCGATTTTCTGGTGTGCCAGATCCTCAGTGCTGCCGCTGAAATGAATAAGCAAAACCTTGTTGAAGCGCTGAAACACTGCTTTCCGGCCTGTAGCATTTATGAGCGCTCCGATGTTGCGGTACGCAAAAAAGAAGGACTTGAACTTACCACGGGGGTTCTGCACGGTGAAACTCCGCCTGAAACGGTCATCATTGAAGAGAATGGGGTAAAAATCGGTGTCGACATCATCAACGGCCACAAAACCGGCTTCTATCTCGACCAACGCGACAGCCGCCTCCAGTCAATGAAATACGTACAAGATAAAGAAGTTCTGAACTGCTTCTCCTATACCGGAGGCTTTGGCTTATATGCACTAAAAGGCGGGGCTAAGCGGGTGATTAACGCTGATGTATCTCAACCGGCTCTGGATAATGCCAAACAGAATGCGTTGCTTAATGAGTTTGATATTTCGAAAAAGCGTGCCGTATTCCTTAACGCCGATGTGTTTAAACTACTACGTGAATATCGCGATCAGGGCACAAGATTTGACGTTGTGATAATGGATCCACCAAAATTTGCCGAATCCAAAGCACAGCTTAACGGCGCCTGCCGTGGCTATAAGGATATCAACATGTTAGCCATGCAGATTCTGAAGCCGGGCGGTACTCTACTCACCTATTCCTGTTCATGTTTGATGGACCAGGTGTTGTTCCAGAAGATTATAGCAGATGCAGCGGTTGATGCCGGACGTGAGGTTAAATTTGTCGAGCGTTTTGAACAGGCCGCCGATCACCCGACCGATTCTGCTTATCCGGAAGGTTTTTACCTGAAAGGTTTTGCCTGCAAAGTAATCTGATCGTTGAAAAAATGCAGGAGCATAAATCGGA
>JBNKRC010000019.1:0-16206 GCA_050296215.1 Vibrio sp. | reverse complement strand
GAGGATATAACCAGTTCTTCATTTACTTTGGTATATATATACTTCATATTTTCGGAACTTATCAGATGATTACTTAACAGATAAATAGCAATAAGGACCAGTTCAACTAATATCAATGGAATAATTCCGGTTTTTACCATTGATCTCCAAACCCAGGATCGTGTGCTTATTTGATTATTATTCATATTCATGCCTAGCCTTATAATATCAGTTAAGGTCAATTTGCATAACGTGTTGCAATCGAATCAAACTGATCTTCTATTTCACAGAACGCTTCGACTACATTGGGATCGAAATGCGATCCGCTCCAGCTCTTAATCATATTAACTGCGTATTCATGCGAATAAGATGACTTATATACACGCTTGCTGATCAATGCATCATATACATCTGCTACAGCCATCAATCTGGCAGATAACGGGATATTGGCACCGGACAACCCCTGCGGATAGCCGGTTCCATCCCAACATTCATGATGAGAACGCGCGATTTCTTTAGCGAATTTCAGAAACGTCATATCTTTTCCGCTAATTTTTTCTGCATTTTCAATTGCTTCATAGCCGATACTGGTGTGTGTCTTCATGATTTCAAATTCATCTGAAGAGAGCGGACCTTTCTTCATCAGAATAGTATCCGGAATCCCGATCTTTCCGATATCATGAAGCGGCGCTGATTTGTACAACAACTCGATAGTATTAGGAGTGAGTTCTTCCGCATAAGCAGTATTACCACTCAGTTTTTCAGCAAGCGACTTAACGTATAGCTGCGTACGGCGTATATGATTCCCCGTCTCGTTATCACGAGTTTCAGCCAGAGAGATCATCGCATTAAATGCAACATTCTGAATAGCGTGTAATTCTTCTATTTGTTTCTGACTTTCAAAAGACTGGCGCTTTACTTTCGCTTCCAAAAGATTTTTTTCACCTAAAAGCAAATTGGTAGCCACTTTAAGTGAAATTTGGGTTTTAACCCGTGCCTTAACAATTCCGGGACTGATAGGTTTGGTAATATAATCGACAGCGCCTAGATCCAGCCCCTTTTGCTCATCAAGACTTTCAGCTTTTGCAGTGAGAAAAATGATCGGTATATCGCAAGTTTCAGGGTTATCTTTCAGATGCTTACAAACTTCAAAGCCATCCATCTCCGGCATCATGATGTCCAGAAGAATTAAATCCGGCTTGTCCGACATGGCTATACTGATGCCCTTCTCACCACTATTTGCCCCTTTCACTTTGTAATCATCTTTTAATAGCTGATACATAAGTGCCAGATTAGATGGGATGTCATCTATAACTAATAATGTCGGCCTCGGTGGCAACAAATCAAACATTTAAATACTCTCCTTTTAAGTGAAGGGCCACAATACCAACATGAAAGCGCATATCAGATGCCAGGTGATGACTAAATGTTTAAGGATTTAATTCTATGTGAAAGAAACTTCTTAAATTATTATGCAACTGCAATTTCATTTGCTCATTCAGCTGATGAAATCGCTATGGTTCTGAAAATAAGGATAATATCATTCTGATTTTTTTCAAAATGCTATCAAGGATTAATAGTTAAATTTGCTATCTACAGCAAATTCAAACTTATAGCACACTAATTAACGGAAAAATGGAGAAGCAGGAATGGTGCAAAATCGCCGGCTTAAATGCCGGCGATTTTTCTATTTGTGAATGGCGATACGATATGATCCCTTCAAACTAACTAATAGCATATAGAGACAGGCTGTTGTTAATGCAACAAAGAAAAACCCAAACAATCCAGACTTTGCCATCATAAAATGCTGAGCAATAATCGGCCCCAATACAGAGCCGGCACTATAGGTTAAAAGCATTTGCTGGGAGGCCCCGACCATATGTTCCTCCGGAACGGATGAGCTACCTAAATTTATCGCAATAGGATAAAAAGAGAACACAGACATTCCCAAAATAAACATACAAATACTCAAACCACTTTGTACTTGTTCAAAGATCCCAATACTCATAGCACCGAGTAATGCAAAGAAACTCATCAGTAATGTTCGGGCAACTTTTTTTGATAACAGGCTTATGACAGGCTGAACAACCATTGCACCGATTGTAATTATTGCCATTAATGAACCTACTTGTGCTTGTGACATCCCCAGCCGGTCAAACTCCAGAGGCATCATACCAAATATTGTCCCCAGCAATACTCCTGAAACAAGACATCCGATCAAAGCCGGAATTTTTACCCAGCGAATACCTGGCTGACTCTGAACTGTAAATTCTGGCGGGTTTGACTCCGAAATATACTCGGGAAGTATAGCCAGCAAAATTGCTGAAATGACTGCCAAAACCGCTGACAGCATAAACGGTGTCACGCCGTTGGTGCCAAACAAACTCAAAGCAAACTGGCCAAGAGCAGTGCCGCCATAAAGCATACCCATATAAACGCTTAGCCGTTTTCGACGCCCCTCGCTGGAGCCTTTTAGCATCCAGGACTCTATAACAACAAAAGTTCCGCCAACTAACAGCCCGCCAACGAGACGATCCAGTAACCAGAAATATTGATGCTGAAAAAACGGCAACACTAGCAAACTGGCCGCGAAACAAACCTGAAGAATGATAAAACTAAATTTATGACCAAATAGGGTAATTATATGTTTACTGGTAAATGTTCCCACCAGCAAGCCAATATAAAAAACCGCTGCCAGCCAGCTGGTCAGTAGTGATTTTCCATTTCACCATCAGGAATAAGTAACGGTAATGCGCTCATTGAATACCCCGCCGCAATGGCGTAGATAAACAGGGCCAAAACAGGTGAAGGAACCCGATTGGTTAGCTTATGAATGGTGAGTCGGCGCACGGCTGTAGTCCTAAAAAGTAAAAACAGAACAGGGATTTCCGCGGGACTTTCAGGCTATTTAGAAAAAAGGTAAAGCGAAGAATTTTAACCTTTACGACAAACAAGAGTTATCGAAGTTTAAGCTGTTATTGTTAATAATAAACCACAATAATTAATAGATATTAATTCTGATAAATTAACATACATGCAGAATATATATCTAAAAAAGACATCAATAATCAGAAGTGCATTCTCAGCGAGTCCGGTTTATTTAAATATTCTACCGCACTTATTTTCTGACTTACCCCGAACAGATTGATGGCTCCGGTACCGGAGTTAAGTTTCGGTACCGGAGTCCGAAGAAGATAGGTGGTAACGATTTCTTCCCTGTGTTTTGGCTACATACATCGCCAAGTCAGCATTTTTAAGTAAATCGTCAATACAATCACCGTCAACCGGGTAACACGCAGCGCCAATGCTTATCGTTATGCCGAGTTTCATGTTATCAATATCATATTCACGTAATGCAGCCGCCACTAAATGAGAACAGACTGACTCTATATCCGATATCATGGTAACGGTTTGAGTCACTACCACGAATTCATCTCCGCCGAAGCGGCATATAAAATCCGAACGGCGCAATGATTTTGACAACCTTTGAGCTATGGCCTTCAGCACATTATCACCAACGGAGTGACCCAGAGAATCATTAATCGTTTTAAAATTATCCAAATCTATAAATAACACACCAAATATGGCCTCTTTATTTCTTTCAGCCAGTGCTATCCTTTGATTTAGCTGAGATTCCAGCAGGGTTCTGTTGGGTAACCCGGTTAACGCATCATGAAGAGAACGATACTCTAGCAGAGCAGTTCGTTGCTGTACTTTTTTGTTTAGCAGATAATTCCAGTACAGTATGACGACGATGATGCCAACTAATATGGAAGCAATACTCCATATCCATCCCCAGGGGAGTTCTTCTTTGGCTTCAACATGTGTCCAGCGTGAAAAAATAGCAGCTTTTTCATGAGCGGATATCGAACTGAGCGTTTTTTCCAAAATTCCGACCAGTTCCGGCCAGTCACTTCTGACACCAATACCAAGTTCATACCGGTAAGGTACTTCACCGGAAATACGTAACAGGCTCATTCCTTCTTTCTGAATCAGATGGCTGACGACTGCAATGTTCCCCACAAATGCATAGGCATCACCTCGCAATACGGCTGTTATACCATTCTTTACAGTTTCATATTGTGCCAGGATGAGTTCGGGGTGCTCATAGTGAAGTATTTCGTGTGAAGCATACTGATTGGCAACAGCTACCTTCTTACCCAAAAGTCCTTCTATTCCGGGAACGTATTCGGTCGATGCTTTTGTAACGATGACCATTGCATTGGAAATATAAGGACTTGTCACAATAATATTTTCAGGTTTGCCCGGGGTATCCATCATCAGGGCAAGAATATCAGCACTACGTGCAGCAACCTTTCCAACCAGCTCACTTCTTGAGGCGGCAGACTCATGAACAAACCTGATTTGAAGTTTTTCCTCGATTAATGAAATGAAATCCGCGGTTATACCCTGATAGTCTCCATTCTCATCCTTATATTCCAGCGGAGACCAATCGGGATCGTAACCTAAATGAATTACCGGATGTTGTTTCAGCCACGTTTTTTCATGTTTAGTCAGCTCAACCGCCGGCCCCTCATCCAGCGCCGACTGCTTTTCTATCACATCATCAAGCAACGCATAAAACTCTTGCGTTGTAATGCTGTCCAGCGCAAGTTGCAAAATATCAGCGAGTTGAGGCCAGTCTTTCCTGACCCCGATTGCTAATATTGAACCCGGCTTATCGGCTCTGCTGTAAATTTTCAGTGAATTAAGGTGGTTGTTAAGAATAAAATAATTCACTACGGCCTGATTACCGATATAGGCATCAGCTTCACCATCCGACACCGCCTTTAATGCCTCTAGCGTGTTTAAATACTCATTCACGGTAACAGAAGGAAAATTTGCCCGGTAATACATGACATTACCGAAGCCCTTTTCCAGCGCAAGCCGTTTACCGCTCAGATGTGATTCCGTCAGAAATACTGTCGATGCCTTACGGCCGACGATAACGTGAGGAATATTTAAGTATGGCTGGGTAAAATTGAAATCTGACTCCCGCGATTGCTTGGGCGTAAGATCCAGTAACCCATCAAGTTTTTTCTCAACCACTTGCTGATATAGTTCAGCCCAGTTGCTGCTTCGAACGGTCAACCGGCCGCCAAGACGCTGATTAAGCAACGATATAAGCGCAATGCCAAAACCATCAGGCTTTCCGTTCGCATTTATAAAATTTATCGGCGCCCAGTCATTCATAGCACCGATTTGAATCCGCTCTTTGCTGTTTAGCCACTTAATTTGTTCAGCAGACAAGGGAAGCGGTAACTGTTCTGCGGGCACAATGAGGGACTCAGCATTAACAGAATGAATTGTAATGCATAGTAAAATAATAATTTGTGTTATTACTCTTTTGCTACAGTTCATAAACCCATCATAGCTTCTGATTGAATTAGTTATCACTTATATGATGGACCATTCTATAGAAAAAATTAAATAATTGGCTCTGTTTATTATCTTTATTATGCTACATGCCCGCAGCCGCCGCCAAAGAAATCTGGTGAATTAAAGACATTGGAACAAGACTGATTACTGCGATATCAGAAAGGAGTCAGCGTGGTTACATCCGAATCGATCATCAGTTTAAGTAATTGAAGCCCCTCTTTTAACCGGCTGTCGTTGTTTATGGACATCAACGAAAGCCGGACATGGGAGGATTCGTTTCCTAGTGCATCAAAATAACTACCACTGCTCACGAGCACGCCTCTGTTTTTTGCTTCCATCGCAAGGCGCTCTGACTTCCAGTGGGAAGGAAGCGGTAGCCAGATATGATAGCCGGAAGACTTAACCGACGGAAAAATCTCGCGAGCCATGCACTGGCGCTCAAATGCTGTTTCTCGTTGGATCCTGGCCATATTATAAGCCTCATCCGATTCAATTAAATACGTCGCTGCAAGGAAATTAATCGGGGACGAAAGCCAGATGTTGGTACGGATATGTGCATTAAGTAACGCAACCTGTTCTTCAGGAGCCTTAATATAGCCACAACGCATCGCAGGACTGATCACTTTGGATAATGCGGAAATATGAAATGCCCGCTCCGGCACAAAGTTACTGATCGCCGGGACAGGTGCTTCATTAAGAAAGCCATATATATCATCTTCGACCAGCCAGATTTTGTGCTTTTCAATTACAGCGGCTACTTCTTTTCTCCGCGACTCAGGCATGGTGATCCCCGTCGGGTTCTGGTGAGAAGGAATAATAACAACTAGCCTGAGCTTATGCTCAACCACTGCCCTGTCAAGCGCTTCGGGTAAAATGCCGTATTCATCCATCGAAACTCCCACCACTCTCCGCCCCGACAAACTGGCAATGGCGAGAATACCCGGATAGGTTAATTCCTCTACCGCAATAGTATCCCCCGGCTTGGTAAGAGCATTTATCAGCAACGAAAGTGCGTGCTGGGCTCCGTTAGTCAGCAAAGTGTTGTTGCTGTCACCGCCTTCGAGTCCGAAATGCTTTGCCCATTCAGCACCGGCCTGACGGTGTACCTCATGACCGGAATTCTCGACATAACCGATCATTTCAGCGGTCAGCTGCTCGCCGGCAATCCGATAGGCATTGCGTAGCACCGACACATTTTTATACAGGCACGGCTGTAGAATTGAGAAATTAAATTCATCCTCATCTTCCGGTGACTGAATCGCCTGGTTCAAACCAGACATTCCGACAACAAAACTTCCTCGTCCGACGAATGATTCCAGCAGCCCTCTGTCAGCCAGTACCTTATAAGCTTTAGCCACTGTTGCAGGAGTTGTATCTAATTCATTTGCAAGCACCCGGTGCGCCGGTAGTTTTGAGTTTGGCGGGTAGTCACCTTTGTCAATTCTTGCCTCAATAATCTGCGCTATCTTACTGAATTTTATTTCTCTCATTAAACAACTCCTGCAGCAATACAGACATAATTATAAACCATGACTTAGTTTAATAGGGCAATGTTTTTTTAAAATCTAACAAAAATCACCATTGACATATGTCATTAGGGGGATTAGCTTATTTCAAACCAACTATTCAACATTTTGTAATTTATAGCAAGATATGAAAAAGAGACAAAAACTACGGTTTCATAGTAACACACCATGTGTTCAGTATTACAAAAGTAGTAATAGACAGTTGTTATATCAAGCATCTGTAATAACTTTAGATGTTTCGACATAGAGTATGAACTAAATACTGAGAATATGACATAGTTCATTATATATGGCAATAAAGCAAAATTTAATCAGAAAAACGACCGTGGCATATAGGGAGAAGAACAATGAAAATTAGCAACGTAGCATTTATTGGTTTGGGTGTAATGGGTTACCCGATGGCTGGCCACCTTGCCAAAGCAGGGTTTGGTGTAAAAGTCTTCAACCGGACAGGTTCTAAAGCCCGTGAATGGGCAACGCATCATACCGGAGAAGCGGTCGATACTCCTTATCTCGCGGCACAGGGAGCCGATGTAGTTGCCATCTGTGTCGGAAATGATGATGACGTCCGCTCCGTTGTATATGGAGAGAACGGAGTGCTTGCAGGAATGAAAGAGGGTTCGGTATTGATTGACCATACCACCACCTCCGCCAATCTGGCTGAAGAGCTGGCAGACGTCTGTATGAAAAATGGTGTTCACTTTATTGATGCACCGGTCTCCGGCGGCCAGTCCGGTGCGGAAACCGGTACGTTAACCATAATGTGTGGTGGACAGGATAAGACGTTTGAAGCAGTTACTTCCGTACTTAACAGCTACGCAAAACAGGCTGTGCTGCTTGGAGGTCACGGACAGGGCCAGCGCTGCAAAATGGTAAACCAGATTTGTATTGCCGGCGTCCTGAAGGGACTGAGTGAGGCGCTGCTGTTAGCTCAGAAATCTGATTTAAATATCGGACAGGTGGTCGATGTGCTAAAACATGGTGCAGCCGGATCATGGCAAATGGAAAATCGGGCCGTCACAATGGTACAAGACAAGTTCGATTTCGGTTTTGCTATCGACTGGATGCGTAAAGATCTTGGTATCTGTCTGGCAGAAGCGAAAAAGCATGGTTTGGAGTTGCCATTAACCGCAGACGTCGATCGGCAATATGAAAAACTCCAGTCCAAAGGTATGAGCCGTATGGATACGTCCGTATTGATTAAAGCCTACGAGAAAGGATGAAAAGGTGGACTTAAAATCTTCCCGGTATCACGGTATGGCAATTCGGACACTCACCTTTTGAATTGATCGAATACTCTGATACCTGATACCGGTGCCGGCGTATCACAGCCTGATGACAATGAGGGCAGTAGGTATTCTCGGTATCATCATTCTGAACGTTACCGGTATAGACAAACCGGATGCCTGCGTTCAACGCTGTCTCTCTGGCACGCAGTAACGTGGCCAGCGAGGTGGACGGTACATCCATCATTTTAAAATCCGGATGAAAGGCACTGAAATGAAGCGGAACGTCGGGGCCGAGATTATCAATAATCCATCCGGATAATTTTTCCAGCTCTTCCGGGCTGTCATTATACCCTGGTATAAGCAGTGTGGTAATTTCCAGCCATACATCGGTGTCATGTTTAAGATACCGCAGAGTATCCAGGACAGGCTCAAGTGTACCACTGCATACTTTCCGGTAAAATCGATCAGACATGGCTTTGAGATCAATATTAGCCGCATCAATATGGCGATAGAATTCCTCGCGAGGTTTTTCACACATATATCCGGCACTAACTGCAACGGTTTGTATCCCCTGTGCGTGGCATGCAATCGCGGTATCACGCGCGTACTCAAAAAATATTACGGGATCGTTGTAAGTAAACGCAACACTTTTGCATTGATAGGCTTCTGCCATACCTGCGATATTCTCAGGGCTCGCCTCAGCCCATAGCACACCTCTTTCACGGGCTTTACTGATATGCCAGTTCTGGCAAAACTTACATCCCAGATTGCACCCTTCCGTACCGAAGGAATACACCCGGCTTCCCGGATAAAAGTGGTTGAGCGGTTTCTTTTCGATAGGATCGATTGCAAAACCACTTGCAAGACCATAAGTAGTGAGAACAATTTCACCGTCACTCGCTTCCCGGACATAACAGGCGCCTTTTTTGCCGTCACGCAGAGCACAACGTCGCGGGCAGACATCACATACTACCCGCCCGTCATCAAGACGATGCCAGTATTTGGTTTTAAATTTTTCAGTTAAGTCTGTCACATCACATCTCGTATGGTTGTACTGACCCTATACTTAATAATAGTGCAATAATTGAAACAGGTTGAACTATGAATGTACGACAGCCTGCGGTAGCGGGACAATTCTATCAGAACGATCCGGTACAGCTACGGGCCCAGATTCAGTACTGGCTCGACAATAAACAAGCAGTACCTGCAAAACCTATCCGAGCCGTGATAGTACCTCACGCCGGCTACATCTATTCCGGTGAAACAGCCGCTCATGCCTATGCCCAGATAAAACAGCAAAAAAACAGAATTAAAAAAGTGATTCTGGTTGGCCCTTCTCATCATTTCTACTTTGACGGATGTGCGTTACCTGAATGTGAGCAGTTCAAAACGCCTCTGGGCAGCATTACTCTCTGTCATGAACACAGGAAGAAGTTGCAAACCGATCCTTTGGTTGTCTTTTCAGATGAGATACACCAACACGAACACAGCCTGGAAGTCCAGCTTCCTTTTTTACAAAGCTGTCTTGATCCCTCTTTTCAACTTACTCCCATTATAACGGGGAATATCCGTACAGAAGATCTGGCCAGAATTATCCTTCCTATCTGGCAGGAAGATACATTACTGGTTGTCAGCAGTGATCTCAGCCATTTTCATTCTTACGCGGAAGCAAACGAAATCGATCAGAATACCTGCAACAAAATCGAACACTATCAGACGTCAATTACTCCGCATGAGGCATGCGGATCTACTGGCGTCAACGCCTTATTAATGCTTGCCGGACAATACCATTATCCTCTCCGGCAGCTTCAACAAATTAATTCCGGTGATACTGCCGGAAGCAAATCCAGGGTGGTGGGCTATGCAAGTTACCTCATTACCGACGTTTGACCGTCAACAGATACGGCAATTGATAGAGATCGCCAGACAGGCAATTAGAGACTATTTCGCCGGAATCAATCAGCCACCGACAGTCAGCCATTTCGACACGGCTCTGCAACAAAGCGGTGCCTGTTTTGTAACGCTGGAAGTTAACCATCAGCTTCAGGGATGTCTGGGCAGCCTTATCGCTCATACTCCATTAGTTGAAGAAGTCTACGAAAAAGCGCGTTCCGCCGCTTATCAGGATCATCGTTTTCTGCCGCTAGAACCGGCACAACTGGCTCAGTTAACTATCGAAGTATCGGTACTTTCTCCACTTACGGCATTAGCCGTAAAAGACGAACAAACATTGCTCGAATATCTGCGCGATAATCCTGTCGGTGTTGTATTAAGTGAAGGAATGCGGCGGGCAGTGTTTCTTCCTCAGGTGTGGAAGCAACTACCACAACCGGCAGACTTTCTTCATCACCTGAAAATAAAGGGCGGCTGGGCCAGTTGGCACTGGAGTGATTCAATGAAAGTTGAAATATTTAATATAACCAGCGCAAAAGAATCATTTATGAACAATAATTAATATCAATGCAATTATATTGTAAAAAAGAATGCCAGAATCAAATAAGATTGCGAGATTAATTACGTCATTAGCCAGGGTGTTATTATTTTGGAATCCGGAATCCCCTTCTCATACCGACAACTTTGCCTCTGTCTGACCCTAGCGTTATTTACATTGGGACCGGCGCCTGTTGCAGCACGCCCTTCTCAGGATCCAGTGGTTACCGTACAGTTACGCTGGCACCATCAATTTCAGTTCGCCGGTTATTATGCCGCGCTGGAAAAAGGCTTTTACAAAGAGGAAGGACTGAATGTCCAGCTTCGGGCCGGCGAACCAGATCGTCAGCCGGTCGCCGAAGTCCTTTCCGGCCGGGCGCAATATGCAGAAGGTAACAGTGAAATCCTGTATCAACGTCTTCTGGGAAAGCCTCTGATTGCACTTGCAGCAATATTTCAGCATTCACCATCAGTTCTGATCGCCCTCGAAAAATCAGGAATCCGCTCCGCACACGATCTGATTGGCAAAAAAGTAATGCTGGCAAACAAAAATGAAGATGCTGATTTTCTAACCATGTTACTTAATGAGGGAATTTCATTATCACAAGTTGATATAGTACCCAGCAGCTATCAGATTGAAGACCTTATTTCCGGCAAAGTTGATGCGTTCAACTCCTATATGACCAATGAGCCTTATTTTCTCAAGCAGAATAACATCCCCTACAACATTATCGATCCACTCACCTACCGGGTGGATTTTTACAGCGATGTTTTATTTACTTCAGAACAGGAACTAGGTGAGCATCCACAACGTGTGGAAGCAATGCTACGAGCAACACTCAAAGGATGGCGTTACGCCATGGATCATCCTGATGAAATTATTGAGTTACTGAAAACGAAATATCAGGTGAATAAATCCCGCGAACATCTGCGTTATGAAGCGGAAGAAATGCGTAAATTGATCGTTCCGAATCTGGTTGAGATCGGTCATATGAATCCAGGGCGCTGGCAGCATATGGCAAACTCATTTGTTAAATCAGGATTAGTTCCCAATCAGAAAAATTTTGATGGATTCCTGTATTCGAATATCCCCCATCGCGTGCCGGACTGGGTGATACCCGCACTAATCATTGCATTCGTCATCATTATTGTGACAAATTCTGTGGCCTTATATCTTCACCAGATAAATCGTCGTCTCACAGAAACCCGCGAAACTTTATTTGATAGCGAGCAACGCTTTAAAGCCCTCAGCGAAGCAACTTATGGCGGTATCATCATTCATAATGAGGGCAGCATACTGGAATGCAATAAAAGCTTGTCTGATATCACCGGTTTCAGCCATTCCGAGCTGCTTGAGATGAACTGCTATGATCTTATTGTGGGAGATGGTGCTGTTGCCGCCATCGGTTCCCCCCCTAATGACAGCTCATGCAGTAATGAGGCCATCGGAATCCGTAAAGATGGTTCCAGATTTCCCCTTGCGATAAAAGGAAAAAGTATTATATATCAGGGAGAAAAAGCAAGAGTAATTGAAATTATTGATATCACTGAGCGAAAGAAATCAGAAGAACAGCTGAAACTGGCAGCAAGTGTTTTCTCGAATGCCCGTGAGGGGATTATGATCACCGACCCGGAAGGCGTTCTCATTGAAGTCAATGACACATTCTCCCAAATCTCCGGCTATAGCCGCGAAGAAGTCATCGGTAAAAATCCGCGTTTTCTTAATTCCGGACTACAGGATAAAACCTTTTTTACCGATTTATGGAATTCATTACTCGAAAAGAAAGTATGGTCAGGAGAGCTGTGGAATCGACGCAAAGATGGTGAAATATATGTCCAGTTATCAACGATCAGTGCCGTAACCGATAATGATGGCAAGACGACCAACTATGTCGCGCTGTTTTCTGACATCACTGAGAAGAAGGAATATGAACAGCAGCTCGAACATTCAGCCTACCATGATACCCTCACCAATTTACCCAACCGCATGTTACTTACTGATCGTTTGTATCAGGCGATCGGTCAGTGTGAACGTCGTGGTAACTCTCTCGCGATCGCCTATCTAGATTTGGATGGTTTTAAATCCGTAAACGATACATACGGACATGATGCGGGGGACGAAGTATTAATTCGGATTTCAGCCCGGATGAACAAATGTCTGCGCAATGGTGATACCCTGGCACGGATTGGCGGAGATGAATTTGTCGCAATACTGATTGATATTGATAGCATAAAAGACTGTGAATTAGTTTTAGATCGTTTGCTGAAGGCCTCGACCACCCCTCTTATAGTCAGAGGATGGACACTGCAACTATCGACCAGTATCGGCGTAACCTTCTACCCTCAGGACCAGTCGGACCCCAATCGACTGATACGTCACGCCGACCACGCCATGTATGTTGCTAAACAAAACGGAAAAAACCGTTACCATTTCTATGAAAGGTACCTTAATATGAATTCGTCTGCCTAATACAGACTCCACTTTTAATTCTCAGGGCGGGGCGAAATTCCCCACCGGCGGTAAATTCAGCCATTGAATAAGCCCGCGAGCGCTCGATTCGTCGAGGTCAGCAGATCTGGTGTAACTCCAGAGCCGACGGTTAAAGTCCGGATGAGAGAGAATAAAAACGAAACACAACCCGGCTTGTTTACGGCTGGGATTCGTCTTTTTCATATTTATCCCTCATATACTCATGCCCTGATTCTGGTAAACCAATGGAGAAGACCATGAATCAGAACTCTTTACTTGCCGAATTCGGTGACCCTGTAACTCGCGTTGAAAATGCTATTGCCGCCTTACAACAAGGAAATGGCGTCTTACTGTTAGATGATGAAGATCGTGAAAATGAAGGCGATCTGATTTATTCAGCAGAACACCTCACACCGGCTCAGATGGCACTGCTTATTCGTGAATGCAGCGGAATCGTCTGCCTGTGCCTGACCGATGAACAGGCTAACAAACTAAAACTTCCACCAATGGTTGAAAATAATAACAGCGCAAATAATACTGCGTTTACCATTTCCATTGAGGCCAAACACGGTGTCACGACCGGTGTTTCGGCAAAAGATCGGGTGACCACTATTCATACGGCAATTAACCCGGATTCAACTTCCGATGATTTAGCCCACCCGGGACATGTATTCCCGCTACGAGCCCGTTGTGGCGGAGTATTGACACGACGTGGCCACACCGAAGGCACAATAGACATGATGCAAATGGCAGGTTTACAACCGGCCGGTGTTCTGTGTGAAGTCACCAACCCCGACGGGACAATGGCAAAAACACCGGAAATTATCGCCTTTGCCAGAAAGAATAATATGCCGGTTTTAACCATCGAGGATATTGTTCAGTACCGCACTACCTCTCAAAAACAACTGGCCTGAACGAATACGGGAGTGCTAAAGCACTCCCGCTACTACGTAGTTGAAAATCATATCAGTGATGAAGAAATCAGTACTACCTGAAACGCGCCATAACAAACTCGATAAACAACCTCACTTTCACCGGAAGCTGATCGCGATCCCGGTAGAGCATAAACAAAGTCCTCGGTTTACTGCCCCATTCCGGTAACACCCGGGTCAGCTCGCCACGCTCTATCATCGGAAACGCCAGATAGTCAGGAACATAACCAATCCCCATCCCTCTCTTTACGCCTCCCATTCCTATCTGTACTTCATTGACTTCCATACGAATACCTTTATTGGGCTGATAGTCGTACTCCTGTTTTGTATGAGTATTAACCAATTGCCAGGTCGCCATAGGATGACAAATTACAACCGGTTTGCCACAGAGATCCTCCGGCCCGGAGACGCCCGACACATCAATATCCGGACTGGCACATAAGATAAACTGAATATCTTTCAGCCGACGGGCAATCCAGTTTTCAACAATCACATTCCCTACCCGGAATGCCACATCAATCGCTTCAGACTCGATATCAATAAGTGTATTAGATATATGCAAATCCAGCTGAATATCCGGGTACTCAAGTGAAAAGTCGTGAAATATCGAGCTGAGAAAGTGTTCCCCTGCACTAATTGGTGCTGAAATGCGAATCTTGCCTTTCGGCAGATGTTTTTCGCTATATAGCTCTTCCGCCAAGTGATCAAATTCCTCAAAAACGGCCTGAAATCGCTGAAAATAGCGTTCCCCGCTGTTTGTCAACAATACCCGGTGAGCATCACGGTTGAGTAGCCTGAGCTGCAGGTTTTCTTCAAGCTGACGAATACGGCGACTGAGTGTCGATAACGGTATCGACAGGCTTTGTGCCGCCTGCTTAAAACTGCCGAATTGAGCTACCATACAGAAATAACGTAAATCATCGAGAGAATAGTTAGGTTTCATAATTGGTATTTACCATGCTAATTTTACTCGTTTATCCACATATCGGTTTTATATACACTGCATGCTCATCGTTGACAACTTAAACGGAGTAACTATGAGTACTTCTTCCACCACTAAAGCCATTTTACTGCTTATCCTTTGTACTTTCTTCTGGGGTAGTTGTTTCCCGGTCGGTAAGCATGTATTAGCTGAGGTCCATGCATTCACCCTGGTTTTCTGGCGTTTTATCATTGCCGCCGCATTTCTCGGCCTGTATATCAAGATGGTCAGAATTCCCCACCCCCGTCTCAGCCCTAACCAATGGCTGTGGATTATTGTGGTTAGTGCAATTGGTATCGGCGGCCTCAACGTCGGACTGTTTACCGGGTTAAAATACACCAATCCAACTAACGGCTCGTTGATTATGGCCTTAAATCCCTTAGTGACCTCTCTAATTGTCTGTAGCACCAGACGCACACTTCCCACTTTTCCGCAGTTACTAAGTTTACTGATAAGCCTGTCGGGAGTTCTGCTCGTGATCACTAACGGTCAGTTTTCGGTCTTATCGCATTTGCAGTTAAACCACGGCGATAAACTGATTTTCGCCGGAATGTTTGCCTGGAGTCTGTACACTTATTTCAGTCAGGGTATCAGCCAGTGGATGCCGGTAGTTCCGTATACGTTTATCGGGATGATTTGCAGTGCGGTAATCGCCGGACTGATATGCCTTACGATGCCTGATGTCAGGCTTATCGACGAACTGATCCGCAGTTCGCTATGGGGTTTCTCGGGAGTGATATACATTGGCCTCTTCGGCACTGTGGCGGGCTATCTTTTATGGCTGAACGGCGTACGCGATTTAGGGCCTTCAAACGCAGCACTGTTCTTCAATTTCGTTCCGATATTTTCCATACTGACTTCATTTATGCTGGGGCAATCAGTCTCACTACTCCAGCTTTCCGGAATTGCCATTGTCATTGTCGGGCTGTTATTACCCCGTATTATGTCACCCAAACGTGTTTTGCAGCCGGCTAATTAACCAACGAAGCGCTATAACCGGTAACGTTATAGCGTATTCAGATACTCTCTGGGAGTCAGTCCGAATGTTTGCCGGAACCGGCTGGAAAAGCGGGCTTCGGACTGATAACCACACGCCACGGCAACAGAAAGCTGACTTCCCGGATTATTTTGCAGCAAATTGAGAGCATGAATCATTCTGACATTCGTCAGCACCTGTCGGAATGTCGTTCCCTCCGCCGCAAGTTTTCGGGTAAACGTCGCCCGACTCATCAGAAAATGGCCGGCAACTTCTCGTAGCGGGTGTTCGTCGCCCGGGCTG
>JBNKRC010000018.1:0-17004 GCA_050296215.1 Vibrio sp. | reverse complement strand
CACCATGATTGTCAGCTGTTCTATAGCATTCAAACCGGATTAAAGTCCGCGCCACTAGTTACTCAGCCTGCTATCACTCACGGTTTTGTCGCGCCCGTTGCAGACACAATCCGGATAAGCCGCCCACTCAGAGCTTATCTGGCCCGCTCTCCGCCGATAGCCGTATTAAGAATGATCCCCTGAATATAAAAGTTACTACTCATCTTAATTACGGAGAATACAATGTATAAGCCGCTTTCTCTTTCTGCTCTTATTGGGCTGTGCATGGCCACCTCAATCCATGCAGAAGAAACTTTTCGTCAACATGAAGCCCATGTACACGGTAGTGTTGAAATGAATGTCGCCCAGGACGGGCAGGATCTGTTAATTGAAATTACCACACCGGGCATGGATGTGGCCGGTTTTGAACACATGCCTCAAACGGAACAGGAACGGCAAAAAATTTCCCAGACAGCAAAAACGCTGGAAGATGGGAACCGTCTGTTTTCCATTAACCGGCAGGCACAATGTCAGCTGGACAATGCCGCGGCTCACCACCCGGCAATAGAAATGGATGGTGATGACCACGATGGACATCCTGATAAACATAAACATGAACATGAACATGAACATGAACATGATAATCACAGTGAGTTTACGGTTGAATACCGCTACCACTGTCAACACATTTCCGAGTTGGATTCTTTAGAAACAGACTGGTTTAAATTATTCCCGGCGACGCATGCAATCACCGCGAATGTCTTTACCGATAAGCAACAAACCTCGGTAGAGCTGAACGCCGAACAATCAAAACTGAAACTCTGAATACACTCTTATTTGTGCAAGGTAAGTATTTACTTACCTTGCAGCAAAGGCATTACAAATGAATCATTCCTCTGCTGTCATTCAACTCCATGACGTAAAATTTAACTGGGCCAAGACCACTCCGCCGGTCATCGATATCCGTGAACTCGTGATTAACCGGGGAGAACACTTGTTTGTCAAAGGCCCCAGCGGCTGCGGCAAATCAACCCTTTTAAGCCTGCTCACCGGAATTAATACCACGACTTCCGGACAAGTCAGCATTCTCGGTACGGAACTGAATCAGCTCAAACCTCAGCAACGCGACCAGTTCCGGGCCGATAACATCGGTTATATTTTCCAGCAGTTTAATCTGCTGCCTTATCTGTCGGTGATCGAAAATGTCATACTTCCCTGTCATTTCTCATCACCGCGTCGTAACAATGTACCGGGAGAACTGAAAGCGGCCGGTGAGCAACTGCTTACTCGCCTGAAACTCAGCCATGATTTAATCAATAAACCCGTTATCGAGCTCAGTATCGGTCAGCAGCAACGGGTTGCAGCAGCCCGGGCGCTTATCGGAGCTCCTCAGCTATTGATTGCGGATGAACCCACTTCTGCCCTGGATTTTGATACCCGCAGCGCCTTCATCGAATTGTTGCTGGAAGAAGCAAACCGGGTAAATTCAACCGTCGTCTTTGTCAGCCACGATCACACTCTCGAAGAGGAATTCACCCGAACCGTGAGCCTTCCTCAAATCAACCGAGCAGGAGTTACCCAGTGAGCATTATTGCCCGTCTCGCGTGGAAAAGTGTACTCAACCGTAAAACCACCGCGATGTTAACCGTACTCACCGTCGCCATTTCCGTTATTCTGCTGATGGGAGTAGAACGAATCCGGACTCAGGCCAAAAGCAGCTTCGCCAATACCATTTCAGGCACCGATTTAATCGTTGGCGGCCGTTCCGGCCAGGTCAACCTGCTGCTCTATTCCGTATTTCGCATTGGTAATGCCACCAATAACATCGACTGGAAAAGTTATCAGCATTTCAGTCATGACCCATCGGTAAAATGGTCCATTCCCATCTCGCTCGGTGATTCACACAAAGGGTTCAGGGTCATGGGAACCAATCAGGATTACTTCAAATACTACCGGTTTGGACGTAAGCAAGCACTCACATTTAAACAAGGCCATCCATTCAAGGGATTATTTGATACCGTGATCGGGGCTGATGTTGCACGAAAACTCGGTTATACCATCGGCAGTAAAGTCGTTATTGCCCACGGTATTAGCGATGTGGGTTTCAGCCGTCATGATAATTTACCGTTTACCGTTACCGGTATTCTTGCTCCGACAGGAACCCCGGTTGATAAAACCGTACATATCTCGCTTCAGGCTATCGAAGCCATTCATGTTGGCTGGGAATCGGGGGCTCACATCGGTAATGCACCGGATGCCGGGATATTAAGTGAAGCAGCCGGTTCTGAACGCCTGCAACCCAAACAGATCACCGCTATGCTGCTTGGCCTGAAATCTAAAATTCGCACCTTTGCCCTACAGCGTGCGACTAACAATTATCGTCAGGAACCCCTCAGCGCGATTCTTCCCGGCATTGCTTTACATGAGCTCTGGGATATGATGTCGGTCGCGGAACAGGCATTAATGGCCGTATCGGTATTTGTGGTTATCGCCGGACTGATGGGGATGCTTAGCAGCCTGTTAACCAGCCTGCAGGAGCGTCGTCGGGAAATGGCTATTCTCAGAGCCATGGGAGCAAGGCCAAAACATGTTTTCTCATTGCTGATGAGCGAAGCCAGTGCCTTAACTCTGGTCGGCATTCTCTTTGGTGTATCGGGAACCTATTTACTGATGTCAGTGGTGGCCCCTGTCATCCATAACCAGTATGGTATTGCCATTACCTTAAGCGGCCTGACCTCCCATGAATGGATGTTGCTTGGCTTTGTCCAGCTCGCCGGTATGATCATCGGAATTATTCCTGCGATCCGTGCCTATCATCAGTCCCTCGCTGATGGTATGACAATTAAAATCTGATTCAGGTTAAATGAAATGCGCAAAATAAAAGTTCTGCTTATTGTTTTTCTGGCAACGCTGGCACCGTCAGCGTTCGCCAACACCGAAACCATACCGGAGAAAATCGACTGGATCGACCTCGTCCCCGAAAGCGAACGGGGCCAGTTTAACGAGCAGGGACTCCCTGCGACCAGTCACAATGGCGAGAGTCCGGCTAAACAGTTGGTTATCGGAAAAGTACGCCCTGAATTAGACGGTACCACCGTAAAAATTCCGGGCTTCGTTATCCCCCTGGAAGGCGATGAAAATACCGTCACCGAATTTCTTCTGGTGCCTTATTTTGGAGCCTGTATCCATGTTCCGCCACCACCTCCCAATCAGATTATCTACGTAAAATTTCCCAAAGGTGCTCCGGTCCAGCAACTTTGGGATGTCATCTATGTCGTTGGGAAATTAAAAACAGAAACCTTTTCGACCGATATGGCTCAGGCCGGATATGTGATTGACGGTGAGCGACTCGAAGAATACGACGATATGTAATGAATCGTGACTGGTTAAGTGGATATCCTTTCATTTAACGGGTAAATTGATGCATATAGACAAAATTTCGAGAATTTATCCATGGAAGAGCAAAAAAGTCCGGTGACCATCGACCACGAACCAGATACATCTACCAGGCAGAATAAGCGCAACTCCGGTTATATTAAAGATAGTGCCAGCCGGGTAATGAATATCGCTCAGGTCCATGGACTGGATGCTCTGTTACTGAATGAAGCACCTGAAAAAACCGCATTAGAAAGAGCGCTGGATCGGGAGCGGCAGCTTAAAGAACAACGCCAGAAAAATCTGGAACAGATTCTTCAGCTGGCATTTTCGGCCTGTAAAGATGAAACAGCCGGCGCCCCGGATCAGGACTGGCTGGTTCGTTTTTTCTCAATGGCACAGGACATTCACAATACATCCATGCAACGCCTTTGGGCACAGGTATTTAAGCGGGAAGTTACCAATCCCGGTTCAACATCGATGAAAGCACTCAAAGTGCTTCGGGATATGTCACAAAAAGAAGCGCAAATACTGCAGCGCGCCGCTTCTCTGGCCTGTAGCTTTGGTCAGGACAGCAGCCGTAAACTATTTGTCGGTTTAAAGGCGCAGGGAAGTATTTTCAGTTTCGGTAAACGCGACCACACGATTAATCTGAGTCTGGGGAATTTCCAGCTTCCCTATTCAAGTTTACTCGTCCTGATCGAGTTAGGGTTGCTTCATGCCACTGAGTTGGAATCGGGCGAAATTGAAGCCGATCCGGCCCTGATTCTGACTTATCAGGGCAAAAATCTGTTGCTGACGCCTCTGGGACGAGGCGTCACTCTGCTCTATTTCCGCTTTACGCCAACCGGAAATGAACTGTGTAAACTGCTCGGTAATAAATCCAATATGACCTATTACGATCAGATGGTTGCCGTGTTGAGCCACAAATTTACCGTGCAAACCGAAGCAAGCAGCACCGTCAATCACACGGTCTGAGGCTGAATAATATTCCGCTCTTTCAGCGATTCGACACATAAATCAACCAGTTCATCGATTGACTTATCCCCCGCCGGCAGATCGATCTCCGGATTATCAGGAACCTGATATTCGGAGTCAATGCCGGTGAAATTCGTGATTTCTCCGGCTCGCGCTTTTTTGTATAACCCTTTAGGATCACGCTGCTCACAGACGTCCAGAGACGTATTCATATACACTTCCAGAAATTCCCCCTCTTCGAGCAGCTCCCGGACTAACTGACGTTCAGCCCGGTGCGGAGAAATAAATGCCGACAGTACAATCAGTCCGGCATCAGCCATCAGTTTCGCTAACTCACCGATACGGCGAATATTTTCACGCCGGTCCTGCTCTGAAAAACCTAAATCACCACACAAGCCATGGCGAACATTATCGCCATCAAGCAGGTACGTATGGTATCCATGATTTGCAAGACGGGTTTCCAGCGCCCCGGCAATGGTTGATTTACCGGCTCCGGAAAGCCCGGTAAACCATAATACCGCCGGCTTCTGTTTCTTTAACTTAGCACGGAATGCCTTATCGATGGCATGCTGATGCCACACAATATTTTCATCTTTAGGGTGTGATGGTGTGCTCATTGAGCCTTCCTTCTGAACAAATTAAAATGGAAAAAATAGTGGAATCAATGTCAGAACCAGTACTGAGTAAACCAGTGACAACGGTATACCAATTCTCGCGTAGTCACTCAATTTGTAATTTCCCACACTGTAGACCAGCAGGTTGGTCTGATAGCCATAAGGCGAAATAAAACTGGCACTTGCCCCAAACAATACCGCCATAACAAAGGGCATCGGATCGACGCCATAAGCCAGCGCCATACTGTAACCCACCGGAAATGCTAACGCCGCTGCCGCGTTATTGGTCACCAGTTCAGTCAGCACCAACGTCATCACATAAGTGGCAATCAAAGCGCCGTAGACACCCCAGCCGTTAAAGGCATAAATAAGGGCATCGCCCATCTCCTGAGAGACGCCGGTACTGATCATAAGTTGGGCAATAGACAACGCCGAACCGACAATCACTACGATATCAACCGGAAAACGCCGGCGCAGTTCCCCCAGTTGCACAATGCCAAAGGCAAGCAACAGCAAAATATAAATGGACAACCCTTTAATGATCGGCACCAGTTCCAGCAGTGAAGCCATAATGACGGCAACAAACCCAAGTAACACACAGGTCGATTTACAGCCATCTAATTTCGCGCTTGAGTCCAGATCGTTAATCAGTACGAATTCCCGACGGTGGGCATTACGTTCCGCTTCAAAACGCTTACCCGGAACGATAATTAATGTATCTCCCGGCATTAGCGTAATGTTGCCAAGTCCCCCTGCCAGACGTTCGTGCCCACGACGAATCGCAACCACAACGGCATCAAAACGATCACGAAAACGGCTGGATTTAAGGGTTTTGTGGCAAAAACTGGCTGAAGTGCTGACCACCACTTCAATGAAGCTCTGCCCATTAAGTGCATGCTGACCAAACAGGGTTAAACCGGGAATTTCCTGTAAAGTTGAGACACTTTCGATGTCGCCACAGAACAGTAACCGGTCATTCGCTTTCAGCACAAACTCGGGATTAACCGAAGGAACGCTTTCGCCATTGCGAATTACTTCAGCCAGAAACAGTTTCCGCAGCGCCCGGAGTTTATTCTCATGAATACTTTTCCCGACTAACGGTGAGTCCGCTTCGACATTTGCCTCAAGAAAATAAGGCAGATCCTCCTGAGCGTGATCATCATAATCCGGCAACAGATAACTTAACGGGATCAGGATCAATACCCCACCGGCCAGAACCGACAATCCAATCAGACTCGGTGTAAAAAAGCCCATGCTGGGTAAGCCGGCATCTTCAACAAAACTGTTAATAATCAGATTGGTTGAGGTACCGATTAAGGTTAACGTTCCGCCGAGAATCGCCGCATAGGAAAGCGGAATCAACAGCTTGGATGGGGCATGCTGCTGGTTACGTTTAACCGCACCGATCAGAGATACCACCACCGCCGTATTATTGGTAAATGAGGATAACAGCGCCGTCGATATGCCTAACTTTGCCACAACAAAACCAAGGCAGCCCTGAGAAATAGAGCGGCTGACCCAGCCAATCAGCCGCGTTTTTTCCAACGCCGCAGAAGCCGGAATCAACAAGACTAACGTTAATAACGAAGAGTTGGTGAAATTTGCTGCCACGCTGTTGAGCTCAGTCATTCCGCTCATAAATGCAATAAAAGCCGCCCCGGCAAAAATAATGCTTGGCTTAATTTTCGTTGCAATCAGACAGATGACCGTCCCCGCAAGGATTGCGAGCACCACCCATTGTTCCCACATGGCTCACCTCAGAGTGTGGGGGAAACCTGGTTTCCCCCGTAAAGCAGGTTTACTTCAGCAGCTGACTTAAATCTTTCGCACCCCAGTGAGGGAAGTACTTGCGAATCAGTGCATTTAATTCAACTTCAAAACCGGAGATATCACCGTTCTGTTGTTCAGCTTCAGTCAGGCTTTCACGAACCAGACCGGCTCCGACCGTGACATTCGTCAGGCGATCGATAATGATAAAGCCACCTGTATCAGCCACATCCAGATAACGGTCCAGCGCAACCGACTCGTTCAGAGTCCACTCACACAACCCGATTCCGTTCAGCGGAAGTTCATGGCTTTCAAATGACTCCAAGCTGTTGATATCGTACTGGTGGCGGATCGCGTCAACATGACCTACCGTCTTCTTACCGGCAATCTTGATGTCGTAATCACGTCCCGGCTGAAGCGGTTTCTCCGTCATCCACACCACATCCGCCAGCAGACAGTTGGAGCTTTCAACCTTATCGCCTTCCAGCACGATTAAGTCACCACGGCTGATATCAATCTCATCGTTCAGAGTCAGCGTGACCGCCTGACCGGCAAAAGCCGATTCCAGATCACCATCAAACGTCACAATGCTCTTGATAGTTGACGTTTTACCGGAAGGCAGAGCTTTCACTTTATCGCCAACGTGAACCACACCCGATGAAACCGTGCCGGCAAAACCACGGAAATCGAGATTAGGACGATTCACATACTGCACCGGGAAACGGAACGCACCGCTGCTTTTTGAGCGATCGATATCCAAATTTTCCAGCAACTCAAGCAGAGCCGGTCCCTGATACCAGTCCATGTGACTGCTTTTCTCGACCACGTTATCGCCTTCCAGTGCTGAGATTGGAATAATACGAATGTCCGTTTCGCCCTGAAGCAGTTGTGAAAACGCGAGATAATCCTGACTAATCCGGTTGAATACTTCTTCGGAGTAATCCACCAAATCCATTTTGTTTACTGCCACGACAAAGTGTTTCAGACCCAGCAGGTTTGAAATAAACGAATGGCGGCGGGTTTGATCCAGAATGCCTTTACGCGCATCAATCAGAATCACCGCCAGGTCACAGGTAGATGCACCGGTTGCCATATTACGTGTGTACTGCTCGTGCCCCGGAGTATCAGCAATAATGAACTTACGTTTCTGAGTCGAGAAATAACGGTAAGCCACATCAATCGTGATGCCCTGTTCACGCTCAGCCTGCAGACCATCAACCAGCAGGGCCAAATCCGGACGTTCGCCGGTTGTCCCTACGCGCTGACTGTCTGAATGCACCGCGGCAAGCTGATCTTCATATATCTGTTTCGAGTCGTGTAGCAGACGACCGATCAAAGTACTTTTCCCATCATCAACCGAACCACAGGTCAGGAATCTGAGTAGCGACTTGTGTTGATGCTGATTTAGATAACCTTCAATGCCTAATTCAGCAAGCTGCTGTTGAACTGCACTATTCATAAAACTTTCCTTAGATCCTCAGAAGTAACCTTGACGTTTTTTCAATTCCATCGATCCTGACTGATCGTGGTCGATCGCACGTCCCTGACGTTCACTCGATGTTGCCACCAACATCTCTTCGATAATGCCCGGTAGCGTGTCGGCGGTAGACTCAACGGCCCCCGTTAACGGATAACAACCCAGCGTGCGGAAACGGACTGACTTATACTCAACTTTCTCATCCGGACCAATTTCCATGCGATCATCATCGACCATGATCAACATGCCATCGCGCTCAACAACCGGGCGAACATCCGACAGATACAACGGCACGATTTCAATCCCTTCAAGATAGATGTATTGCCAGATATCAAGCTCGGTCCAGTTCGACAGCGGGAAGACCCGAATGCTTTCACCTTTGTTGATCTGCCCGTTATACGTTTTCCATAATTCAGGACGCTGACTTTTCGGATCCCAGGTATGATTTTTGTCGCGGAATGAATAAACCCGTTCTTTGGCCCGGGACTTCTCTTCATCACGACGTGCACCACCAAATGCCGCATCAAAACCGTATTTGTTTAAAGCCTGCTTAAGGCCTTGAGTCTTCATGATGTCGGTATGTTTTGATGACCCGTGGACAAAAGGGTTAATCCCCATTTCGACCCCTTCCGGGTTTTTATGTACCAGCAGTTCAAAACCGTATTTTTCCGCTGTACGGTCACGAAATTCGATCATTTCACGGAATTTCCAGTCAGTATCGACATGCAATAACGGAAACGGAATTTTTCCCGGATAGAAGGCTTTTCTCGCCAGATGCAGCATCACTGATGAATCTTTACCGATGGAGTACATCATCACCGGATTGGCAAATTCAGCAGCAACTTCACGAATAATATGAATGCTTTCTGCTTCTAGCTGTTTTAAGTGTGTTAAGCGTTGTTGATTCATCTTTGCTTCCTTTTGACTCGCAACGCGAGCTGTTGGCAATTCGGTTATTTTTGTTATTCAGGCGTATTGATAATTAAGCTCTGACTGTTCACAGCCGAACCAGTTGAGTTTGTCAGACAGCTTGACGACTTCCCCAATCACAATCAGTGAGGGAGACTGAGCGTCGGCTGCCAGTTCGGCTAATCCGGCTAAATGCCCTTTAAACACTTTTTGTGTTGACTGAGTACCGCGTTCAATAATTGCGATTGGCGTCTCCGCAGAACGCCCGTATTTAATCAGTTGCTGCTGGATATAACTGGATTTCATCAGCCCCATATAAACAATCAGCGTCTGATTGCCCCGAGCCAGCGTTGACCAGTCCATTTCATCGTTTTCATCTTTGACATGACCGGTAACAAACAGCGCCGACTGAGCATAATCACGATGAGTCAGTGGGATTCCGGCATACGCGGTGGCTCCCACAGCAGCGGTAATACCGGGAATGACCTGAAATTTGATTTCTGAATCGAACAACACCTCAAGTTCTTCACCTCCGCGGCCGAACATAAAAGGATCACCACCTTTAATCCGCACGACCCGATGACCTTGTTTGGCGAAATCGACCAGTAATTGATTGGTTTTTTCCTGAGGAACGCTGTGGTGCCCGGCTCGTTTTCCGACACAGACTAAAATGCAATCACTCGGGACAAGGGACATAATCTCATCGGAAACCAGGTAGTCGTAGAGCACCACGTCTGCCTGCTGAAGATAGCTGAGCGCTTTTATCGTTAATAATTCCGGGTCACCAGGACCGGCACCGACCAGGGCAACTTCGCCCGGCTGGAGCTGACTCTTGGCAAAACGATCAATAGTAAGTGATGATCCGAGCGGGGAGGTTACCGATCGAGAAGTGTCTCCAAGAGGAAACTGAGCTACTTTATTATTACTTACCATTATAAAAACACCTTATCCCAATCAAGTTTTGGCATTATGGCGCGATATTTTTATAACTTGAAATTCTAAAGTTTTATTTTTTATTCAAAAAAGAGATAAGGAAAGTTTAGATCTTGGCATTTAAACGAAAAAAGCCACTGATAAAAACAGCGGCTCAATGCAATTAAGAGGGAAAACAGGAGAGAGATTATTGGATTACTTAAGAATTCTGGCTCTGAACTGACGCCCTTTCATCTTGCCTGTCTCAAGTTGTTTTAGCGCTTTCTTCACCAGTTTGGTTTCAACCGCCACATAGGATCGCATTGGCAGGACATTAATTTTCCCGATTTGGTTGCCCTGTAAGCCACCATCGGCAGTTAAAGCACCAAGAATATCACCCGGTCTCACCTTCTGCTTTTTACCACCGTCAATCTGAATGGTTTGCATCGGAGCGTAATAGGCACGTTCAGACAATACCGCCTCATCCGGCAACTCGGCCGGAGTAATCGGAGCTTCCAGATAATCTTCAATCTGCGCGACCCGGTAGCCATCTTTTTCGCCAAAGAAGCTGAATGCCAGCCCTTTGCTGCCAGCCCTTCCGGTTCGTCCGATACGGTGAATATGAACTTCCGGATCTCGCGATAATTCGAAGTTAACCACGGCATCAAGGTTATCAACATCCAGTCCGCGCGCCGCTACGTCCGTCGCGACTAACACCGAAATACTTTTGTTGGCAAAGCGGATCAAAGCCTGATCGCGCTCTTTCTGTTCCATATCACCATGCAGTTCAACCACACTAAAACCGTGATACGCCAGCTCGTCAGCAACTTCCTGAACTTCGCGCTTGGTATTACAGAAAACCACCGTTGACTCGGGAGTGTAATGCAATAGCAGCTGACGCAATGCCACATCCCGGTTTTCATTTCCTTCCACTTTATAAAAACGCTGTTCAATGCTGGAAGTATCGTGTTTCGATTCGACTTTGATCAACTCAGGATCAACCATCAGATTGTCCGCAAGCTTTTTAATTTCAGCCGGGAAAGTAGCACTGAACAGTAGTGTCTGACGCTGCTTGGGAGCATGACTGATAATTTCATCCAGCGCATCCTGAAAGCCCATATCTAACATCCGGTCAGCCTCATCCAGCACCAGCGTATTCAGTTCAGACAAATCAATTCGTCCTTTCCCCAGATGATCGAGAATGCGGCCCGGAGTCCCCACCAGAATATGAGCGCCGTGCTCCAGCGAGCCGATTTGCGGCCCCATCGGCATACCACCACACAAGGTCAGCACTTTAATATTATGGATTGCCCGCCCCAGCGTCCGGATTTCAGAGGCGACCTGATCTGCCAGTTCACGCGTAGGACAAAGCACCAGAGCCTGCACCCTGAAACGCTTTACATTCAGATTCGACAACACACCCAGTCCGAAAGCTGCTGTTTTTCCGGATCCGGTTTTACCCTGTCCGATAACATCCTTACCTTCTAATATCTGCGGTAAACTCAGTGCCTGAATCGGCGTCATTGTGTGGTAATCAAGACTATCAAGATTACTTAGCAGAGAGGGATTTAATGGCAGTGATGAAAATGGCGTATTGCTCACGGTGGTATTCCTGTGGTTAGCGGGCATAAGGCGCCTATTATCACTATTTAACCAGTGATCGCCAGTGAATATTCGCCAAATTGGAAATAACGGAAATCAATATGCCCGAATCAACAGAAACGCTAGCTGCTGCGGCCAAAGCCACCGTCAGACAAACGAAAAAACATAATTGACTGACCATCTTTTTCCAGTTGAAGAATATCCAGCCGGCCTTCTTTGTTCAGTTTGTAACGGACCAGTTGTCCGGGACGAATATGACTTAATGGTTTATCGCTGCCTTCAATCCGGATAAGATCATTAAGATCACTGAGCGGTAAGTCATTTTCCCGGAATAACTGGGATAACGTATCCCCGTCTTTTACCGTATAAGATATCCAGGCAGAACGAACTAACGCTTTAGTCGACTGTTCCGTACGGGATTGTGAACTTTTTGCGGTGTCTGATTGCTGATCAAGCGGTGTAATATCTAATCCCACTTCAACGCGCTGTGGAACAGCAGGTGTTTCAGATTCTGAATCACTGCTCTGTGGTTCGGGAAGGGGAATAACGGCAATAATTAAAATCACCGGAATCAGATAGGTGAGAATCTGACGATGTAATTTAGGCAAAACCATCCAGAATGAACATGCAGAATTCAGCCGGGCTTGCCCGTTAAACTCAGCCCATTTTCCCTGAACGACAGCAAGGTAATTCTCATGCTGCTGTTTTTCTCTTCGCCGACGCGTCATTTTTAACCAACTCCTGCTCTGTCAGGCAACAGTATAAAAAGTCATGCATACAGAGTATAGTCTTATCATTGAGATCAACCGAGGGTTAACACAATCCTGATATTACTCCTATTTTTTTATGACCCTTATCACACATTGGTGGCAATTCAACCAATAACCCCTTCTGCCATTTAATCATAGGCCCATACCTGTTATCCTTCACCCTTTGCAACTGAAAAAGAGTGACATCAATGTCTGACGTTAAATTTGAAACTGTAGAGCAAAAAGCAAGCTACGGTATTGGCCTGCAAATGGGCCAGCAACTTGCAGGTAGTGGTCTTGAAGGACTGAACGTTGATGCGATTGCCACTGGTATCGCAACAGCACTGGCTGGTGAAATGCCGGCAATTGAAGTTGATGAAATCAACAATGCCCTTCAGGCTCTGCACACTCAGGCTCAGGAAGCTCGCCAAGCAGCTGCAAAAGAAGCAGCAGCATCGGGTGAAGAATTCCTGAAACAAAATGCGGGACGTCCTGAAGTAACGGTTCTGGAATCTGGTCTTCAATATGAAGTTATGGTCGAAGGTGAGGGAGACATTCCTACTTCTGAGGCTTCTGTACGTGTTCACTACCACGGTCAGTTAACTGATGGCACTGTATTTGATAGTTCAGTATCTCGTGGCCAGCCAGCTGAATTCCCGGTAACCGGCGTAATTAAAGGTTGGGTAGAAGCACTTCAGATGATGCCTGTAGGTTCTAAATGGAAGCTTTACATTCCTCACGATCTTGCTTATGGCGAGCGTGGTGCAGGTGCAGCGATTCCTCCATTTGCCTCTTTGGTATTTGAAGTTGAGCTGTTAGATATTCTTTAATATCACATCAGTATCCGATATGTATAAGAGGTAGCCAGGCGGCTGCATCTTTTTTTATTATTACTATGAAGTTCATTGTTAATCTGACCGGGTTTTAATGTTTTATCTATTATACCTGCTCCTGGTAAGGGTATATGATTGAACATTCGCACACTTAGCTAATAAGGATAATTTCTGATGAAAGACGAAACACTATCGATTCATTATGGTTACGAAACCGATCCAACCACAAAATCGGTTGCTGTACCCATTTTCCAAACTGCCGCTTATGAATTCGATAATGCTCAGCATGGTGCCGACTTATTCAACCTGGACGTCGCCGGCAATATTTATACTCGTCTGATGAACCCGACTAATGACGTACTGGAAAAACGCCTGGCTGCACTGGAAGGTGGTCTTGCTGCATTAGTTACCAGTTCAGGAAGTGCTGCCATTAACTATGCGATTCTTACCTTAGCTAAGTCCGGAGATAACATTGTCTCAACACCTCAGCTTTACGGTGGTACTTATACGTTGTTTGCACATATGCTGCCAAGCCAGGGGATAAATGTAAAATTTGCCAAAGATGACAAACCGGAGAGTCTGGCTGAACTGATCGATGAAAATACCAAAGCGGTTTACTGTGAATCCATTGGTAATCCGGCAGGTAATATCGTAGATTTAGGTAAAATTGCCGAACTTGCTCACGCTCAGGGCGTACCGGTAATTGTCGATAATACGGTAGCATCACCGGTATTATGTAAACCAATCGCCTACGGCGCGGATATCGTGGTCCATTCCATCACTAAATATGTCGGCGGGCATGGTACTTCACTGGGCGGCGCAATTATTGACTCAGGTAAATTTGACTGGGCCAAACACGCTGACCGATTCCCGGTATTCAATCAACCTGAAGCCTCTTATCATGGTGTTGTCTATACCGAGCAATTTGGCGCCGCTGCATTTATCGCAAGAGCACGTACGGTACCCATGCGCAATACCGGCTCTACCCTTTCACCGATGAACGCATTCTTATTATTACAAGGTTTAGAAACTCTGCCTTTGCGTATGGAACGTCACTGCGAAAATGCATTTAAGGTAGCGGAATTCCTTAAGAATCATGAAAAAGTAAGCTGGGTGAGTTACGCAGGTCTGCCTGATTCGCCATATTATGAGTTAGCACAGAAATACATGGCCGGTAAGCCGTCATCTATTCTCTCTTTTGGTTTGAAAGATGGCTATGAAGCCGGCGTTCGTTTCTACGATGCCCTTGGCCTGATCAAACGCCTGGTCAATATCGGCGATGCAAAAACGTTGGCATGTCATCCGGCTTCAACCACACACCGTCAGCTTGAACCTGAAGAGCAAAAACAAGCGGGCGTGGTTCCGGAGATGATTCGTCTGTCGATCGGTATTGAACATATCGATGACATTCTGGCAGATTTAGATCAAGCGTTAAAAGCTTAACGAAAACTCAAGTAAAATAAAATGGGATTCGATTCCGCAAACCGCTCAAGACATCCTTGTATCGCTAGCAAAAGCATTCATGCTTTTGCTAGTTTGCTCCACCGAAGCCCATTTTACCTTACTCATTTACAGATGTGAGTAAGGGGTCATCATCAGCAAAACGGACTATGCGCCTGAATTCGATGAAGACACAAATTTCAGACACAAAAAAACCGAGCCTTAGCTCGGTTTTTTTATGAGTTACGAACTCACTATTACTCAGCAGCTGCTTCTTCAGCAACTTCTGGGCGATCTACAAGCTCAATGTAAGCCATTGGAGCTTTATCACCTGCACGGAAACCACACTTAAGAATGCGAGTGTAGCCACCTTGGCGTGCAGCGAAACGTGGACCTAGTTCGTTAAACAGTTTTGCAACTACTTCGTTGTCACGAGTACGTGCAAACGCTAGACGACGGTTTGCAACGCTGTCTGTCTTAGCTAGGGTAATCAAAGGCTCAACTACGCGACGTAGCTCTTTTGCTTTAGGCAAAGTAGTCTTAATAACTTCATGACGTACTAGAGAGCTAGCCATGTTGCTGAACATCGCTTTGCGATGACTGCTGTTGCGGTTGAGTTGACGACCACTCTTACGATGGCGCATGACCTAATCCTTCTAACTAGTATCGATTAATCTTCAGCGATGGACGCTGGTGGCCAGTTTTCAAGGCGCATGCCAAGAGAAAGACCACGAGACGCAAGCACATCTTTAATCTCTGTAAGAGATTTCTTACCAAGGTTTGGTGTTTTAAGTAACTCAACCTCAGTACGCTGTACCAGATCACCGATGTAGTGAATCGCTTCTGCTTTCAAACAGTTAGCAGAGCGAACTGTTAGTTCAAGATCGTCTACAGGACGCAATAGGATCGGATCGAATTCTGGTTTCTCTTCTTTCTCCTCAGGAACTCGTACATCACGAAGATCTACGAATGCATCCAACTGTTCAGCAAGAATTGTTGCTGCACGGCGGATAGCTTCCTCAGGTTCAATAGTTCCGTTTGTTTCCATATCGATGACAAGTTTGTCAAGGTCGGTACGTTGCTCAACACGAGCCGCTTCAACCGCGTAGGCAATTTTGTCTACAGGGCTGTAAGTTGCATCGACTAGCAAACGACCGATTGGACGCTCATCTTCTTCAGTATGAATACGCGCAGAAGCCGGAATGTAACCACGACCACGTTCTACTTTGATACGCATAGCGATCTCAGCATTGTCATCAGTCAGATGACAAATCACGTGCTCAGGGTTCACGATCTCAACATCACCATCATGAGTGATGTCACCTGCAACAACAGGGCCTGAACCGGATTTGTTTAGTGTAATGAACACTTCATCTTTGCCTTCGGCAACGCGAACAGCCAGACCTTTCAGGTTAAGAAGAATCTCTAGGATATCTTCCTGAATACCTTCTTTGGTGCTGTATTCGTGTAGTACGCCTTCAATTTCAACTTCAGTCACGGCACAACCTGGCATTGACGAAAGAAGAATACGGCGAAGTGCATTACCAAGAGTATGGCCAAAACCACGCTCTAACGGCTCAAGAGTTACTTTTGCGTGTGTCGCGTTGATCTGTTCAATATCAACTAGACGTGGCTTAAGAAATTCTGTTACAGAACCCTGCATTGTGTCCTCTCTTTAGTTTAAACCTTACTTAGAGTAAAGCTCGACGATCAATTGTTCGTTGATATCAGCAGATAGATCAGAACGTTCTGGCATACGCTTGAACGTACCTTCCATCTTGCTAGCATCTACTTCAATCCAAGTTGGTTTTTCACGTTGTTCTGCAACTTCTAGAGCTGCTTTGATACGAGATTGAGCTTTCGCTTTTTCACGGATTGAAACAACGTCATCTGCCGCAACTTTGAAAGAAGGAATATTTACCACTTTACCGTTAACCAGGATAGCTTTGTGGCTAACCAGCTGACGTGCTTCTGCGCGAGTTGCGCCAAAACCCATGCGGTAAACTACGTTATCTAGACGACCTTCAAGAAGCTGAAGTAGGTTTTCACCAGTGTTGCCTTTAAGACGGGCAGCTTCTTTGTAGTAGTTACGGAATTGTTTTTCCAGAACGCCATACATACGACGAACTTTTTGCTTCTCACGAAGCTGTACACCATAGTCTGATAGACGGCCACGACGAGCGCCGTGTACACCTGGTGCATTATCAATTTTACACTTGGTATCAATCGCGCGAATACCAGACTTAAGGAATAAGTCAGTACCTTCGCGGCGACTAAGCTTCAGCTTAGGACCCAAATATCTTGCCATGATCTTTCTCCAATCTTCCTAGAAACGTTATACGCGACGTTTCTTCGGTGGACGACAACCG
>JBNKRC010000017.1:0-17098 GCA_050296215.1 Vibrio sp. | reverse complement strand
AGCAAGCCGCCGTTAGCTCTGAAGGGCAATCAGGTGGTTATAATCGCATCAAAAAACGGCGTTAGTGCCTCCACTCAGGGGATTGCACTGGAAAATGGTGGTCTGGGTGACCAGATTGAGGTAAAAAACAGTGCCTCACAAACCGTTATCCATGCCGTGGTGACAGGGCTGAATCAGGTACATACCCAGTTCTGAATTTTTATGCAACGTAACGTTTATCCTGACCAGGCAGCCGGGCTGAATCGACATAAAAATATTTTACTTTCAGATTTAATTATTCAGGGAGGCAGGTCGCCTTTTGATAGTGATGATGGAAATTGATTGAGGAGCCCAGCAATGAAAATAGATAAAGTATCAGGTGGTCATATCCGGCAAACTACCTTCCAACAAGAAAACAAAAAGCCTCTGGAATCTGTTCCTGCGCCTAAAATCAGCGAACCGGCAATGAATGTCAACACCGCGGCCCTGGAAAAAGCACAGGCGGAAATGGCGGAACTACCCGATGTTGATATGGAAAAAGTGGCTCAGGTTCGCGCTGCATTAAGCCGCGGTGAATTAAGTCTCGACAGCAAAGCCCTGTCTCAGGCACTGATGCAATTTCACACCGGACACGAGTAAACACTTAGCAGGGAGCAAATCATGGCATCGAATCGCGGGCAACATATTCAGAATTTTGTTCTTACCATCAATGACGATATTAAACTTTATCGTCAACTGCACACTTTACTCAAGGAACAAAAAACACTGTACCTGCAATTTAACGGCGACAACCTGATCAAGAATATCCGCCAACAGGTTCCTCTGCTCAATCAATTACACAGGAATGCGTCACTACGCACCCTTTGTTGCCAGCGTCTGGCCTTACCTAATAACGGCAAAGGTGTGACCCGGCTTTTCAGTGCCTTACCCGGCAACCTTAAAACCCGTGTTGAGGAACAATGGCAGATCCTGGATACGCTGGTCTCTGAATGCCAGAAAATCAATCAGGAAAACGGTCATAGCTCCGCAACTTTGCAAGAACTGCTGCGCGAACTTACTCAACCTTCACCGACTTATGAAGAACGCATTGCCGAAGTATTATGAAGCGTCACTGCCGACCAATTCTACCCCGACCCGGACTGTATATACTTATCGTGAGCATAGTTCTGCTACTTTTTTCAGACAGCTGCCCGGCGCAGGCCTTTGATAAGGCGGTAACCCGCCAGCAAGCAATATTATTCCCCTACGAGAAGCAAATTCGCGCACGTTTAGACACACATGAGGAACTCATCGGGCATATTTTCAAGCAGCTCCGCCACTACACCTTACCGGAACAACTGGTGCTGCTGCCAATGCTGGAATCCTCATTTAATGTCACAGCAACATCTCATGCCGGAGCCCGCGGGTTATGGCAACTGATGCCGGATACCGCTGAGCGCTTTGGTCTGTCCGTCAAACCAGATGACCAGCGGCTGAATATCTATGACAGTACCCGTGCCGCGCTCAGTTATCTGAAATTTCTCCATCAAAAATTTAACGGGAACTTAATGTTAACTCTTGCGGCATACAATGCTGGAGAGGGCCGGGTAGAGCGCGCCATTCAACAGGCCGGCACCAGCGAATTCCAGCGTCTTAACCTACCACAGGAAACCCGTCGGTATGTGCATCGTTTTTACGCACTCGCCGGCTTAATTGATACCACTTCTCTCAACCAGCGAACATTTCGGCCAATGATGCTGTTCGGCTCTGATCAGGCAGACACCCGCCGGCCTCTGATTGATCTCGGGCCGCTGCCTCCGCTGGTTAAGTTATAATTCCTTATATCAGATCGTGTCAGGAACGAATCATGTTTATCAAATCAAAATCCTATTTTCTGCTCGGCGGACTGCTCGCCGTCAGTCCGGTTAATGCCGATATCTTATCGGTTCACTGTCCTCTGGGGTGCCCCGGGAACCCGGAATCAAACGACTTAATATTCGGTCACATTTATGCGCTGTCTAACAATCCAAAAACCAAACTGGCGGACTGGGTGGCTTACGAAGTGAATCCGGTGAACTATGGCGTTTCACCGGGCAGGGACTGGGGTAAAGAACCATTGCTGGATGACAGGGAGACGCTTGAAGTGGCAGACTATAAGGGCGCGAACCGCAGCCAGTTACAGGCAGACAGGGGGCATCAGGCTCCGCTGGCATCATTTGCCGGTTCCCGCTACTGGTACGAAGCGAATTATCTGAGCAACATTACCCCTCAGGATAAAGACCTGAATCAGGGGCCATGGAAAGCACTTGAAGAATCTATTCGCCATTCGGCAACCTATGAGCACCCTTTATTCGCCATTACCGGACCGCTTTACACTAAGACCATGCCATCACTGCCCAATGCCGATGAAGCGCACACCGTCCCTTCTGGCTATTACAAGCTGGTGTATGACCAGAGCGGCGGAATCGCCTTTTTAATGCAACAAAGCAGTAACAGAAAAGACAACTTCTGCTCCAAAATTGTGGATGTCAGCGCGATCCGCAACCATGTTACCTATTCTCTGCCCAAGATGCCGACATCACATTCGGTAAAAGCGAGACTGGGGTGTTAAATTATCCTTCCTTTCCGGGCTCATTTCCCGGGTTGCTATAAATTTCAATCCGGTTCCGGCCAAGTTTTTTGGCCTGATAAAGTGCTTTATCCACACGTTCCAGTATTTCTTCAATATCTGAGTCCCACGCATTAATTTCAGTGATACCGACACTGACGGTACACGGAATAATATTGTGCTCAAGGACAAGCGGCGCATTTCATCGCTCAGAATGTTGGCAACCTTTTTCAGCACCTTATCTCCGGTACCATGACCATAGGTGTCATTAATCAATTTAAAATGATCCAGATCAAGCATAATTACCGACACCGCATAATCTTGTTTCCGATGAAAACGCTCAAGCTAATCGGTTAAATGGTCAATAAATGCCCTTCGTGTAAATAGCTGAGTTAAAGAATCCGTTGTAGCCAGACTTTGAAGTTCCTTTTCCATTTGTTTGCGTTCAGTAATATCGCGATAAGACGCATAGAAAAACTCACCATCCGGTGTGGTTATCCATTTCCCGTTTACCTCAACATCAATAATGGAACCATCTTTACGCCGGTGTCTGGTTTCAAACTTTCTCGGTTCACGGGTAAAAGAGGCCATGGTTGCCCGTATCTTATCTTCAGGAATCACAACATCCCAGTCACGGATATTAAGCTGCGACGCTTCTTTATCCGTGTAGCCCAGCATATCGGCAAAGGCATGACTGAAAGCCACAACATTTCCGTCGTTATCAAGGATATGAATGCCATCACTGGCCATTTCCATATACACCTTATTCTTAAGTAAAAGATTACTTATCCGTTTGTTAAGGCTGGTTAATTCATCGATGTACTGGCCCCGGTTCGTATAATCGACAAAAAACTTATTCAACAGTAAGGCGAAGATTAAACCGAAAATAGTGGTAATAATCAGCGTAATCACCGAGCTGTACATCAAACGATTATTGGATAATGATTGCTGAAAGGACAAATAGTGGTCATTTAATGAAAGTATCAGAACCAGTTTTTGTTCCAGCGGCAAATGAAGTTGTCTTGCAAAGAAAGTCGGGCCCCGGTAGATATCACTTCCCAGCACCTCTTGTAAATTAGGGATATCAGCCGCAAGACTGGCTTTACCGGTAAAACGGCTCCAGTTTCTGTCCGGGTTATAATGGACCAAAACTTCACCATTACCATCAGCCAGTATCATGTTATACAGGGGGGCATTGACCAGATTGTCAAGCAGAGGCTGCATAAAATAATTCACAATTAATATACCTTTGAATACCCCATGATAAGACAGAGGCATAACGGCACGCAGGGTCGGTTTGTTCGGGACTTCGATTTCACCGTGTTCTTCATTGAGATCGATGGCCGAAAACCATACACGATCAGCCGGACGGTTAACGGACTCAAATTAAAATAACGTTGTGATTTGTCCTGCAGCTCTGATACCGGAACGATTCCGGCCGGATAAAATATACCGCTGGGTTAATACATTGGTCACTACGATGAATATCCCAAAGGAAATAAGAATTGTAATTAGTTTCAGAAAACTCCTTCGCATCGATATCTGCCATCTCCTTTTATTAACAGGTTCTTAAATATAGTAAAAACACCACCATGAACCAAAGAAATGAATGAGTTATCTGCTCTACCGCACAGTTACGGCGCCATTAAATGATATGTGCTTGTCCTGCTACCGAATCAGAGTTCCGCTGACAGTCAGTAAAGAGCGCTCGTTCCCACGCAATGGGAACGAGTGGTCTGCCTTTTTAAGCTTAACTGACCAATAATACAGCCTGTCACTGCGCTTATTCCGTCACTGCCTATCCATCTGGCTTTATAATCAAACAGAATTAATGTTACCGATTTAGCTAAATGATGGGGAGAATAAATGGCAAAGTAGTTTACGCTGCTCTGACTGAGTTGGAGAACGTAGCCGACTGGTTTCAAGATATACTAAAACGTGTTGTAAACACCCTCGGACAATAGTTTTTTATCTATATTGTTGCATCAGCGCCCCTGCATCATCATGGTAATATGTTGTTGCAGCAATATATCGAAATCCAGCCGAAAGCAGGCCAGTTCGGGAACCGCCAATGCTTCATTCATCATTGGTGACATATGACAAATATGCCAGCATCCCACCAATGTCGCTAACAATTGCATCAGCCATAGCGCTGCTGCATCCCATGTATAACCATGTTCATTAACCAACGTGACCACACAGGGTTCAAGTAACTGCAGCACAGTTAATTTGAACGACCTCGCCTCTTCCACCGTGAGAGGACGTTCCAGCACTGTCGTTAAAATAGCGCTCAGTCGACAAAATAATGGGTGTGAAGAGAATAAGGCAGACAAACCGGCCGCATCCTGCTTCTGCAGACACACTTGCAGCCCCGGTACAATATCTGTCAGCTGACGTTTATATATCTCCAAAAAATCAATTCTTTGCATCTAAAATAACGATAGAGTGCTGTCTTAGTGATCCCAACGTCGGCAGCGATCACATTCAGATTGCACGCCTCATACACATTTTCAGCAAACATGCTTTCGGCTGCCGATAAGATATTGCTCAGCCGTTGATTTTTTTCTTCGTCACTGCGGGCACGTTGATATTTTCGCATAGGTAATGATCTAAAATTAAACATGAACACAATAGTATCAATAATGATCGGCATTGTTGACTAACTCAATGAAAACTCTTTGCTAACCAGCAATCTGCCTCTGGCTAATCTCTTCCGAAAACATAAAAACTACACTGATTTACCATTTTTAATATTGCAGCTAACTACCGCTGCAAACGAAATAGCACGTAGCTGGAACGCCTCCTCAGAAGTTCGCCGGATTGAAGTAAACTTGTAAATAACTCTCAATTTTGAACTATTGACAACTTAATATACCGAGGGTAACTTACTAGATATATAAAGTACCTTAGGTAACTTACTACAATGAATTATTGAAGGCCTTAGTTCTGCTTCCTTTATCAGTTAACAAATTCTGAGATATTAATCATGCGAAATAAAGCATTTATTACGGGTGCCACCGGGCACTTAGGTTCTGCACTGACCCAGAGTTTATCGGCACAGGGTTATCAAGTCACAGCAGGTGTCAGAAATGTCACTAAAGCAACACAGAATAATAATATTGCAGGTAAGATAATACACGCTGATCTACTCAAGCCAGAAACACTGTCTGCTGCAATGGATGGTTCCGATATTGTCTTTCAGGTGGCTGCCAATTTTTCTCACTGGTCAAAAAACTCACAGAGAGACATTATTCAGGCCAACAGGGAGATGGTAAAAAATATTTTTGACGCTGCACATGATACAGCGGTTAAAAAAATAATCTTTGTCAGTTCAACCGGTACATTAGCCGGAAATACGACCGGCGAATTAATTACCCCGAGTTCATGGTGTGAAAACACATATGGCAACCCTTATTTTCAATCAAAGATAGAAACGGAACAGTTAGCCTGGTCATTAGCAGAAAAATATCATATCGAAATGGTGAGTGTTTTACCCTCCGCCATGATAAACAGCGATCTCTCGCACAACACACCAACTACACGTTTTCTGCAATCCATATTTAAAGGTGAACTGCTCTTCGATTTAGAATTCATGTTTAATCTGGTGCATGTAAATGACGTCAGTGATGCCATCGCCAGAGCCGGCTGTGCCGGTAAGCCGTCACAACGTTATATCCTGGCTAATCCTCAGGGGCTAAGTATCAAAGAGATCACCATGCTGGCACAGCAATATAATTCTGCCGTAAAATTACCACGCCGGGTTGGTAAAAATGTTTTACTTTTTATCGCCACGTTAGCTGAATTGAGTAAATATTTTAATATTGAACCTAAACTACTGAAGAGTCAGATTCATTTTTATTTTAATCAGAAAGAAAATTATGATATTTCACTTTCCAGAGAACATCTTAATTTTACACCTCGTTCTATGGAGGAATGTCTGCATGAATATTTTTCTGCTCTGTCGTCTTTTGACCCACGTTTAATACAAGATCGGTAATTGAAAACCGCGATCGCAGATCCTGACGGTGAAACTAATATGCTGACCAAAGTCTGAAAACTCAGTCATGATGAAAATACCAGAAAATGAAACAGAAATGGCGACACCGGAAACCGGGACCGCCATTTTAGTATTCATACCACGTTAATTATTATGGCAGCCGGACGAATATTTTACAGCACTCCGTTCGCTATCCGACGTACAACAAAGCCAAATTAATCAAATAAATAAATTCTTGACCATATCTTTACCGAGCGGTGGAAAAACCCCGGCTATAAACCATACTTTTACCATAGCTATTGCCCTTGTCCGGGCATTCATTCTTTCAGTTCGGGACGCCAACTATGGTTAAAACTATCTTTCATCAGACACTGGCAGACAACGCAAATCTCAAAACTAACTCACTGGCACAATTGACGCCTCCGCCACCGATCAAAGGGCTGGCTGATGGTGGTCTGAATATCAGGGATGAAGCGCTCGACTGTCACAGTAATCAGGCCATGCAGGATAAACTGGCTTTACGCTGGATCAGTAAGGACGATCACATCGTCGATTTCACCTATCAGGAACTCAGCAGGCAAACCAGCCGCTTTGCTGATCTGCTGTCAAGACTTGACCTTCCTGAAGGAGCCCGGGTATACAGCCTCGCCGGGCGCAGGCCGGAACTCTACATTGCGGCACTCGGTACACTTAAGGCCGGTTGTGTCTTTACTCCGCTGTTCTCCGCCTTTGGTCCGGAACCTATCCGCTCACGGATGGAAATCGGTACAGCGAATCTGGTTATCACCACCCGCAGCTTATACCGTAAAAAACTCAAAAGCTGGTGGCGGGAGCTGCCGCACCTTAAAGCTGTACTGCTGATTGACGGAAATCCGGATGACGAACCCGGTTGTTTCGATTACGCCACGTTAATGGCGGATGCTGACCCCGAACGGGCCTGTAAATCCACACAGGCTGAAGATATGGCGTTACTGCACTTTACCAGTGGTACAACCGGCAAACCCAAAGGGGTAATCCATGTGCATGAAGCGGTAAAACATCACGTTCTTTCTGCCTACTTTGCGCTCGACCTGAAACCCGATGATATCTACTGGTGCACTGCGGATCCCGGCTGGGTGACCGGCACAACCTACGGCATTATCGCGCCGCTGTGCCTGGGGGTCACCATGATTGTGGATGAAGCCGAATTTGATGCGGAGCGCTGGTATCAGATCCTTCAGGATCAAAAGGTTACGGTGTGGTACACCGCCCCGACCGCCATCAGAATGCTGATGAAAATCGGTAAGGATCTGCCTGGACATTATGACCTGTCACACCTGCGCTTTATGGCCAGTGTCGGTGAGCCGCTCAATCCGGAGGCCGTCGTCTGGGGCGAACAAGTGTTAGGTATGCCATTTCATGATAACTGGTGGCAGACCGAAACCGGCGGCATCATGATCGCTAATGTACCCAGCCGGCCTGTTAAGCCCGGTTCGATGGGTAAACCGCTGCCCGGCATTGTGGCTGCCATCGTCAACACCGACGACAGCGGAGAGCTACATGTCGAAACACAGCCAATGCAGGTCGGTGAGTTAGCCGTTCAGCCCGGCTGGCCATCGATGTTTCGCGGCTACCTGAACCAGCAGGAAAAATATCAGTCATGTTTCAAAGAGAACTGGTATCTCAGTGGCGATCTGGCCATGAAAGACGAAGACGGCTATTTCTGGTTCGTCGGCAGAAAAGATGATCTGATCAAATCTTCCGGCCACCTAATCGGGCCTTTCGAAGTCGAAAGTGCGCTGATGGAACATCCGGCAGTCAGTGAAGCGGGCGTCATCGGTATTCCGGATCCGGTTGCAGGGCAAATCGTGAAAGCGTTTGTCGCCCTCAAACCCGGTTTTACTCCGGATGACGAACTGCAACAGGAACTGCTTGGCCTGGCACGAAAACGCCTCGGTGCCGCCGTTGCCCCTAAAGAAATCGCATTCCGGAATAATCTGCCCAAAACACGCAGTGGCAAGATCATGCGCCGTCTGCTCAAAGCACGCGAGCTGGGCCTGCCGGAAGGGGACATTTCGACCTTGGAGAGCGATGAAAAATGAAACACAGACTCCATATCAACCGTGAGCACTTACTCACCCAGCTTGAGCAGATGCTGCGAATACGCCGTTTTGAAGAAAAATGCGCCGAACTTTATGCTCTGGAGAAAATCCGGGGCTTCCTCCACCCGTATATCGGTGAGGAAGCGATTGCCGTCGGAGTAATGTCGGCCCTGAGTAAAGAGGACCAGGTTGTCGCCACCTACCGGGAACATGGCCATGCCCTTGCCAGAGGCATGAGCATGGGCAGCGTGCTGGCAGAAATGTATGGCCGCACAAACGGATGCAGCCGTGGTCGCGGCGGCTCAATGCATCTGTTTGATAAAAACCTCAACTTCTATGGCGGAAATGCCATTGTAGCCGGGGGGCTGCCGCTGGCGACCGGGCTCGCGATGGCAAATAAAAAAATGCAGCGCGATGCCATCGCCGTGTGCTTTTTTGGTGACGGTGCGGTTGCCGAAGGCGAGTTTCATGAAAGCCTTAATTTAGCCGCGCTCTGGCAACTGCCGGTACTGTTTGTCTGTGAAAACAATCGCTACGCGATGGGAACGGCTCTCGCCCTGTCAGAATCAGAAACCAATATTGCCAAAAAGGCGCGAAGTTACGGAATTGAAACCGTACAGGTTGACGGGATGAACGTTGTCGATGTTGAAGCCGCCGCATCGGCTGCCGCCGATTATATCCGCGAACAGCAGCGTCCCTACTTCATCGAGTGTCAGACTTACCGTTTCCGCGGTCACTCAAGTTTTGACAGTCAGCTATACCGGGACAGAGAAGAAATTGCGCAATGGGAAGAAAAAGGCCCGGTCAAACAACTGATCCAATGGCTGCAAAAAAACAACCATTTTCAGGATCCGGAACTCTCTGCCATTGAAGCTAAAATTGCGCAGGAAATCAGTGAGGCAATGGCCTTTGCCGAAGCCGGAGAGTTGGAACCGGTAGAGCAGTTGACCCGGTTTGTCTACAGCCCGGGAACCGAGCCGCCACCGGGCCCTATGCCATCAAGCCAGACACCGGCAACCCTGAGTTACCGGGAAGCCTTGCGCGAAAGCATCAGGGATGCGCTGAATAACGATCCGCGGACTTTCCTCATGGGTGAAGATGTCGGGCGCTATGGCGGTTGCTACGCCGTCAGCAAAGGCTTGCTTGACCAGTTCGGCACCGAACGGATCATTGATACCCCGCTGAGTGAATCCGGATTTGTCGGTGTCGGCATAGGTGCCGCACTGGGCGGTATGCGGCCCATTATTGAAGTCATGACGGTTAATTTCAGTCTGCTCGCCATGGATCAAATCATCAATACCGCGGCCTCCTTCCTGCACATGTCCGGCGGACAGTTCAACGTTCCGGTGGTGATCCGGATGGCCTGCGGTGCCGGTAAGCAGCTCGCCGCCCAGCACTCACACAGCTGGGAAAACTTTTACGCCAATGTGCCCGGTCTGAAAGTACTCAGCCCGGCGACCCATAACGACGCCCGCTACATGCTCAGTCAGGCTCTGATCGACCCCGATCCCGTGCTGATTTTTGAACATGTCATGCTACTGAATGAAAACGGACCTGTCAGCGAAGCTCCTGATGCCCCAATGGACAAAGCCCTGGTGCGTCGCCCCGGTAAAGACATTACTCTGATCACCTATGGCGGCAATCTGGGTAAAACGTTGCAGGCCGCTGAAGAACTTGCCGCAGAAGGTATTGATGCTGAAGTGATTGATCTCCGTTCACTACGACCACTGGACACGGAAACCATCATTGCCAGTGTCAGTAAAACGCACCGCGCCGTAGTCATTGATGAAGGCTGGTATACCGGAAGCTTTGCCGGTGAAGTCAGTGCCGTGATTATGGAGCAGGCCTTCTGGCAACTGGATGCGCCGGTAGCCAGGGTTTGTACCGAGGAAGTCCCCATTCCTTATCCTCACCACCTTGAGCAAGCCGCTCTGCCCCAGTGTGACAAAATCGTGCGCGCGGCTAAGGCCACGGTAATGGCTCCCGGCTGGCAGAATGAGGGAGGAAAATAGAAAAATGGAGAACAATAAGCACGATCCTACCCTGATTGATATCACTATGCCGGCACTTGGCGCGGATATGAGTGACGGGACACTGATTGAATGGCAGGTCAAGCCGGGCGACAGTGTGGAAAAAGGTCAGATTATCGCGGTGATAGAAACCAATAAAGGTGCGATAGATATGGAATCCTATCACCACGGAATCATTTCGGAGTTGCTGGTTGAACCAGGTATCAAACTCCCGGTTGGCAGTGTGATGGCCCGTATGGAAACCGACAGTCCGGTCAGTTCGACGCTCGACAGTACCGGTTCGGTGACGCCCCTTCAGGAAGCGGTTTCCTCCTCTGACGCGGAACCTTCCCCTCAGGCTCCGTTAAGAGCATCGCATGCGCCAGCCGCCCCGGCCATGGCCGCGTCGTCGGGTCATAACGAACCAACATCTTCACAGGAAAGTCTGAACACACCACGCCGGTGGGCATCACCTGTCGCCCGCAAAACCGCCCATTTATCGGGCATCGATCTTGCCGCCTTAAGCGGCAGCGGGCCGGAAGGTGCCGTTTTACTGCGGGATCTGGAAGCGAAAATCCCTTCTCCTCAGCCAGAATCCGTTGCTGAAGCAGACACTTCGGCGCCGGAAATGTCACCGATGCGCAAAGCGATCACTGAGGCGATGAGCCGCTCTAAACGGGAGATACCACACTATTATCTCGCCTTAGAGATTAACCTGACCAAAGTTCAGCAATGGCTGACCGAGCAAAACCGGCAGCGTGAACCGGAACAGCGGTTGTTGCTTCCCGCCGTACTTCTGACCACCATCGCAGCTCAGCTGACCCGCTTTCCCGATCTGAATGGCTTTTATCGTGACGGACGCTTTACCCCTTCCGCAGACATCAACATCGGCAATACCATCAGCCTGCGCGAAGGCGGGCTTGTTATTCCGGCCATACTCAATGCCGATCAACTGACACCGGACCAAATTATGGATGCGCTGCGCGATCTGGCAGAACGCAGTCGTCGCGGACGGCTGCGCAGCTCCGAGATCAGTGAAAGCACCATTACCGTAACCAGTATCGGTGAGCGTGGCGCAGACAGTATTACCGGGGTGATATATCCGCCTCAGGTGGCGATTATCGGTTTAGGCCGTTTACGCCAGGTGCCGGTTGTCAACGGCAGTAACATTGAAATCGGAGAGGTAATGACGGTGACGCTCGCTGCCGATCATCGGGTCAGTGACGGCATTACCGGAGCGCGTTTTCTGCATGCCCTCGCCAAACAACTCCAACATCCGGAGGATTTATGAACAGCAATAATATTCCGGCCATGATCGCTGATGCGATGAAACACATTGCCCCTGAAATTGAGATCGACGACATCGATCAGGATGAGGATCTGCGCGAAGAGTGCGATCTGGACTCAATGGACTTTCTCAACCTGCTCTCCTCACTGAAGAAAAGCACCGGCGTCAGCATTCCGGAAGGGGATTACAACGAAGTGCGCAGCTACAACCAGCTGAAACACTATTTACAGGAACGTAGTCAGTAGTAGTCAGTAATAAATGTAGTAACCTCGCTTCGGTGACCGACATGCCAGCCAGTTAAATGCCCGGTCAACGAAGCGGGGCTGCTATTCATATGTTATTCATCTACTATTCAGATGACAGCACTGCCCGTTTCAGGTCCGGATTACGCAAACACCATCTGTGCATAACGCGCCAACCCCGCCGTTACCGAACCAAAATAATTTCCCGCTACAATGGGCACACCAGGCACTTCCTGTTCAACCATCCGGCGCAAAATCGGTGAACGGGCACTCCCGCCAGTCATGTAAATCACGTCCGGCTTATCGGCGGCCTGTGCCAGTGCCTCACGGATCAGTTCAATCATTTTATTGACCGGAGTGAGAATAGCCTTTTCCAGCTGGTCCCGGGTAATCGCCGTATCAAGGCTTGTGATCCCCAAATCCAGCGTCGAGATAAATTCATCCTGCTGTGACATGGCAATTTTGGCCTGTTCGGTATGCAGTACAAGCTGATAACCCAGCTTGTGGTCATACACCGCCAGCAAACGGTCTAACAACTCCGGAGCCACGGCGTCCCGTTTCAACTGTTCCAGTACCTTTCGGTTGCCCGCCATATAAAAATCGGTTTGAGCAACAACATCATTAATGGCAATCGGATTCCAGAACTGCGGTGTTGGCATAAAGATGCCCCGCTGCTGGGTTGACCCTTTACCAAATGCCGGCATCAGGCTGTTAAATGCCAGATGAATATCCAGATCATTCCCGCCGACCCGGCTGCCGCTGTGTCCGAGTAAACTGTCCTGACGCTCCATGCGTGTCCGGTAACTTGGTCCCATACGCAGTAATGAACAGTCCGTGGTACCGCCACCGATATCCACCACCAGAACCGTTTTGTCTTCGGTTAACTGACTCTCATAATCCAGCCCGGCGGCTACGGGTTCAAACTGAAAGTCCACTTCAGCAAATCCGGCCCGTTGCGCCGCATTAGACAAGATACTTTCCGCCTGCTGATTGGCCCGCTCGCTGTTCAGTCCCTGGAAATTAACCGGGCGTCCGATCACCGTATTGGTAACCTCGCGCTGCAGAGCCGATTCAGACTTCTGCTTGATATTTACCATCATCGCGCAAACCAGATCTTCAAAAAACCGAATCTGAACGTCGTGCAATCCGTTCGCACCCAGAAACGATTTCGGTGACTTCACGTAATAGACGAATTCCGGATCGGCTAAATAGCAATCCAGTGCGGCCTGACCAAACATCAAATCATGGTGTTCAAGCTCAATACCCTCGTCACGGTTTCCGGCAATCGCACTGCGCAGCAGTTGCTTACCCAGCGCGTCAGTCGGTTCAATGCCAAAAAACCGGAACAGGTATTCAGTGACCGATTCACGGGTGGGTGCGCATAACGTTGAAGGAATGAAAAAATTATCCCCTTCAAGTGGTAACATCCGGGCAGTTTCACCCTCCATTACCGCCACAGAACAGTTTGCCGTCCCATAATCAAATCCGATATACATACTTCACCCGGGTAGCCAAAAAAAGAAAGGGAATTTTACGGATACTGTGCAGAAATACAAATGCTGATTCGGACCGGCTGGTACAAACCCTGTGACTGATTAATCATAACCGGATAAACCAGGTTCTCAGCTAACTCATTTATTGACTACACTTTATGTATAACAACCAGATAGTTAGAGGCCATAATGAAAAAACAGCTGCGAGTTGTTGTAACCGGAGGTCCAGGGGGTGGTAAAACCACAGCATTGGATCTTTTCCGCCGGGAACTGGGGGATAAAATTACCGTTGTTCCCGAATCCGCAACCGTACTCTTTTCCGGAGGAATAACACGCACAGATGATGCGCAGGTTGTTAAAATGGTTCAAAAGACCATTTTCCATCTGCAAAAAAATCTGGAAGATATTTATAAAATACAGTACCCGGATAGATTGCTGGTTTGCGATCGGGGATCTCTCGACGGACTGGCCTACTGGCCGGGTACGGAAGATGATTTTTTTACAGATGTAAATTCAACCTTCGAAGATGAAATCGCCCGCTATGATGCCGTAATCTTTTTTGAATCAGCGGCAGCTTCCGGGCAGGATATCAGCAGTAATAATCCGGTCAGGAATGAGTCATGTGAACAGGCTGCTCAACTGGATAAAAAACTACAGAAAATCTGGGCCCGACATCCTCAGTTCTATTTTGTCGGCAGTTCCGAATCATTTGTCAGAAAAATCATGTTCGGAATAATGACCCTGGAGAACGTGATAAACCGATATAACCGATCACAATAGATCGGGGAAATGATACCCGGGGTCTGACCCAGGGCGGGATCGCACTTTGTTAACTAATATGATCTAATAGAGAAAAATCCTTAGTAGTGCATCCGTTTTGAACCTAATAGAACATCTATCTGTAATCGAAGATACTCGCTCAGAGATTAATCAAAAGCATGATCTTATCGATGTCATGTTTCTCGTTATCAGCGCCATCGCGTCGGGAAGCGAAGGATGGCAAGATATTGAAATATATGGAGAAGAAAAGCTCAACTGGCTCAGGAAGTACCGTCCTTTTGAAAATGGCATTCCTCGCCGACATACCATTGCTCGTATCCTACGTTCAGTCGTTGCTGAATCGTTGCTTGAAGCTCTTTCTTGCTGGATTAACGATCAAAGAGCTAGCCAGAATAAGCCTGTTATCGCATTTGATGGAAAAGTGCTGCGTGGCTCGTACCGAAATGATAGTAAAACAGCATTACAGCTGGTGACAGCTTATGACACTGAGCGTGGCCTCGTTTTGAGCCAGAAGCCGACTGAGACCAAAAATGGTGAGATCAGTGTCGTACGGCAAATGCTTGATGTTATTAATGTAAAGGGCAGTGTCATCACCATAGATGCGCTGCATTGTCAGCGAGAAACGCTTGAAAAGATTGCAGAAAAAAAGGCCCATGTCGTTGTTCAAGTGAAAAACAATCAGCCAAAACTTAGAAAAGCGGTTGTGGAGCAATTTCAAACTGTCTTCGATGCAGGTAAAGAAAAAGTCGTCACAGAACTCAAAGAAGAACATCATGGTCGCAAGGAAGAACGATACGTGTTCCAGCTAAAGGCAAAGCTGCCTGAAGAGCTTGCTGACAAGTGGCCAACAATACGGAGTATTATCGCCGTAGAGCGTCATAGAGTTATCAATGGTAAGGGCACTGTAGATACGTCGTATTACGTCAGTTCAATGTCACCTAACCATAAGTTGCTAGGGCATTATATCCGCCAACATTGGCGAATAGAAAATAGTCAGCACTATATTTTAGATGTTGTTTTTAAAGAAGATAATTCAAGAATAACGCTGGATGGAGCGGTTGAGAACATAGCCCTGTTTAGGCGATTCGTCATGAATATACTCAAGCAGTGTGACTGTGGTGCACCAAGCCAGAAAAGCAAACTAAAAAAAGCTGGTTGGAGCGATGATTATCGGGCACAAGTATTCTTTGGGTTATAAATTATGCAAAGTATGCTCGCGCCCTGTTGTCTCGTACAATCTAAACCTCTTCCTCGTAGTTTTTCTGATTTTGACAATTCACTAATTAACATTAAATCTTCTTCATTTTTTGCTTCATCGTTAGACACTTTAAAAAACGATTGATTTAAAACATTTAAAGCATGAGAAAACTCATTCAAATAATCTGTAAAAACTCCATCTTTTATAGTTTTCAATTTGTCTGAAAAAACACTTGAAAACTGAATATGTTCGTATGTATCGATAGCTTTATCTGTAAATTCATCTCTATCGTTAATGCCTGTTTTAAAATTGAAAGAATTCTCATTACATACATCTAAATATTCATAGATATGAACCTTACCATTTAGGCATGTCCATGATGAATTTAATGCCAACGGATATTCATACGCAAATGAACTATTTTCATTTCTTTCGATATTAGACACTATTTGAACTGTATTCAGATAAGACTTTTTACTACCAATTGTTTTTTCCAATTCATCCAGTAAAAATATGGCAGAACTTGGATCATTAGTTAACTCAAGAAAGTTATCTTCTAATGTTTTCCCATTAATTTTGTAATCAGAATAATCATTAGAAAACTCAATGCTATTATTCTTAGATGAATCAAAAAAAATAAAAAGTTCATTTAGATTTTCTATTTCTCTCAAAACTTCATCAAACGAAGATGAGCTATTCATATGCATAAATGAATAAGCACTGCCATAAGTTATCGATACTGTCATATTAAGACTCCTTTCCTCTCATTAAAGTCTTAATATCTATAGCCTGCTGATCAAAAAAGCCTTCTGGCCAGCTAGACAATTCACCTTTATCACCTATGGTAATCTCTTCAACTTCGCTTTGGCTATCACCGGCATGAACAAAAAAAACTTTTGCCGTTCCATGCTGATAGTCCTCTCGTAGCCTGGCTACTACTCTAATACCATTCAGCAAATGATCACTATGAGTTTCTATAATCACCTGAACTCCGGCCATCGCAGTCAGGGCTATTAAACGGCCAAGGTAACTCTGGCCTTTAGGATGCAGATGAGCCTCCGGGTTTTCAATAATTACAAGCCCGCCTTTTTTCGTATGCAGTAAAGCGGTGACGATAGACAAGGCATAACTCACACCAAAGCCAACATTATGCGGCTTAAGTGACTTGTTGTTGTTTTGACTGAATACATTTACTGCGACAGAAGCCTCTTCAACAAGTTTGGACATAACAGATATTCCAGGACTAATTTCTTTCATCCAGGCATCTATATTCCTTAACAAACCAGATCTGGATTCCGAAGGATGAAGCCTCAGATCAGCATCACTTTCCCTGGCATGGAATACTCCGCCAACAAGTAAAGTGCTAAATCTATCTTGCTGGGATAACAGCTCTGCAGTAAATTCGCCTTTAGCACCTAACCAGTCAGTATGAAATCGGTTTGAC
>JBNKRC010000016.1:0-17383 GCA_050296215.1 Vibrio sp. | reverse complement strand
GGTCGTTTTGAGTTGCTTCAGTCATTTTTAAATATGCCCACATATTTTCGGTAAAAAAGTTTTCGGTAAAAAGCTTAAAGTCCTGATTTCAGGCTAGCTTCGATAAATTTGTCTAAATCGCCATCAAGCACAGCTTGGGTATTACGATTTTCAATGCCGGTGCGTAAATCTTTGATACGGGAGTCATCCAGCACATATGAGCGGATCTGACTGCCCCAGCCGATGTCCGATTTAGCATCTTCGTTGGCTTGCTTCTCAGCATTCTGTTTTTGTAACTCAAGTTCAAACAGCTTCGCACGAAGTTGTTTCATCGCCTGATCTTTGTTTTTATGCTGAGAACGATCGTTCTGGCACTGAACCACCGTATTGGTTGGCAAGTGCGTAATACGAACCGCGGATTCCGTCGTATTTACGTGCTGACCACCCGCACCCGAAGCACGATACACATCAATACGCAAATCGGCAGGATTGATATCAATCGCGATATTTTCATCTATTTCGGGATAGATAAATGCAGAAGCAAACGAGGTATGACGACGGCCACCGGAATCAAATGGCGACTTACGTACCAGGCGGTGAACGCCAGTCTCCGTACGTAACCATCCATAGGCATAATCGCCTACGACTCGTACCGTTACCGATTTTAATCCTGCAACTTCCCCTTCTGAAACTTCAATTACTTCGGTTTTGAAACCTTTTGCTTCAGCCCAGCGGAGATACATACGCAGCAACATGGAAGTCCAGTCCTGAGCTTCCGTGCCTCCAGAACCGGCTTGCAGGTCGATATAGCAATCGGACTGATCGTGATCGCCGGAGAACATACGACGGAATTCAAGCTGCTCAAGTTTAGCTTCTAAATCGGCTAATTCCGGTTCGATTTCATCAAAAGTTTCCTGATCTTCCGCTTCAATAGCCAGCTCAAGTAAACCTTCAACATCATCAACGCCCTGATCCAGTTGATCGATGGTTTCAACAACTGCTTCTAACGAAGCGCGTTCTTTACCCAGAGCCTGAGCGCGCTCAGGTTCGTTCCATACATCCGGTTGTTCCAGTTCGGCGTTGACTTCTTCAAGACGTTCTTTTTTAACGTCGTAGTCAAAGATACCCCCTCAGGATATCTGTACGTTCAGATACATCCTGCAGACGATTTTTAATAGGATTGATTTCAAACATCTTGGCACATAATTTTCGTGTAGAATTTAACCGCAGAATTCTACTGAAAAATGTGAGGAAGATACAGGAAAAAATAGAAAATAAGCCATATAGGGCGGGGAACGAAATTCAATTCTCATCTGAAGCCAAAAACAAGTACCATAACGCAATCTGCAACCTGTCGGTTAAATCCGGATTATACTAATTTATGAAGCCCAGAAATCCCGCCAAAGTCTTTCATTTTAAACAGTTTTCGATAACACAAGATGGCTGTGGTATGCCCGTGAGTACCGATGGAGTGCTCCTCGGCTCATGGTTTTCCGCCGATAAGGCCGAACGGATTTTAGATATTGGTACCGGTACGGGATTAGTCGCCCTGATGGCAGCACAGCGATTTCCGGATGCAACAATTGATGCGATTGATATTAATTCTGAGGCTATTCGGGCCGCGCAATACAATATTACCCAATCACCCTGGCACCAGCGTATTCAACTTCAGCAGACTGATGTTCTTAACCCGAATTTTGTCACGGATTACGATGTCGTTGTCTGCAACCCTCCTTACTTTACCAGCGGAGAAACGGCTCAGAATCAGGCCCGGGCAACCGCACGGCACACAGTCAGTCTGACCCATGAAAACTTGATCGATCGTTGTTCCGGGCTACTTAACGTTTGCGGCCGGGCCAGCTTCATTCTGCCGTTCAATGAAGGCACGGCGATGATCGAATATGCCCTGACGCTAGGATGGTTCCTCTCCCGCTACTGTGCAGTCAGACCAACACCGGCAAAACCAGTTTCACGGCTTTTGTTTGAACTGAGCAAAGAAAAAACCGAACCGGAAGCAAAGCAGGAACTCACCATACAGCAGCAAGGAAAATATAGTGATGAATTTGTGCAGTTAACTCAGCCGTTTTATCTTAAAATGTAGAAATGATGTGATTCCATTACGGAAATCACTATAATACCCGACCCAATTTTTTAGCATGCTTGTCGTCACTCGGAGAACAGACAGTGATTAAAACTTTTGCCGATTTAGAACTAGACCCAAATTTGCTGCAAGCCGTCGAAGCAATGGGCTATTCTCGTCCAACAACAATCCAGGAAGAGGTAATTCCTCATGCACTGGATGGCCGAGATATTTTAGCTTGCGCACCAACCGGGACAGGCAAAACCGCTGCGTTTGTTCTTCCTGCGCTGCAATATTTGCAGGATTTTCCGCGCCGTCAGCCCGGCCCGGCCCGGATTTTAATCCTGACGCCGACTCGTGAACTGGCTATGCAGGTAGCCGATCAGGCCCGTGCACTGGCAAAAGAAACCCACCTGAATATTTTCACCATTACCGGTGGTGTTCAGTATCAGGAACATGCGGATATCTTAGCGACAACTCAGGATATCGTGGTCGCAACTCCCGGCCGCTTGATGGAATATATTGAAGCTGAACGCTTTGACTGTCGTGCTATCGAGTGGTTAGTGCTGGACGAAGCGGATCGAATGTTAGACATGGGCTTTGGCCCGGTTGTTGACCGTCTTTCTGCTGAATGTCGCTGGCGCAAACAAACCCTGCTATTCTCTGCCACATTAGAAGGTCAGGGTGTAGAAGGCTTTACCAGCGAACTGCTAAAAGAACCGGTTGAAGTCAATGTCGAACCACCACGACGTGAACGTAAGAAAATTTCCCAGTGGTATCATCGTTGTGATGATATGCCACATAAACTGGCATTGCTGAAACACATTCTGACTGAACAGGCTGAACGTTCCATTGTCTTTATCAAAACACGTGAACGTCTGGCTGATTTACGCTCAGAACTGGAACGCTCCAATATCCCATGCGCATGGATCCAGGGTGAAATGCCACAGGATCGCCGTAATAATGCCATTACCCGCTTCCGTGACGGTACTGTCAATACTTTACTTGCTACCGATGTTGCAGCCAGGGGGATCGACATTCCTGATATCAGTCATGTGATTAACTTCGATATGCCAAGAACCGCCGATGTGTTTTTACACCGGATTGGCCGTACCGCCCGGGCCGGAAAAAAAGGCATCGCCATTTCTCTGATCGAAGCGCATGATCAGCCCATGATGGACCGGGTTTGCCGTTATACCAAAGAAGATATCAAAGAACGGTTTATCGATGGTCTGAGACCTAAACACAAAAAACCGGTCTTTAAGAAGAAAAAGAAAAAAGAAGCGGATAAAAAATCAACTAAGAAAAAAGTGAAGAAGAAAAAGTAGTAATTCCCTTTTCATTTTAACAGGAAATGGCCCGGACCGATGACAGATCAGCAGGGCCATTTTTTGTTGCTTCAGACTCTGAAAAACTCACTCATATAACGGATAAAAAACCATCAATAAATTAACTTTGTGATCTACCTCTAAATTAAATAATTTGCTAATATCTTGTTCTCACTTAATGTTGCCATAGATCACACTTTTTCGGCGATATTCGCGCGTTTTAATGATATAATTCACAAAATGTTAACATTATGTGTTGCATTAAAAAATAACTAACAAAACAGTTTGCTGTGAACCAGTCGAATTATTTTTTCGCCCGGTTGGATAAACTGAACAACAATTACTTTAATCTCATGATCATATCAGCGTTATGAGTTTTTATAGTGGCATTACAACCGTAGGGATTTAACCGTGAAAAAGTCCATCTTGAAACTTTCTGCAATCGCTTTGGCGATTTCTTCTTTTAGTGTGTTTGCAGCATCTAAACCAGCCGTTATTTATGATACTGCAGGCAAGTTTGACAAATCTTTCAACGAAGCCGTTTACCAGAACGGTGTAAAAGTGATGGAAGCGAAAGGTTTAAAAGTTCGCGAATTTGAACCACAAAACGAAGCTCAGCGTGAACAGGGCTTACGTCGCCTGGCAAGCCGGGGGTTCTCACCTATTGTAGCCGTTGGTTTCAACATGGCATCTGCCGTTGAAAAAGTAGCAACTGAATTCCCTGATATCCACTTTACGATTCTGGATATGGTTGTTGATAAGCCAAACGTACAGTCTGTTGTATTTAAAGAACATGAAGGTTCATTCCTGGTCGGTGCACTGGCAGCGAAAGTATCAAAAACCGGAACCGTTGGTTTTGTTGGCGGAATGGATATCCCGTTGATCCGTAAATTTGAATGTGGTTACGAGCAGGGTGCAAAATATGCCAACCCGGCTATCACGGTACTACAAAATATGACCGGCTCAACGCCTAGCGCATTCTCAGATCCGGCAAAAGGGTCTGAACTGGCTAAATCTCAGTTCTCAAAAGGTGCTGACGTCATCTACGCCGCAGCCGGTGGTACTGGTCTTGGGGTTTATCAGGCTGCAGCCGATGCAGGAAAATTCGCCATTGGCGTTGACTCAAACCAAAACCATCTTCACCCGGGCACCATGCTGACCTCAATGGTAAAACGTGTTGGTTTTGCCGCCCTGAACAGCTGGAATCAGGATATGGAAGGCACCTGGAAGCCGGGCATTCAGGTTCTTGGTCTTAAACAAAATGCGGTTGACTGGGCCCTTGACGACAACAACAAAGCGTTAATCACTGATGATATGAAAGCGTATATGGATACTCTGAAAGCTGACATCATCTCAGGCAAAATCAAGGTCCATGATTACATGGCCGATAACACCTGTACTTATTAATCAATTCTATTGTACGAGTGTCGAGAATGCCGCTGTTAATACAGCGGCATTCATGTATACCCTAAGTTTCATAAACTAAGGGTATAGTTTTATTAGACGAATGATCACGTTCGTCTATCTTTTTATTTAGTGATTGTTATTTCTTATTCAGGAAGTTTCCCACGTGATACCAACTCAAAACTTTGCAATTGAACTTAGTAAAATCGATAAGCGATTTGGCGCCGTTCACGCCAACCGGGCTATTGATTTACAAGTTCCTGCCGGCACAATTCATGGCATTATCGGTGAAAATGGTGCTGGTAAATCAACGCTGATGAATATCATCTACGGCTTTTATACCCCGGACTCCGGGGAAATGAAAGTGAATGGTCAGCGTTATCAACCTGATAACTCTCAAGATGCTATCGCAGCCGGTATCGGTATGGTCCACCAACACTTTATGCTGGTTGACACCTTTACCGTACTGGAAAATATCATCCTGGGCGCGGAAAACGGCTGGAAGCTGGACGAGAGTTTAGGACAAGCAAGGAAGAAACTTCAGCAAATAGAAAAGGATTATGGCCTGGAAGTGCCGTTAGACGCTGTGGTCGGCGACCTCCCTGTTGGTATCCAACAGCGGGTAGAGATTCTGAAAGCACTTTATCGTGATGCCAAAATTCTTATTCTTGATGAACCAACCGGCGTATTAACACCGCAGGAAGCCGATCACCTGTTTAAAATTCTCGACAAATTACGTAGTCAGGGAACCACGGTAATGATCATTACTCACAAACTGCGTGAAGTACTGGCTATTACTGACAACGTGTCCGTGATGCGTCAGGGCGCGATGGTGGAACATGTCGCGACCGCCGAAACCGATAAAGAGCAGTTAGCCGAATTAATGGTCGGACGTAAAGTCCGCCTGAAAGTTGAAAAACAACTGGCGCAGCCAGCAAAAGAGCTGCTAAAAGTCGAAAAACTACGTTATATCGATGCAAGCGGAGTAACCCGGGTTAAAGATATCAGCTTCAGTGTCCGTGCCGGTGAATTAGTTGGCATCGCCGGTGTTTCCGGAAATGGTCAGTCAGAGATTTTAGGCCTGCTTTCCGGCATGATCAAACCAACTTCTGGTCATATCGATATGAATGGCCACATGATCAGTGCCGATCATCCCGCCGATCCCCGCCAGGTCCGGGCAATGGGCGTCGGACATATTCCGGAAGATCGCCACAAGCAAGGGCTGATCAATAAGTTTGAAGCGAAAGAAGCCTATATTCTTGGCTATCATCATCTGGATAAATATAACTCAGGCCTGCTGCAAAACCGTGATGCTATTGAGTCCCTTTGCCAGGAAAGCATGGACAAATGGGATGTACGGCCGAATGATATTCATCTGAAAACGGCGAACTTTTCCGGTGGTAACCAGCAGAAGCTGGTGATAGCCCGGGAAATGGAAGAAAGCCCGGATGTATTATTGGTCGGTCAGCCTACCCGCGGCGTCGATATCGGCGCAATCGAATATATTCATAAGCAGATCATCACCAGCCGCGATCAGGGTAAAGCCGTACTGCTGGTTTCGGTAGAACTGGATGAAATTTTAAGTCTGGCAGACCGTATTCTGGTGGTATTTGATGGCGCTATCGTTGGCGAAGTCGATGCCAGCCAGGCCGATGAAAAAACATTAGGTCTGATGATGGCCAATATTGTTCCTGACCATATTAAAAATTCTCAAGGAGAAAACCTATGAGCCAGGCAAAAGTACCCGCTTGGATAACTGTCGGGCTCCTTCCGGCTATTAACGTATTAGTCGCGTTTCTGGTTTCAGCCTTACTTTTCATGTATATCGATATTAACCCGGTAGACGCGGTTAAGGTCATGTGGACCGGTGCTTTTGGTTATGCAGAAGGCTTTGGATACACACTGTACTACACAACGGGCTTTATTTTTACCGGTCTTGCCGTTGCGGTCGCCTATCATGCCGGGTTGTTCAATATCGGCGTCGAAGGGCAATCTTATATTGGCGGTCTTGGTGTCGGGTTAATCTGTTTAACTCTGGGTGATGTTGCTCCCTGGTATGTCGTGTTTCCGGCCGCCGTTATTGCCGGTGGTGCTTTCGGGGCCGCCTGGGCATTTATCCCCGCCTATCTGCAGGCAAAACGTGGCTCACATATCGTAATCACGACGATCATGTTCAACTTTATCGCTTCATCGCTAATGGCCTATCTGCTGGTCGATATACTGAAACCAGAGAACAGTATGGCAACCGAAAGCCGGGTATTTGCGCAAGGCAGCTGGTTACCTAAGATGCACGACATATTAGGTTTCTTTGGTATCGAGATGGCCTCCAGTCCTTTAAACCTCAGCTTTATCTTCGCCCTGCTATGTTGCCTGTTCATGTGGCTGTTTATCTGGCACACCCGCTGGGGATATGAAATTCGTTCAATTGGCGCCAATGCCTCAGCTGCCTCTTATGCCGGGATCAGTTCCATCAAAATCATTGTTCTGACTATGATGATTTCCGGCATGCTGGCAGGCTTCTTCGGCATTAACGTGCTGCAGGGTGAATTACACCAGATCAAGCTGAATTTCGTAGAAGGTTTTGGCTTTACCGGTATCGCAGTTGCGTTAATGGGGCGTAATCACCCGGTCGGCGTATTACTGGCAAGCCTGCTGTTTGGCTTCCTGTATCAGGGTGGTGCCGAACTCAGTTTCGAATACGGAGTAGACCGTAACATCGTTGTGGTTCTGCAGGGGCTGGTCATTCTCTTCTCCGGGGCATTAGAACATATGTTCCGCCCGGCTTTAGAGCGTACCTATCTCAGACTGTTTGCAAAATCTAATCAGGGAGCCGCTTGATCATGTACGAAACACTTATTCTGATGCTGGATGCGACTGTCCGGGTGGCAGCTCCGCTTATTCTGGCCTCGTTAGCCGGTATGTTCAGTGAGCGCTCCGGTGTGGTGAATATTGCCCTTGAAGGTAAGTTGCTCGCCTCCGCTTTTGCCGGAGCCGCAACCGCGCACCTGACCGGCTCTGCCTGGCTGGGTATGCTGGCCGGTATCGCAGTCTCTGTCATGTTAGCTCTGCTGCACGGCTTTGCCTCCATCACCCACAAAGGTGATCAGGTAGTCAGTGGTATGGCCATCAATATCCTGGCCGCCGGTTTAACCGTTACTCTTGGTCGTTATTGGTTCCATCAGGGCGGACAAACTCCGGCGCTTTCGGGCGCGGCCCGTTTTGCCCCTATCACCTTGCCGGGTGCTGATGCGGTCGCTGATGTTCCTGTCATCGGTCTGTTCTACTCGGAACTGATTAGCGGACACTCTTTTATCGAGTATCTGACAGTGCTTATTGTGCCGCTTTCCTGGTACGTATTATTCAAAACCCGTTTCGGACTTCGTCTGCGTGCAGTGGGTGAATCACCGGCCGCAGTCGATACCGCCGGGATCTCGGTGGTAAAAATGCGTTACAGCGCAATGGTCATCTGTGGCATTTTAGTCGGTCTGGGCGGAGTTTATCTTTCCGTCGGCCAAACGGCTCAGTTCATTCCGAATATGAGTGCGGGTAAAGGCTATATGGCACTGGCGGCTTTGATTTTCGGTAAGTGGCGTCCGTTTACCGCAATGGGAGCCTGTCTGCTGTTTGGTTTCCTGGATGCATTGGCGATTCGTCTGCAAGGGGTAAGCATCGGTAACTTTGCCATCCCGGTTCAGGCCATTGAAGCGATCCCTTACGTATTAACCGTGTTCCTGCTGGCCGGCTTTATCGGCAAAGCCGTTGCACCAAAGGCGATTGGCGTGCCTTATATCAAAGAGCGAGAGTAACGATAAATCATTATCGGGCGATATCCGTTTCCCGCTAATAAGTTCACCGTAATCATGGAAAAAAGCGTGTAAAATTAATTAATGCACGCTTTTTTTTCCATCAGATTACAGGCAGGACTGGCTAATACTTTAGCCACCAGCTCACTTTGCCGCCTGGTCTCTGTTTTCTGCATTATCCGTTTGATATAAGTTCTGACGGTTTCATAACTTAAATACGTGACTTCGGCAATTTCGGCGGGCGAGCGGCCGGCGATTAATTCACAACAGACCAACGCTTCCTTTACAGATAAACCATATAAACTGCGTAATATTTTTTGATTAATCGGCAGTTGATTATTGCTGTAGATAAACACTGCGACTCCATTAGCATTCTGTTCAAGCACTAAAGGAACAAATGTTAATACCATAGGTGCACAATCTACTCCCAGTGACAGAATATCGGTTGTCTGCTCGCGTAAACATTTTTGTATAGCTTGCTGAAGCTGCTGATTGTTCCTTGCATTTTTCCAATGCAGACTCTCACCGTTTTTTTCTAAATATTGGTGTCGGCTTAAAAGCCATTCCGCCTGCTGATTGCAATGACTGACATTGCCAATTCCATCCAGTAAAATAACCGGCAGCAAAATTTGATCAAATAATAACTCACTTAAAAGCTGTTGCTTGTCATTATTTAATTTAATGTGATAGAGCTGCACCGCATGCTGAAAATGGGGAATAAGTTTTTGTATCAGCCAACATTCTTCCGGAGAAAATTCGCCTTGCTCTTTATTACGCTGGAAATACAACCGGCTTGTCCAGCAATCATCAGAACCCAATACGACTGCAGCTGCGTAATAAACATCTAGTTCGTGCACAGCCTGGATACATTCCGGATCCGATAACATCGCCTGCTCCATATCCTCTTCACCCAGAACAATTAATCGCCCCGGTGGTGCTTTCAGCAAATGCTGAGCCAGAACATCCCGCTCTCCATAACGCTTCGAGTATTCTGCGGTCTTATTAAGGTCCAGCCCTTTAACCCAGACCAAATCAGCCGATTCAAATTTATTGTTGAACATGACCACCGCGCCTGAACGTAAATTTAAGTGGCAGGTAAGTTCATTCAGAAATTCAGTAAAACCATTTGGCTGCACCAACGCCCCGTACAACGCTTTTATCAAATAATCAAGAATCCCCTCTTTCATCATTATTCCTCTGACAAATATGATTGATATCAATTAATGATGCTGACTTTATCTATTGTACCCATTTGGGAACTGTTAAAAAGCAGCCCTCTTCATATATTCATCATGTTTCATCTAAAAAAGAATCGGCTAATTGAGGCAACTGGAGACTTAATTAGTACCGTTCAGATGGCTGGCTACGGCATAGCAAATGCCCGTTAAAAAATTAAAGGAATTGAATATGAAACTACATCCTCTTGTCCTTGCGTTAGGACTACTCCCTTTGGCTGGCTGCGGAGGTGGAGACAGCTCCGACAACTCCGACAGTTCTTCTGATCCAACGCCCTATGCCTATTATGTTGACGCTTCTGTTGCAGGTATCAATTATGTGTGTGGTTCTAAAACAGGAACTACAGACCAGGATGGTAAATTCTTCTTTGACAGTGGCGAAAGTTGTACTTTTTCTATAGGAACTATCACTTTAAAAACCATATCTTCAGATGTGATGAATGAACTCAAAAGTGGTGAAACGGTTCAGGAAACAGACACTGTTATCGCACAGATTCTCCAAAACCTGGATGACGATGGTGATTTAACCAACGGTATTCGCATCAGTGTTGATCCCAATTCGACATCGACAACCAAAACGAAAGCAGAAGCCTTTGTTACCGCAATGGAAGCGGCCGAAATAAGCAACCTTTCTGATGTTGATCTTAGTGACGTATCTGCCGAAACAACTCAAGCCGTTATCAACTCAGTGATCACTGTAGTTAACGATGCCGGTGATACATTTATTACCGCAGATGATGCAGCAACCCATCTGTTCAATACCATTCTGTCAGACAGTAAAGGGTTACTTGATGTCGGCTATGATGGTGATCTTACCTACGGAAGCGTAAAACTCTTAGCTGATGACAATGGAGATTTAACTTCTGCTACCTATACAGACCAACTAGGCAGTAATAACAGCTCTGCTACAGTTTCTCTGGAAACATCAGATGGTGTTACCACCTTAACCATCGTGGAGGGAAGCGAGACGACAGCCTTCTCCCTTAAATTAGTCAACACTGACAGCTCCTTCTATATAGAGATGACGGACACGACAGATAGTAGTCATATTGAACGTCTTTACCCTCTCGCAGATAAGAGCGCGGCAGAGACTTTCCTGATCGGACAGCGCCTCTCTTCCAATACCTTGTATGCTGTGGATGCAACAAACCAATCTATGGAATCATGGGCTTTTAACCAGGATCTGAGCAGTGCAGAATGGGTTAACAGCAATGACGGTGAAAGCGGAACCACAAGCGTTACTTTCAAGGATCTGGTAATGACGGCCTCCGACGCTACTGATGGCACAATAACCACGATTACTTTTACAGGTATTACGGGTGATTATCTTTCATTCAGTTATGAATATACCGAAGACGGGGTAAACGTGAGTGGTTCCGGCCGGCTCTATTTCATGCAAGAGGATGCGGCGACGTATCTGACTTCTCTTACCGAATCATCTGACGTGCTCGAAATCACCAATACGATGATCAGCGGACAAACCTGGTACACCCGGGATTTCTATAAGATTAGCTTTGGTACGAATTACACGCTGACCAGTACTAATATGCTAAATCCTGAAGAGGAAGACGGCAGTCAGGCCCAATCATACGTGATCAATAACGGTCAGTTAATCGTCAGTGGTGAAACAACGATCAATCTGGTCAGTGCTGATACTGACTCTTATATTATTAAGGTTACTGAAGACGGTGAAACTTATGAGGAAACGATATATACCAACCTGTCAGCACTTGAAGCATCGATGATGTCTGATCTCTCTTCTGAAAAAAAAGTGATCGATAACACCGATGATTCAACCAATAACGCTCACGCAGGGTTCGAATTACTGTCAGTTAGTGCACTGGAAACCACTGATAATAAACTTCAGATTACCGTCACTGCAAACGGTAATATTCAGGATGCGTTAGCTACAGCAGCTCCAATGGACTACAGCCACATACTTTGGATTGGTATCAATGATAGTCTGGAATTCGGTATGGATTCAAATGGTTCACCATGGGTTATGACGGATTACTGGTTGGACGGAAACTATGTTGACGGAACACCCGTATCAACCGATTACTATTCTTATACCATCAGTGGAAATACAGTGACTTTTACAATTGACGCCGATCAGATACCGGCCAATGATTTTGGTTATCTGTACATTCATGCGTCAATCGGACAGGATTACAACGGGGATGCCGAAGAAGAAAGTGATGACTTTAATTATGATGAAGTCTCTCTTGGAGCAAAATGGACAGCACCTCAATCCTAATCATGACCGACAAAAACGGCGGAGCAACGTACACAACTCAACTAATCAGAGTTTAAATAACAAGACGTTTATTTATTAGTAAAATTAAATACAGTCCGGCTTCAGTTGGGCTGTATTTTTATAATCCGAAAACATCCAGACTATTTTGCCAGAGTTGTTGCGTCAGTTGCTCTCGTTCCATCTGCTTTAACGTCGCTAATTCATCCAAAACCAATCCTAACCGCTGCGGATGATTAGGTTCTCCCTGATAACCGTTAAGCGGCATATCCGGAGCGTCGGTTTCCAGAACTAAACTTTCCACAGGAAGATTCGCGATGGCGTTGCGGGTTTTATTAGCACGCGGATAAGTAATAACTCCGCCGACCCCAATCTTAAAACCCAGTTGAATAAACTCTTGCGCCTGCTGCTCACTACCGGAAAAACCGTGCAGTACGCCGCCATAGTTAAAACGGCAACGTTTTATCAGAGCGATCAGCTGTGAATGTGTTTTACGGGAATGAAGGATCAGTGGCAGTTTAAACTGATTCGCCAAATCTATCTGGCGCAGTAAAACCTGCTGCTGAATATTCGCATCAATCTCAATCATGCCATCCAGACCGCACTCCCCGATAGCCAGACAGTTAGGATCCCGGGCTTGTAAATGATGTTGCAATTCTGCCCAGTCGGCTTCAGACGGATGCCGGGTTAAAAAATAGGGATGAAATCCCAAAGCATAATAGATCTGCCGGGGATATTTAGCGGATAACGCCTGGATTGGCTGCCAGTTCTGTGCACCGGTAGCCGGGATCAGTAATTTACTCACCCCGGCCCCGGAACATAAATTCAGATGAGTCTGAGGGTCGCTGCTGAACGGCTCAAAATCAAAGTGGCAGTGCGTGTCAAACAAACCAATATTACCTGTCGTCACGATTGGAATCTTCCCGATAAGCAACGCAACTGCGTTTCTGTCCCGGTGTCAGTCCCAGAGAACGACACCATGCATCATATTTTGCCAGCCAGATTTTAAGTAACTTAATCATAGCGCCACCTCCGGACACCACTACTGCTCGTAACGTTTAAACACCAGTTCGGTTGCGCTGGATTCGTCTTCAGCAAAAAAGTAACCCGCCGTATCAAACGCTTTCAGTTTATCGACTGAAGTGATCTGATTCTCGATAATATAGCGGGCCATCATTCCACGCGCTTTTTTAGCATAGAAGCTAATCACCTTAAACTGACCATTTTTTTGATCTTTAAAGACCGGGGTCACAATTGTACCGGCGACTTTAGCGGGTTTAACCGCTTTAAAATATTCGTTAGACGCCAGGTTAATTAAAATATCATCACCCTGCTCCGTCAGTGCCTGATTGATCTTATCCGTAATGATATCACCCCAGAACTGATACAGATTTGCTCCTTTCGGGGTCGCAAGTCTGGTCCCCATTTCCAGGCGGTATGGCTGCATTAGGTCAAATGGTCTCAACACACCGTACAACCCCGACAACATCCGCAGATGAGACTGAGCATATTCCAAAGACTCAGGACTCATACTTGCTGCATCAAGACCGGTATACACATCACCTTTAAACGCAAAAATGGCCTGTCGTGAATTCTCCGGAGTAAATTGCGGACTCCACTGTTCAAAACGGGCGGCATTCAGTCCGGCGATTTTATCACTCACAGACATCAGTGAAGCGATATCGGCAGGAGTAAGATGACGGCATACTTCAATCAGTTCCTGTGACTGCTCCGTCAGATCTGCAAACGTGTATTGCTCTGTCGGTAAAGGAGATTCGTAATCTAACGTTTTGGCCGGAGATACCACAATTAACATAGTTGTCTTTCCTGTCATTCCAATCTGGTGCAGCCAGAATACAAAAAAAGCCATGCTGTGTCTGCACGGCTTTCCCAATCAGGTTGATAGGTTAGTTCAATCGTTCTGCCCATCGTTCCAGATCCCGTCTTCTAACTGGGACTTCAGTTCCGGGTAATCCCGGATATCAAATCTCGGTGTACGTCCGATTTGCAGTTGTTGATTGTAGTCTTTCGCCAGCTTAACCACGATGCCAGACAACAGCAATATCGCAATCAGGTTGACAATCGCCATCAACCCCATTGAAACATCGGCCATCGTCCAGACCGTTGGTAAGGTTGCCAGAGAACCAAACATAACCATGGCAAGAAAAATAAGACGAAACAGAGTCAGCCCTTTCTTATTATTCCGCTCAAGGAACACTAAATTGGTTTCCGCGTAAGAATAATTGGCGATAATGGAAGTAAATGCGAAGAAGAAAATTGCACAAGCGATAAAATAGCCCCCCCACTCTCCGATCTGAGAATTAAGCGCCCTCTGGGTTAATTCCACTCCTGTCACTTCCCCGTGTGGAATATATTCGCCTGACATTAAAATAATCGCTACCGTCGCCGTACATATCACGATGGTATCAATAAAAACGCCCAGCATCTGTACATACCCCTGGGATACAGGGTGATGCGGATAGGGTGTTGCTGTAGCGGCAGCATTCGGGGCCGATCCCATCCCGGCTTCGTTTGAAAACAGGCCTCGTTTAACCCCGTTGATCATGGCTTGTGCAATAACATAGCCCAACCCTCCGGCTGCCGCTTCATTAAAACCAAATGCACTTTTTATGATTAACGATAAAACAGCCGGAACCTTATCCAGATTGGAGAGCAGAATATAAGCGGCAATCAACAAATACATCATTGCCATAAAAGGAACTAACAGTTCGGCAGTACGTGCAATTTTTCTGATTCCGCCGAAAATTACAAAAGCGGAGAGTATTACGATAAATAAACCGATCTGATAAGGTTCAAAACCAAAAGCAATGGTTAATGCACTGGTTATCGAATTGGCCTGAACAGCATTAAATACCAGTCCGAATGCCAGCATCAGAAATAAAGAGAACAAAATACCCATCCAACGCATACCAAGCCCTTTTTCCATATAATAGGCTGGTCCGCCGCGATATTGGCCGCTCTTGTCTTTTGTCTTATAGAGTTGTGCCAGAGTACTTTCAGCAAAGGAGGTCGCCATCCCGACCATCGCCGTGACCCACATCCAGAAAATCGCCCCCGGCCCGCCGACGGTCAACGCCACCGCGACTCCCGCCATATTACCGGTCCCCACTCTGGCAGCAAGACTGGTACAAAGCGCCTGAAATGATGAAACTCCGGCCCGTTCAGAATGGTGGCTGTTTTTCAGCACAGTGAACATATGCCCGATGTAACGGATCTGGATGAAATTCAGGCGAACCGTAAAGTAGATCCCGACTCCGACGAGCAGATAGACTAATATTGATCCCCACAACAGATCACTCATCAAATTAATTAAATCGGTCACCTAGTTATCCTTTCCCTGGTTACGACACACATCGCCTGAAATGCTGAAAGCAAAGTGTACCCTTAATACCGGTCCCAAATCCACGCACTTATATCATCACAAAGTCATGCACCATTAAAAATCAGAAATGCGACAAATTGTCATGAATGCACCAAAATGTGTCACATTTACTTCAACACGACTCAATATTTATTTAAACCATATAGTGGACCATATAATTTTTTATGGATTTCATAGAATTAACAGGTAAGACACAAAAAATATCTGTCTGGTATCTATTTTGCTTGGCTAATAACAATGTTGGTCAATGGAGAGTTGTATTTTTAACCTTATCAAATATATATCGGTTGAACTCTGGCAAGGAAAGGCATTGATATCTTTATCTGATTTTCATATTTGATAACTACCTGACGTAATCATCAGAAATCCGTCATCAAATAGAAACAAATGAGAAACATATCAAGGTTATGCTGCGTTCAAGTATGTTATTTAAAGTTTAAAAAGTAATCGTTGGCAATCGTAGTAGAGAGGCTAATTATGGATGATTTAATGTTTGAAGAACTACTAGAAAAAGAGCTTACTAAAGTACGTACCCGTCGCTCAAAACCAACAAAAAGGATGTGGCGGGAGATTGAACAAATCCGCGATAAACAACGCCTGAAAAAAGAATTGATGGAAATGGATGCCTGTCTTGAACTGGATGATATCGACTTCTAAGCAGCAAACAGCAACAAAGGCTCTGGGTTTATCAGAGCCTTTGTCGTATTAATACTTTTATTTGGTATTTTATTTAGTAACAGCAGGATCAGAGCCGAAATCTACTCTTTTTCCTGACTGACTCGTTTGGCGAGTTCTTTATATCGTTCGGCAATGGTGCCGCCAAAAACGGGATCTTCCTCGCTTTCGTTCCACTGCCCTTCCAGATCCTGCCAGTCGGACTGAGTAAAGGTACTGATAATAACAGGAATAATTTCTTGTTCTTCAAGATCAAGGTGCTTTTTTTGTTCCTGAATAAAATCTGCAAGGCGAGCTTTAACGATATCCTGAGGAACGATCGCATCCTGTAGGATCATCTCAATGAGTTCAAGAAACTCATGAGTGTGATCCGATAATACTTTATGCTCATTCTCAAGATCCGATATCTCCTGATTTTGTCCATATTTTTCAATATAGTAGTGATAAATAAGATCTTCTTTAGGGTGGTGAATAGCCTCAGCGTGAGTCGAAAGGTAGTCTACGATCTCTCTGATTAAAGAATAATTAACCCTTTTTTCTTCCTCTAATAGCTGATGTTCACGACGAAGAATCGCCAACAGGCGGTTCATATAACCATGCTCTCGCCGGATCCTTTCTATCATCATCATTGCGTCTCCAATGCAAATTATCCGATCAATTATAAGAATAGATGAGCGAAATTGCTTTGATTCCAGTCGTAAAAATGAATTTAACCTATATTTAACTTATTTTTAACCTTTCAGCTGCCAGTCAATGGGAGTTTGCCCATGCTGTACCAAATACTGATTTGCTTTAGAGAAATGTCCGCAACCTAAAAAGCCACGATGCGCGGATAATGGTGATGGATGGGGTGCAGTAAGAACCAGATGTTTTGACCGATCAATCATAGCACCTTTCTTCTGCGCATGAGCTCCCCACAGCAGGAAAACCACTCCCTGACGATGCCGGTTAATCGCATCGATCACCCGATCGGTAAATAATTCCCACCCGGTCGTCTTTGCGTGAGAATGCGCTTTTCCCTGCTCAACGGTTAACACCGTATTAAGCATTAACACCCCTTGTTCAGCCCAGCTTTGCAGATAGCCGTGATCCGGAATAACGAACCCGTCAATATCCTGTGCCAATTCTTTATACATATTGACCAATGAAGGTGGTGTTTTAACCCCGGGCAACACAGAAAAACATAATCCGTGTGCCTGATTGGGACCGTGATAAGGATCCT
>JBNKRC010000015.1:0-18034 GCA_050296215.1 Vibrio sp. | reverse complement strand
AATTGCAGATTATTAAAGGAATGCCTGATTTGGCAGGAGATATTTAAGGGGCTGAGGCTGCCGTAAATTGGCTGACTCCGCCCCTTAGCAATGATTAGTTATAAACGCGAGCCACACGTCCTTTCGAGGTTACCGAATAGGACGCCGTTACCGCAGGAATAAACACCGACTGGCCTTTCTCAATCGTCATTTTTTCACCATTTGAATGGGTCAGTTCAGTCTGCCCGTCAATCGCAAATACAATCTCTGCACTGTTCACCGAAACTGGTGTTTGATCTGCCGTCGGATAGATAGAGAATTTAAAGTCATCGACCGGAATCGGGTATTCAAGTGCACCGGCATTGGTTAGCGGTTCCACTAACAGGGTTGATTCAGGCTTGGCGGCAAACGAAGTGCATTTGGAAAGTTCTTCCACATCCATATGCTTTGGCGTTAAACCGGCGCGCAGTACGTTGTCTGAACTTGCCATGACTTCCAGGCCGGTTCCTTTCAGATAAGCATGTGGGGTACGGGCATCCAGATAAATGGCTTCACCCGGCTGGAGGGTGATGTAATGGAGCATCAGCGGAGCAAACAAACCAATATCCCCGGGGTATTGCTTAGCCAGCTCAATTAACAATGCAGGAAGACGCCTGCTGCTATGCTGCTCAGCATATTGCATCAGTTCGTTTACTGCGGAAGCTTTCTGTTCTCCTTTAAGGGAGAGAAGGGCAACAAAAAAGATTTTTAATCCGGCTTCATTTTGAGCCGCTTTAAATTCGCTAAGCAGCGGTTCAATCGTTGTTACGCCGGCGGTTTCAAAATTAGCGATGATGTCAGTATAAGAACGGAAACCGTTTAATGCGTCATAGGTGGTTAATGCATAAACCAGTTCCGGTTTATGGTTGGGATCTTTATAGTTACGTTCTGCAGCATTCAATGCGATACCGAGGTTATTTTCATGGGCAAAGCCGGCTTCGGCTTCTTCTTTGCTCGGATGGACCTGAACGGACAGGGCATTCGCGGCAGCCAGTACTTTAAACAGGAAAGGCAGTTCTCCAAAACGTCGGGCGGTGCCGGCAGTCAGAAAATAGTCTTTATCACTTGCAATCAGTTCAGCCAGTGTAGCGGTTCCCGATGCTGTGGTGATTTCTGAACAGCCGCCGGGATGGGCTCCCATCCAAATCTCTGCCTGAGGTTTGTGAGCGGGGTTAGGTAAACCAAACAGTTTTTCTATCGAATCCACGCTTCCCCATGCGTAGTTTTGGATAACGTTATTCATTAAGAGAAACGGGGGAGTCACCGAAGCTTTCATAGACGTCTCTGAGCTCAATTAATTGTAATTGCCCTTTAGGTTATACCAATTTTGCGCAGCAGGTCATGAAAAAAGTATTTTTAATTTTGCTTATATTATATGTGAAGGGTGAAGGGCCAGGAGGTGGCTGAGTGTCTCATGGCCCTTGATTACGATGAATGCTAAAGCTGAAGTAACGCGTTAATTAAACTTTAAATACACTAAAACTATCGATTAGTTCCTGACTGTCTTTTAACAACCGTTCACTGGTCTGTGTAAGATGATGTACATCCTGAGCCGTTTGTTCTGCGTGTTCGGTAAACTGAATTAAATTCTGGCTGATCTCTTCTGAAGCCAGCGTTTGTTGTTCTGATGCGGTAGCAATATGCTGATTCATACTCAGAATTTCGTTTACTTGCTGGTTGATTTCAACCAACACTTTTTGTGCCGCCTCAGCCTGTTCAAGTGTTGCTGATGATTGCTGTTGTGTTTCATTCATCGAGCTGGAGAGTGCGCGAGCCCGGCTTTGCAGACTGGCAACAATCTGCTCAATTTCATCGGTACTTTTTTGTGTGCGGGTGGCTAAGGTACGCACTTCGTCAGCAACGACAGCAAATCCGCGGCCTTGTTCCCCGGCGCGGGCAGCCTCGATGGCGGCATTAAGAGCCAGCAGGTTGGTCTGTTCCGCAACCCCGCGGATAACTTCTAATACGGTCCCGACATTATCGGCTTCCTGAGCCAGTTTCTGGCTATTAATCTCGGTTTCACTTAATAAACCGGATAGCGACGACATATAAGCAGAGGCTTGTGAAATGGAATGTTGTCCCTGATCGCTTTTCTGGCTGGCCACGTTTGCCGCCTGGGCTGCGATTTGAGCCGACTGGGCCACTTCCTGGTTATTACATTGTAATTCAGTCATCGCAGCCGCAACGGAGTTGAGAGATGACTGTTGCTCGTGAGCCTTTTTGTTGGTTTTTTCTGAGATGGAATTAATCGTTACCACCGAGCCGGACACACTTTGCGAAATAGGTGAAATTCGCTGAATAGACTGGCGAATTTTGAGAGTGAATTCATTAAAGGCCTGGGCAATATGCGAGAACTCATCGTTACCTTCAACTTCAAGAGCGGTAGCAAGATTACCATCTCCTTTAGCGATCTCTTCCAGAGCCCGTTGCGTTGCGTCGCATGGGGCGGTAATACTGCGGCCGATGATGGTTGAAAAAATGACAAGAGCTATCGTTGCGGCACCGACAAAGAGAGACATGCTCTGCACACGTTCCATTACGATGGCATTGATATCGTCGACGTATACACCGGTCCCGATAATCCAGCCCCAGGGTTTAAATAGTTTTACATAGGATATTTTCGCTACATCAATCGTAGAGCCCGGCTTTGGCCACATGTAACGGACAAAACCGCTGCCTTGTGATTTGGCAACGTCAGTCATTTCAACAAACAGGGCTTTACCATTGGGATCTTTGATATATGAGATATTTTTACCGTTCAGCGTCGGATTGGTAGGGTGCATCACCATGGCCGGAGTCAGATCATTAATCCAGAAGTAATCATCACCTTCGTATCTTAATTTACTGATTTCTGTTTTGGCTAACGATTGTGCCTGCTCTTTATCCAGTGTTCCGTCGGCCTGAAGCTGGTAATAATGGTCGATAACTCCGTAGGTCACTTCCACCAGCTCTTTGGTTTTGACTTCTTTGGCGGTCATTAAATCCTGTTGGTAGTCGGATATCATGATGGTGAACGGGATAACTAAAAAGGCGATGGTTGCCGCCAAAAGCAGGTAAAGTCGGGTGCGAATTCTGGTGTTACGCAAACTGGATAAAATCATTGTCAAATCCTTAAAGTATTATAACTTTCTGTTTTTATAATCATTTGTAATTACAGGTAGTACAGGGTAGGGATAGTGCAATGAGTTTTCGGATGAATTCTTAGCCATAGTCAAAATGATCGTTGATTTATTCCATATGGTATTAATTTCATTATGTTTTTCTCAATAAAGAGACGTTTTTTATTTTTAATATGAATCAGGAGGAAAGGAAGTGATACCAATCGGGAAAGTCATTGATCTAAATGGATATGATTCCACAAACCGCTCAAGACATCCTTGTTCGCTTGCTCCTTACTTAGAGAGAAAGGGCATCCATGCCCTTGTATGTTTGTTCCACCACATCCATTCAGATGATTAAAAATGTGATTAGGATGGTATCTGCGGCAGGAGATGAGGGCTCTTTTTGCTTAAAAAGAAAAAGGCGTTTTCAATAATGAAAACGCCTTTCGGTTTGATTTTTCAGCAGGAGATGAAGATTAGTTCATGCCGTACTTTTTCAATTTCTTACGAAGAGTACCACGGTTGATACCCATCATGTTTGCCGCGCGGGTCTGGTTACCACGAGTGTATTGCATGATAGTGTCTAGCAGTGGCTGTTCCACTTCTGCAAGAACTAATTCGTATAGCTCGGTAACTTCCTGGCCATTTAACTGAGCCAGATAGTTTTTTAGCGAAGCTTTAACAGAATCACGTAAAGGCTTTTGAGTGATTTGGTCTTGTGAAGTAACGGTTGTTACGGTTAAAGCGTCTGAAGTCAGATTTTGTTCGAACATATTCGGTCTAGCTCTTCTCTTTATTTATGATGCAACGTTATCAAAATAACCATTCAGTGCTTCAATCTGCAGCGGAGCTGCGTCTATCGCATTGAAGGTACGGCGAAACTTACCAGCTTCTTCATGTTCTTTGAGATACCACCCGACATGCTTTCTCGCAATACGGGGGCCAAGGTATTCACCATAAAATTGATGAAGTTCCTTAACATGACTAAGCAGTATGTCTTTCACTTCCGCAGCCGGAAGTTCAGGCATGGTGCTGCCGTTTTCCAAATAATACTGGATTTCCTGAAAAATCCATGGCCGTCCCTGAGCAGGGCGGCCAATCATCAACGCGTCTGCACCGGTGTATTCCAGTACAAATTTTGCCTTCTCCGGACCGTCGATATCACCATTGGCGATAACCGGTATAGAGATGGCCTTTTTTACCGCTTTGATGCTGTCGTATTCTGCCTCGCCCTGGTACATACAAGTTCTGGTTCTTCCGTGAAGAGCCAGTGCCTGAATGCCACAATTCTCGGCGAGTTTAGCGATCTGGATACAGTTTTTATTGTCTCTATCCCAACCGGTGCGAGTCTTTAATGTCACAGGAACGTTTACCGCACTTACGACCGCTTTAAGAATCGATTCAACCAATTCCGGATGGCGGAGCAGGGCGGATCCCGCAAGCTTCTTATTGACTTTTTTGGCCGGGCAACCCATGTTGATATCGATGATTTGCGCACCGTTTTCAACGCTGAATTGCGCGGCTTCTGCCATGAGTTGTGGATCAGAACCGGCGATCTGCACGGAGCGAATACCGGATTCGCCTTCGTGGACCATTCGCTGTTTTGATTTAGAGGTTTTCCACAGAGCCGGATTAGACGACATCATTTCACTGATGGCCATTCCGGCACCGTATTGAAGACACAACTCTCGAAATGGCCTGTCGGTGACGCCCGCCATCGGGGCTACGATCAGGTTGTTCTTAAGTTTGTAATTTCCAATCTTCAAAACGTCTACACAGTTCAATAGCAGTAAGGGCGCGCATTTTACGCATTTTTTTTCTGGCTGAAAAGACTAATATTTGAGCATTTACAAATTGTTTTTGTAAATCGCCTGTATTTCAATCAATTAGCATAAAAACTGTTTACGCCCTTTTATTTTAAAGGAAGTTAACAGAGGCTGAGTTACTGTTTCTGACCGGAAATTCGGCACCATTCCTGTTTTTCAACAATCGGGTCGAGCTTGAGTTCATCGCTGTAGTAACCGGCAACATCCTGCGCCTGAGTATCGAGAACGCCGGACATAGCGAGATAACCGCCCGGTTTAATCAGGCTTTTAATTACACCGGAAAGGTCACGTAACGGGCCTGCAAGAATATTGGCCACAACAACGTCGGCAACTAAACCTTCCGGCTGATTCTGCGGCAGGTAAAGTTCGAGCTGGTCGGCGACACCGTTACGTTCTGCATTATCTTTAGATGCAGTAATCGCTTGTGGGTCAATATCGATACCAATCACTTTAGCAGCACCGAGTTTGATTGCGGCGATAGCCAGGATGCCGGAGCCGCAACCAAAGTCGATCACGGTTTTTCCTGCGAGATCTAAGCTATCCAGCCATTCAAGACAGAGAGCCGTGGTTGGGTGAGTGCCGGTACCAAAAGCCAGGCCCGGGTCAAGCATTACGTTAACGGCCTCCGGATCCGGGACATCACGCCAGCTCGGGCAGATCCACAGGCGCTGGCCGAATTGCATCGGGTGGAAGTTATCCATCCATTCGCGTTCCCAGTCTTTATCTTCAATTTGCTCAACTTTATAGGCAAAATCTTGTGCTAACATGCTGCTGGCTTTGATCTGATCAATAATCAGATTAGTGTCGGATTCGGCATCATACAGCGCCAGAATGTCGGTATCGCCCCACAGGCGTGTTTCGCCCGGTAAAGGTTCAAAAACCGGTGTATCTTTCGCATCAAGAAAAGTAATGGATAAAGCTCCGGTTTCTTCCATCAGCATGTCGCCAATCTTTTCGGAGTTTTCATTGGTTGCATTTAGTTTGATTTGAATCCAAGGCATAGCGGTCAGTCTTATTGATGATTTTGATGGCGAGAGTGTAGCATAAAAATGCCCACCGAAGTGGGCATTGACAATCGCTTCTGAGCTTATTGCAAGCCGAGTTTTTTCTCGAGATAGTGGATGTTTGCTCCACCGTTCTGGAAGTTCTCGTCTTTCATGATGGTTTGCTGTAGAGGGATGTTGGTTTTGATACCCTCAACAATCATCTCGTTCAGCGCGTTTTTCATGCGGGCAATGGCGACATCGCGGTTTTCACCATAACAGATCAGTTTACCGATCATTGAATCATAGTATGGCGGAACAGTGTAGCCACTGTAGATGTGAGAATCCCAACGAACACCCATACCGCCAGGCGAATGGAAACGTTCGATCTTACCCGGAGACGGAAGGAAACGCACCGGATCTTCGGCATTAATACGACACTCGATAGCATGGCCACGAATTTTAATATCGTCCTGAGTAAACGATAGTGGTTGCCCTGCTGCTACGCGAAGCTGTTCTTTAATGATATCCACACCGGTTACCATTTCTGTTACCGGGTGTTCCACCTGCACACGGGTGTTCATTTCGATGAAATAGAACTCGCCGTTTTCGTATAAGAATTCGAATGTACCGGCACCGCGGTAGCCGATTTCGATACAAGCACGGGTACAGCGTTCACCGATATATTTACGCATTTCTTCGGTGATGCCTGGTGCCGGTGCTTCTTCGACGACTTTCTGGTGACGACGCTGCATTGAGCAGTCACGCTCACCCAGGTGGATAGCGCCACCCTGACCATCGGCAATGATCTGAACTTCAACGTGACGAGGGTTTTCCAGGTATTTCTCCATGTAAACCATATCGTTATTGAAGGCATTTTTCGCTTCAGATTTGGTCATTGCGATGGACTGGATCAGCTCGCCTTCATGACGAACGACACGCATACCACGACCGCCGCCGCCGCCCGATGCCTTGATGATCACCGGGTAACCGATTCGTTTCGCGATGGATTTATTTTTCGCTTCATCCAGACCCAGCGGGCCGTCAGAGCCCGGTACACATGGAACACCGGCTTTTTTCATCGCGGTAATTGCAGACACTTTATCACCCATCATGCGGATGGTTTCTGCTTTAGGACCTACGAAAATAAAACCTGAGTTTTCAACTTGTTCGGCAAAGTCGGCATTTTCTGAAAGAAAACCGTATCCCGGGTGAATCGCAATTGCACCAGTCACTTCTGCTGCTGAGATGATTCGCGGAATATTGAGGTAACTTTCCATGCTTGATGCAGGGCCGATACAGATAGATTCGTCCGCTAAAAGAACGTGTTTCAAATCGCGGTCAGCCGTTGAATGAACAGCCACGGTTTTGATTCCTAATTCTTTACAGGCGCGGAGCACCCGAAGAGCAATTTCTCCCCGGTTTGCAATAACTACTTTATCTAGCATCTCGATCGCCTCGATTATTCGATTACAACAAGTGGTTGGTCGAATTCTACCGGCTGACCATCTTCAACCAGGATTGCTTTCACAACGCCTGCTTTATCTGCTTCGATTTGGTTCATCATCTTCATTGCTTCTACGATGCAAAGAGGATCGCCGACATTCACGCTCTGACCAACTTCGATAAATGCTTTTGATTCAGGGCTTGGTGAACGGTAGAAAGTACCGACCATTGGAGAAAGAACCTGATGACCTGCTGGGGCTGCTGGGGCCGCCGGTGCAGCTTCTGCCGGAGCTGCTGCTGGTGCAGGAGCCGCTGCTGTAGGTGCCGGCATAGGTGCTGCTGCGTATTGTACCGGTGCAGCTACAGTCGGAGCATTGCCATAACGGCTGATGCGTACTGACTCTTCACCTTCTGAAATTTCCAGCTCAGCAATGCCTGACTCTTCAACTAATTCGATTAGTTTTTTGATTTTGCGAATATCCATTGTGTCTTTCTCTTTTATCTTGTGAATAAGACAGCCCCTGATAAAGGGAACTGCAGAGTGATTGGTTTATCGGTTCTGCAACTGGTTAATAGCTGCAGATAATGCGAATTCGTAGCCCTGAGCCCCCAGGCCGCAAATAACACCTTTAGCCTTATCGGAAAGATAAGAGTGGTGGCGGAAGGGCTCGCGAGCGTGGACATTAGATAAATGAACTTCAATAAAGGGGATGGCGACGCCTAATAAAGCATCACGTAGTGCAACACTTGTGTGCGTGAATGCAGCCGGATTAATAATAATAAAATCCACGTTATTATACGCACCGTGTATTGCCTCTATCAGTTCATATTCACGATTAGACTGCAGATGCTCTAACTCAACCCCGGCCAGTTCCGCTTGTTTTTTTAATGTATCGACAATCTGGTCAAGAGTGTTGGAACCATAATGAGCTGGTTCTCTCAGACCCAATAGATTCAGGTTAGGTCCGTTTAAAACAAGAATGCGGAATTTGGTAGTCATTTTGCCGTCATCTTCCATTATCGTGATTGAATAATCGATATTCCCATATTTTTTACTCTGACTACACCAAAAAAGTGTAAAAATTTAATGTAAATATGAGAATAGTTCAGGATTATAGCTAATTCAGAACATTTAGCAGCAATTTACTGGTCGTATCACCAATTATTATTAGTGTTTTTACTCTGAGTCGGTCCGGTTGAGGCGCTTTATCTGGCGAATGCTAAATATCGCTTCCCTCTCGTCTTTTCCAGGCTGCATTGACAATGGTTTTGTTATACAACCTTATTTAGTTGTTTAAAGGCTAGAGGTATGAACGGTGATTGGCAATGGTGTTCCGGATTATTTTTGATTTCGGTAGGCTTATTTAGCGACGGCAGAAAGTAAAATAGTAAATATGGCGTCTAATATTCCCTGAACGGGTTTTGGGTAGCGCGTCAGGGGGGCGACCGGTCCAATCTCTTTTTCACCCACTTCTGGACCGACTTTGGTCTGATGGGGGATCGGCGTTGACTATTAAGTAACTGAAGGCATAATGCCCGGGTTATCACTTTTTTATTCAGGCGCGATTATGCTCCGGACTTCTCCTGTTCGCTGGACTTCTCAGTATTACTTCGGATTCTTTTTTGTCTTTGGTGCTTATTTGCCTTTCTGGACCTTATGGCTTGAAAGCAAGAATGTGTCATCCGGTGAAATCGGACTGATTTTAGGGCTGAGTTTTACCGCCCGTTTTTTATCCAATTTAATTATCACTCCGCGATTTAACCGTGCTGAGCAGTTAATTCCGGCGTTGCGCCGGATAACCGCGTTCGGTGCTTTGTTTTTAGGGATGCTGTGGTTAAGCGGCCACAACCTCTATCTTCTTGCAGCAGGAACCATACTGTTTAATTTGTGTTGCGGGCCAATCGTGCCGTTGTCTGATGCCGTGACCAATTATTATGCGAAGCATAACGGGCTGGATTACGGTAAAGCGCGTTCCTGGGGCTCACTTGCATTTATCCTCGGATCAACATTGGTTGGATGGAGTGTGACGCATTTGGGTAGCAATATGATTTTAAATATTGCGATCGCAGGTATGGCAGGTGCTCTGCTGCTCGTTTTACGTAATGTTCATAATATGCCGAAAAGTGAACTTTCCATCAGAGAATCGCGGGTGAAACTGCGGCAGATGCTACGTGAGCAATCGGTATTGCGGTTTGTCATATTAACCGGATTAATTCAGGGGAGCCATGCGGCGTATTACAGTTTCAGTTCCATTTACTGGAAATCGGTCGGTTACAGCGAAGAGGTGATTGGATATCTCTGGAGCGTGGGGGTCATTGCCGAAGTGCTGGTTTTTGTGGTCAGCCGCCGGTTTTTCGGAAACTGGACACTACGTCAGATGTTTATACTTTCTTCGCTTGCAGTGATGGTTCGCTGGGGGCTGACTGCAACCAGTACGAATCTGCTGGTTCTGATTGCCGTTCAGGCTATGCACAGCGTGACATTTGCTGTGGCGCATATTGCGGCTATCCGTTATATCCAGCAGGCTCCTTCCCATAAAATGGTGGCGATGCAGTCATTGTATAACGCTATTTCGCTGGGCGGAACCGTGGCGGTACTGACCAGCTTCAGCGGCTGGGGATATGCCCGGTTCGGCGCCAATATTTTCTGGTCAATGGCGGCACTCGGTGCTATTGCTCTGTTTATCCGCCTGCCGCAGCAACAGGATGAACCAGTCTGATTCTCCGGTTAAATTTCAGACTTAAGCACAGATTTTATCCCGGCTGATTGCCAACCCTGATTATCCTTGTTAAATAAATGTAATATTCCGGATTGTTGTGCCGGAGTTAACAAGGAACCGTGAATGCAGAGTCAAAGCCGGGTAACCATTGCTGAACTGGAAACATTTGTCGCCAGATTTGTAGGTCAGGCCCGCATGGAACGGGCTTTTCAACTGTACTGGATTCAACAGTCCGCTCAACGGGCCCCTTCTCAACCTGCGCCTTCATCGCTGATCGAGTATACCGAAGAGATCCTGACCGGAGTCTTCGGAGCTTCGTCCGCCGGACTTATTCTGGCATCGGCCATACACGGTAAGCTAATGGGGCTTGAAGAGGTTGCCACGATTGTCGAAGAAGCCGCAGAGCGTTACGACTTTAGCCGTAGTTTGTTGCAGGATGCCATCGAGCATATCAGTCAGGGACTGGCGGTGGTTGACAAGCAGTTAAGACTGGTGGCGTGGAATCAACAATATCTCGAGTTGTTCAGTTTCCCTCCGGGGTTAATCCGGATCGGGCGACCGATTGCGGATGTGATTCGTCATAATGCGGAAATGGGGTTGTGTGGTCCGGGCGATCCGGAAGAGCATGTCCGGAAGCGGATTGATTATCTTGAACGGGGGAGCCGTCATACCTCATCCCGGATTCGTCCTGACGGAAGAGTGATTCAGGTTCAGGGTAACCCGATGCCCGGCGGCGGATTTGTGATGAGTTTTACCGATATTACCGTATTCCGGAAGGCTGAGCAGACCCTTAAAGAAACCAATGAACTGCTGGAAGAGCGGGTACAGAAACGAACGCAAGAGCTGGAAAAACTCAACCGGCAACTGGTCAGTACCTCGCAGCATGCCGAACGGGAATCTGACTCTAAGTCACGATTTTTAGCGGCGGTCAGCCATGACTTAATGCAGCCGCTCAATGCCGCCCGTCTGTTTGCTTCTTCCTTATCTGAGATTGCAGCTGAAAGTGAAGTAAAACGTTTATCGGAGAATATTGAAAGTGCCTTAGGGGCAGCAGAAGAGCTTATCGGTGATTTGCTTGATATGTCACGCCTGGAATCGGGCAAGCTTGATACCCATATTCACGCGTTTGCTATCAACGATGTACTGAGTCACCTTAATGAAGAATTCAGTGCATTAGCGAAACAGAAGGGACTGGATTTTCATATGGTTCCCTCCTCATTACCGGTGAAGTCTGACCCCAAATTATTGCGCCGGATTGTTCAGAATTTTTTAACTAATGCGCTGCGTTATACCCGGCAGGGAAAAGTTCTGCTCGGTGTCCGCCGTTGCGGCGCTCAGGTAAGAGTGGAGGTCTGGGATACCGGTGCGGGAATTGAAGAAGAAAAACAGCATGAGATCTTCGAAGAGTTTAACCGCGGTTCTCAGATCTCAATGGATCAGGGATTAGGTTTGGGGCTGGCAATTTCAAAGGGGATTGCTCAGGTTCTGGATCATCAAATCTCCATGCGATCCTGGCCAGGACGTGGCAGTGTTTTTTCTCTGACTCTCGATTGTGCGGCTAAGGATGAACTGAGGCCGGCACAGGCGATAACCAGAGAGATTCAGAGCGACCTTGATCATCTTCGGGTGCTGTGTGTGGATAATGATGAAAATATTTTACGCGCGATGGAAGGGCTGCTCGGACGTTGGGGATGTGATAACCGTAGTGCGACCAATCTGGTCCAGACGATGAAAATTCTGGAACAAGGGTGGTTGCCGCATATCGTCTTATCTGACTACCGGCTTGATCACGGACGTACCGGTCTGGAAGTGCTGCAACAGTGTCGTCTGCGGATGGGGGATCATTTTACCGGCGTGGTGATCAGTGCTGATCGCACCGAAGAGATGCTGGATGCTATTCGCTCAAACGGTTTCAGCTTCATGCCTAAGCCGGTTAAACCGGTTAAATTACGTGCTTTGCTGAATAATATCAGAGGGCAGGCTGCCCTCTGATACGGGTATGGAACTGCCAGGGATTAGTCTGTAGTCCGGATTGATAATGGCCAGCCGATATCGGTCTGCCGGTTGGCTTCTGTCTCCAGCTCGGCTTTGGTCAGCGGATTCGAGTCAAGCCAGGATTGAGCAATGTCCAGTGTCAGTTCATCTCCGCTGGCCTTTAAAGAAAATTCAGGCTGAAGATGAGTCTGGCGGCGGTGGCTGATTATTACGGCTAAGCGTAATAGGCGTAACAGCCGCCTGGCACTGGAGGCGGAAAGTGCATACTGCTCAGGCAGAGCGGTCAGAGTATCCCGGTAACGGCGTGCAACTTCTGCAAGCAAATGTTTTTGCGCACGGGTGAAGCCGGGCAAATCCAGATGCTGCAGCAGGTAAGCACTGTGCTCACCGCCTTTTTTGAAATCGATACTTAATCCGATTTCATGCAGTTGTGCCACGCTGCGCAGCAGCATTCTGGCCTGAGGTTCGGCAATCCATTGTTCATTACCACACTGGTCGAGCATCTTCATGACTAAGTCGGCCACCTGCTCACCGTAAGCCTGATCAATCTGATACCGGCTTTGTACACTGCGGATGGTTCTTTGACGGATATTACTCTGACGCAGTTCATCTACCATTTCATAGACTAACCCTTCACGTAATGCGCCCCCGGCTAAGGTCATCGACTCAATACCCAGCGATTCAAATACCGCAATCAGAATCGAGAGACCGCTTGGAAAAACTAACGCCCGTTCCAGAGTTAAACCTTCAATTTCCAGCTCTTCCAGATGGTCGGCCATCATCGCCTGCTTTTGTAAGCGTTTCAGTTTCGCATGGGTAATCACTTCATCCATGCCTTGCGCAAGCATGATCTCCTGCAACGCCTGAACCGTTCCGCTGGCACCGACACACACATTCCAGCCTAAGGTCCGGTATTGCTCAAGGATGGGTGCTAATGTCGCTTTAGCGGCATCGATGGCATTATTGAAATTGGTATCACTTAGCTGGCGATCTTTAAAATGACGCTCAAGCCAGGTAACACAACCCATTTTCAGACTGGGTAGCGCTTTGGTATCGAAGCCTTCACCGATGATCAGTTCAGTACTGGCTCCGCCAATATCCACCACCAGCCGTCGACCAGAGCCTCCGGAGGTATGTGCAACACCTTTGTAGATGGTTGCGGCTTCCTCTTCACCTGATATAACTTCAATCGGATGACCCAATATCTCGTTGGCTTTATTCAGGAACTGCTCAACATTATTGGCCGTACGCAACGTCGCCGTCCCGACAATCCGGATATTTTGCGCCGGGATATCCTGCAGACGTTCAGCGAAAAGGCTAAGGCAGTCCCAGCCGCGCTGCATCGCTTCGAGGCTAAGATCATTGTTTTCATCCAGGCCTGCCGCCAGACGGACTTTGCGTTTAATTTTAGCCATAGTCTGTACGCTACCATTGATATGGCGAACGACGAGCATATGAAAGCTATTCGATCCCAAATCAATAGCAGCATAAAGTGGTGAAGCGACAACTTGACTCATAGATGACTCTGCAATCTTGTAATTCAGACCCGGTTTGGACGAGGTCGGTTATTCGGGCGACGACTATTGTTACTGCGATTGTTACCGCGATTTCCTGTGCGGGCTCCTCCGGTATTGGTCCGGCGTGGTGCCCGGTTTGACTTGAGCTTAATCGCCGGCGGCAAATCGGTCAGTAATGCACTGGCATCATAATCTGATACCGGAATCTGGTGTTCAATATACTCTTCAATCGCTGTCAGATTAATTGCGTATTCTTCGCAGGCAAAGCTGATTGAATGGCCGCTCTCACCGGCACGTCCGGTACGGCCGATGCGGTGAACATAATCTTCACAGTCGTCCGGCAGGTCGTAGTTGAATACGTGTGTTACCTGAGGAATATGTAATCCGCGGGCAGCGACATCGGTTGCCACCAGAATATCAAGCTGACCTTTGGTAAATTCTTCGAGGATTCGTTCGCGTTTTTTCTGTGGTACATCTCCGGTCAGAAGGCCGACACGATGACCATCTGCCGCCAGGCTTCCCCAGATTTGCTCACAGCGGTGCTTGGTATTGGCAAAAATAATTGCCCGATCCGGCCAGTCTTCTTCAATCAGCGTCTGTAACAGCGCCATTTTGTGCTCGTTCGACGGATAGAACAGTTCTTCTTTGATGCGGTGGCCGGTTTTCTGTTCCGGTTCAACCACAACGTGCTGCGGATTATGCATATGCTCAAACGCCAGTTCCTGAACACGATAAGAGAGCGTGGCAGAGAACAGCATGTTCAAACGTTCCTGTGGTGCCGGCATACGGCGGAACAAGAAGCGGATATCTTTAATAAAGCCCAAATCAAACATGCGGTCGGCTTCATCAAGAACGACAGCCTGGATGCAGTTGAGGTTAAATACGCGCTGCTTGAAAAAATCAATAATACGTCCGGTCGTACCGATCAGAACGTCAACACCCTGTTCTAAGCTGGCCGCTTGTTTTTCGTAGCTTTCACCGCCATAGGCTAATGCCGCTTTAATTCCGGTACTGGCCATTAATGGTTTGGCATCGTTAAAAATCTGAATCGCCAGTTCACGTGTCGGTGCCATGATAATCGCACGTGGCTGGGTTGATGTCCGGCCTTCGATTTCCGGAGTCGTCAGCAGGTGGTTAAAAGTCGCAGTTAAAAACGCAAGGGTTTTACCAGTCCCTGTTTGGGCCTGGCCTGCAATGTCTTGGCCGGAGAGCACTACCGGCAACGCCAAAGCCTGAATCGGAGTACAGAATTCGTACCCTTTAGTATTCAGTCCTTCAATAATTTTCGGGTGTAAACCGAAATCGGCGAACTTTTGCTCTGTGATATGTGTCTTTTTCATCGCTATAGAATATCAGCTTCCACTTGCATTACGGAAGCAAATACATTCCAATAGAGCATCTAAATGCCGATTATGTTGTAATCGGTGGCAGAAAACACATTGGAGTCGAAAGATGAGTGAAAATATTGTGCAGCTAACTGACGATGGTTTCGAGACTGACGTAATCAATGCTGCAGGCCCGGTTCTTGTTGATTTTTGGGCAGAATGGTGTGGTCCTTGTAAAATGATTGCCCCGATTCTTGATGAAATCGCTGAAGAGTACGAAGGTAAACTCACTGTCGGTAAGTTGAACATCGATCAAAATGCGGGCACGCCGCCTAAATTTGGTATTCGTGGTATTCCAACACTGCTTCTTTTTAAAGATGGTGCGGTTGCTGCGACCAAGGTTGGCGCTTTATCTAAGACTCAGCTAAAAGAGTTTTTAGACGCAAATCTTTAAAAATGACAAACCGCACACTGAAATGTGCGGTTTTATTTTTTGAATATAAACAAAACCTAGACTAGCTTTATTTTTAGTGCTAATTTATCGCACGTAAATTAAACATGTGTTCACTTCTTGGTCAATCCTAGCCGGCCAAATCTCCTTAACTAGCAAATAGATCCTATTTTGACTAAACAAGTATCCACCACAATGAATCTAACAGAACTTAAGAACAGACCAGTTTCTGATCTAGTCCAACTCGGTGAAAGCCTTGGTCTTGAAAACCTAGCGCGTTTACGTAAGCAAGATATTATTTTCTCTATCCTGAAAGCTCACGCGAAAAGTGGCGAAGATATCTTTGGAGATGGCGTATTAGAAATCCTTCAAGATGGCTTCGGTTTCCTGAGAAGTGCCGACAGTTCTTATTTGGCCGGTCCTGATGACATTTATGTCTCACCAAGCCAAATTCGCCGTTTCAACCTGCGTACCGGTGACTCGATCAGCGGTAAAATTCGCCCGCCAAAAGAAGGCGAGCGTTATTTTGCGCTGCTTAAAGTGAACACGGTTAATGATGACCGTCCAGATAATGCGCGTAACAAAATCCTGTTTGAGAACCTGACTCCGCTGCATGCCAACGAACGCATGATTATGGAACGTGGTAATGGTTCGACAGAAGACATTACTGCTCGTGTTCTCGATCTCGCCTCACCAATCGGTAAAGGTCAGCGTGGTTTGATTGTTGCTCCGCCAAAAGCGGGTAAAACCATGTTGTTGCAGAATATCGCTCAGAGTATTGCCTATAATCACCCGGAATGTGTCCTGATGGTTCTTCTTATCGACGAACGTCCGGAAGAGGTGACCGAGATGCAGCGTCTGGTGAAAGGTGAAGTGGTGGCCTCTACTTTTGATGAGCCTGCTTCCCGTCACGTGCAAGTCGCAGAGATGGTGATTGAAAAAGCCAAACGTCTGGTTGAGCACAAAAAAGATGTGGTTATTCTGCTTGACTCAATTACTCGTCTTGCCCGTGCTTACAACACTGTGGTTCCTTCTTCCGGTAAGGTTCTGACCGGTGGTGTGGATGCGAACGCACTGCACCGTCCGAAACGCTTCTTCGGTGCGGCCCGTAACGTTGAAGAGGGCGGCAGCTTAACCATCATCGCAACGGCCCTGGTTGATACTGGCTCTAAGATGGATGAAGTTATCTACGAAGAGTTTAAAGGTACAGGTAACATGGAACTGCACCTTAACCGTAAGATTGCAGAAAAACGTGTATTCCCGGCTATCGATTTCAACCGTTCCGGTACTCGTCGTGAAGAATTGCTGACTAAGCCTGACGAGCTGCAGAAGATGTGGATACTGCGTAAGATTGTTCACCCGATGGGTGAAACTGACGCCATGGAATTCCTAATCGATAAACTGGCAATGACCAAGACCAATGATGAATTTTTTGACGCGATGCGACGTCAATAGGTTCAGAATCATGGAATAATAGACGCCACCAAATTATTGGTGGCGTTTTTATATTCGGTGGAGATTAACATGCGACAAGGATGGTTGTGGTTAATTCTTATTTTTTGCTCACTTCAGATGGTTACATCCGTCGGGCAGGCGCAGGAAATGAGTCTTGAACAGAGAGATAACTGGTTAGCGCAGCCGGATCTTTCTGAGAAAGTAGATGAACTGTTAGCGCTAGCCAGAAATAACGATATAGGAAAACTCGATTTTTCGATTCAGGGTCTGGCCTTCCCACAGCAAGAGGTGATTCGCTATCTGTTGTTGCAGCGGCTGGAGCAATCACACCTGACTTTATCCGACCAACTTGCCGCTTTTGTTGCGAAGCAGCGCCTGCTTGCCCCCCTCTATCACATTGTCGCAAAAGGTGATGGGTTTGAATTCTATTCCCCTGCATTCGATTATCCCGCTGTTGCCAATCGATTAATGAAATCAGGTCGTGAAAAACAGAGTGTTTCTGAATTTATTCAGAATGTCAGGGAACGTAAACTGGATTTAAAGCTCTGGCTGACAGGGGAGCCAGACCAGGCAGAGCGGCACCAGGTTTTATTGCTTCAGGAACTTCCGCAGCTTACGGCAGAAGAAGTGCAATATCTGGCCGGTCAGATCAGGCAAAAGGGGGTGGTCAGCTGGCTGCCGTCCAACCGGATCATGGTGGCGCTGGCGAAAGTGAGTCAGGATCCGGCCTTATATAAATTGTTGTGGCTGAAACGTGCGGATCTCGATTCTGAGCGAGAGGTGACCAGACTCGCGCAGTTACATGACCCGTTTTCTGTTGAGCAACTGATATTAGCCAGTCACAACCCCCGTCTCAAGCGTCTGGTCCAGTCATCAATGACCAGGATTTTCCCTATGCCGGATCGGGTTCGCCAGTTCTTAATTGAACAGATGAGCCATAAAGATGATGTAAATTTTGTTGCCAGAAAACTGATAGAACAGGGTTACCGGAGCTGGCTGGAAGAACTGGCGGCCAAAAATGATCAGGTACAATCGACATTATTAAAGCAGGAACTGGCAAAGTAATAGCAATAAAACTCGCCCCGCGGGATCGAGCGGATAGCTCAGCTTTATCTCCGAGTCTGCTGCTGCCTGTTCAAATTGTATCTTTAGGTGACTAGAGTATATAATTTTTACATCTTGACTAAAGAATAAAGC
>JBNKRC010000014.1:0-18142 GCA_050296215.1 Vibrio sp. | reverse complement strand
CAAACCCTAAGCGTTTTTGATTAATATTCATAGGGTTATATAAAGGCAGAGTGATAATGAAAACCAAAGATAAAATAGTCTCCGCCGCATTAGAACTGTTTAATCAGCAGGGTGAACGTAATGTGACGACCAATCATATTGCAGCTCATCTTGGGATCAGCCCCGGTAATCTCTATTACCACTATCGTAATAAACAGGATATTGTTCGGGCTATCTTCACTCGTTATTCCCTTGAGCTACTTGAGCGTTTTACACCGGTATGCGGTCAAACAGAAAGCCTGTCCCTGCTCAAACATTATCTTGATTCTATATTTTCCCTAATGTGGAAATATCGTTTTTTCTACAGTAACCTGCCTGATATTTTGCGTCGTGACCGGGAATTACACCGGGAATACATTCAGGTACAGCAAAAGTTGCGTGAAAATCTGGTACAAATTACCACTACATTTATTGAGATGAATTTATTGCAGATTGATAAAGAACAGATGAGCTCTTTTATAACGACATTACATCTGATTGCATCAAGCTGGTTAAGCTATCAGTCATCTTTATCTCCGTCAGCAATGGTAACGGAAGAGATGATTAATCAGGGTATGATTCAAATGCTTTCGGTAGTAAAGCCTAAAGCTACTCCGGTGGGATTAGAACAGTTTCAGTTGCTGGAGAGCGGCTTAAAGACTGCGGATGCACGGGATGACCGGTAATCACCTCTCATTTTAGCCATTGCAGCGGATTTTGTGCTTTGCTGTTACGACGAATTTCAAAGTAAAGTGATGGTTGTGGCTGGCCTCCTGTGTCGCCGGCCAGAGCAATGGTTTCCCCTGCCAGTACTTTATCGCCTTCTTTTTTCAGCAAAGTCTGATTAAAACCGTACAGAGTCATATCGCCTTTACCATGATCAAGTAGTACGACGAGCCCATAACCGCGCAGATACTCAGAGAATACAATGGTGCCCGGATATACGGCTTTAACTTCCTGACCATAATCGGCACTGATAACAATCCCTTTCCAGTCAATCTGTCCGCTCTGCGTGGTACCAAAACGGTGTAGCAGCTGACCTCTGACCGGCCAGTCAAGCTGACCTTTTTCCCTGGCAAGACCACGCATTGGTATTGCATTTCGTTTGGCAGCCTTGGCCAGTTCTGATTTGAGCCGTGCTTCATTACGCTGTAATTCAGCAAGATAAACTTTGTCTGAAGAGATACTGGTCTTGATTCTGTTCAGCGTGGACTGACGCTGCTTCTGGGTATTCCTCAGTTCATCGCGCTTAGTTGTCTGTTGAGTCAGCAGTGCACTGATGCTATCTCGCTCGGTTTGCAGAGCTTGCTGTTTTGCGGTTAACTGCTGATGCGTTTTATTTAACGCTTCGATAGTCGCACTACGTTCTTTCGCAAGGTGTTGATAATACTGGCTGATACGATCTTCCTCACTGTTATCTTGAAGTAAGGATGAAGCATTGCCACTATTTCTGGTGGCATAGTATGTATTGATGAGTTGTTTCAGTTTTTCCGACTGCCGGGCCTTTTGCTTGATTAACCGGCTAATGTCCAGCTCCAGCTGTTTTATTGCACCATTCGCTTTATTCAAACTAACCTGAGTCTGTTTTATCTGTTTTCCCAGATCAGATATTGCCAGTTCCTGTTTCTTGAGCGATCCCTGTAATGAATCAAGTTCGGCACTTTGCTTAGTCAGTTCTTTCTGTTGGCGGGATATTTCACTTTTCACGCCTTTAAGCTCATTTTGTGGTGAGCCATAACATAGCGGCACCATCATAAAAGAGGCCACTATCATGGCGGCAACCCGTCGCTTAATCGAAAAAAGCATAGCTCGAAATATCACAATGTACCTTATCATGCCAATCGGATTCATTCGGAGATTAACAGTATACTCAAAGCCACTGTCTCAACGACATTGAATTGCAAAAAAAAGTAGTTAAATGAGATTATTGGCAATATTGAGGGTATAAAAAACCCCGATGTAATAACAATCGGGGTTTTCAGGATTAACTCAGAAGAGATAGATTATACTAATACAGTACCTGACATTTCTGCCGGGATTTCCATACCAGTCAGTGCCAGCATAGTTGGAGCCAGGTCTGACAGTTTACCGCCTTCTTTCAGTGTTACGTCTTTGTTGCCAACGTAAACCAGTGGTACAGGCAGGTTAGTGTGAGCAGTATGGATACCGCCGGTTTCCGGGTTAACCATCATTTCTGCGTTACCGTGGTCGGCAGTGATCAGTAGCTGACCATCAACTTCTTTGATTGCTTCAACTACTTTACCGATACACTCATCAACGGCTTCACAAGCTTTAACCGCTGCATCGTAGACACCTGTGTGGCCGACCATATCAAGGTTCGGGTAGTTACAGATGATGGCGTCGTATTTACCAGATTTGATTGCAGCAACCAGCTTATCAGTCAGTTCAGGTGCGCTCATTTCTGGTTGCAGGTCGTAAGTCGCAACTTTTGGCGATGCAACAAGCTGACGCTCTTCACCGTCAAATTCAGTTTCAATACCGCCGTTGAAGAAGAATGTTACGTGTGCATATTTTTCTGTTTCAGAAATACGTAGCTGAGTTTTACCCGCTTTAGATAGCCATTCACCATAAGTGTTGTCCAGTGATGCTGGTGGGAATGCACATAGCAGAGGAATATCTGCAGCGTACTGAGTCAGCATAACAAAGTCAATCGCAGGGAATTTAGCACGAGTGAAACCGTCGAAATCAGCGACGAAAGTACGGGTGATTTCACGAGCACGGTCAGCACGGTAGTTCATGAAGATAACTGCGTCGCCATCTTCCATTGCTGAAGATTCCTGACCTTCTGCCTGGATGATTGTTGCTTTAACGAATTCATCGTTTTCTTCACGAGAGTAAGCCGCTTCCAGACCTGCAACAGCAGAGTCAACTGTGTATGCGCCTTTTGCTTCAGTAAGCAGTTCGTAAGCTTCCTGAACGCGTTCCCAGTTGTTGTCACGGTCCATTGCGTAGTAACGACCAACCAGAGAAGCGATACGGCCTTTGCCCAGTTTAGCGAATAGTTCATCAAATGCTTTTAGTGAACCTTCTGCGCTACGTGGTGGAGTATCACGTCCGTCAAGGAAGCAGTGCAGGAAGATTTTTTCAGCGCCACGAGCCGCTGCCATTTCTACGGCTGCGTAGATATGATCTTCGTGAGAGTGAACACCACCCGGAGACATAAGACCCATGATGTGTACTGCTTTACCTGCTTTGATTGCTTTATCCATTGCCTGAGCAATAGTCGGGTTTTCCTGGAACTCACCATCAGCGATAGCTTTAGTAATACGAGTCAGATCCTGATATACGATACGACCTGCACCGATATTGGTGTGACCAACTTCTGAGTTACCCATTTGACCGTCAGGCAGACCAACGTCCATACCAGATGCAGAGATCAAAGTGTTTGGGTTGTTAGCCATCAGGCTGTCAATAACTGGAGTGTTTGCGTTGTTAATAGCGTTATCTGCGTCATCTGCGCGATAACCCCAACCGTCAAGGATGACTAGAGCCATTGGCTTCTTAGCTGACATAGTGTTGACCTCGTCAAAATCAAAGTAACTGAAAAATGAAATTAGCGTAATTTTACTACACTTTTGCTTAAATACAGAAGGTTCAGATCAATGATTATCCCTATTAATAGCGATAAGGAAATCAATCAATCAATAATTACTCGCATTTATAGCATGTTATGCCTATTTATACACCAATATCCCCGTGCCGATAACGGCTAAAACAGCCCCTGACCAGGCATGGCGATTGGGGCATTGTCCGGTATAAATCCACATGATCGGTAACAACATTATTGGCGTGGTTGACGAGAGCAGGGCCACCATCCCGACGTTACCGGTACGGAGTGCATATAAAATCAGCGTCATCCCCAGAGCCATGGCAATAAAGCCATTTATTGCGGTAATGAGGAATACTTTCATTGTTATCCTTGATGCGGGACGGCTGACCTTTATTCCGGTAGCGAGTAATAGAGTATGAGCACAAAATGCGGTGATCATACGAATAGCCGATGCCGATACAGGGTCAATATCGGTCTGCATGACCGGTTTTGCGATGATACCGCCAAGTGCCTGACAGAGGGCTGCGGTTAATCCCAGCCCGATACCTATCCAGACACTGCCGTGAATGATTTCCAGTTGATGGGTATTCGTTCTTTTGCTGCGAAAAAAGATAGCCGTAACCACACCGACAAAGACCAGTACAGCGCCGAGCAGTTCTGATGTTGTCATTGATTCACTGAACAGAAAGTAACCTAAGACGGCTGAAAATACAGCGTGGCAGGAAAACAGTAGTCCGGCCTGGCGGGGACCCATCCGGTTAAAACAGGCAAAAAGGGCCGTATCACCGATGAAAATTCCAATCAGTCCGGAAAATGCCATTGGCGGAATCTGGTGTAGTGAGACGGTCTGCCATCCTCCGGTAAAGAGCGCCATTGAAATAAGCATGACCGAGGTACACCCCATACGCCAGCGACTATAGGAAAATGAACCTAAATGTCGGGCCGGAATGACGGATAAAATACTACCAATAGCCCAAAGAAACGCGGCTGCTAATGCAAACCACTCATATCCCATTTTTATGCCTCATGAACCATGAAATAATTGGGCTCACTATGCACGAAGTGACGTATAAAACAAAGATAAAACGGCTAGATGAGCCGTTTTACAGAGTGAGGAGGGCAGATTGACTATTTAGGTTAATATCCACGCCGCGCAGTAGACGATGGTTAAGCCGATCACACCAACTAATATCCCGGCTTTGGCCATATCCCTGCTTTCAATCAGACCGGTTGAATAGGCTAATGAATTTGGTGGTGTTGAAACAGGAAGAATCATGCCCAGAGAGGCTGAGAAGGCGACCACAACCAGCAATCCCTGGATACCGCCGACGCTTTGCAAACTGGCCATTGATGCTCCGATAGCTGCTGCAATCGGCATTAAAAGGTTTGCAGTGGCGGTATTGGACATGAAGTTGGCCATCAGCCAGCAGACGAGGGACAGTGTGACTACCACTAACATCGGAGATAAGGACTCATAGTTAATGGCATGTGCCAGCGCGAGTGCCAGGCCTGTTTTATCAAGGGCTATCCCGATCGCAATCCCTCCGGCAACCAGCCATAATACATCCCAGTTGATCAGTTTAAGTTCATCTTTCCCCATGATTCCGGTCAGGGTAAATACGGCAAGGGGAATGATCGAAACAACATAAGTATTCATGCCATGCAGAGAAGTGGTTATCCACAGAATAATGGTGGCTGCAAAGGTTATATAGACAGTAAGCGCCTGCCAGCTTTTACTGAATGAGCCTTTTAACGTAAGTTGCATGTGTGTTTGTTGTGACGGAAACAGTCGCTGTAGCAGGAACCAGGCAATCGCAAGCTGTACAATCACGAATGGTAATCCCATCATCATCCATTTCAGAAAGCTGATGGTATGTTCGCCGGTTAAATATTGTAAAGCAATGGCATTAGGCGGGGTTCCGATCGGTGTGGCAATCCCGCCGGTATTTGCGGCAATAGGAATACAAAGAACCAGAGCTTTAATTCCCTTATCGCCCGCCTGAGCTGAAGCGACAATTGGCCCGAGTAAAGCCAGCATCATTACCGTCGTTGCTGTGTTGGACATAAACATGGAGAAACAGGCCGTGATTAGCATCAGGCCCAACATAATAAATCTTGGCTGCTTACCGAACGGTTTGAGTAATACCCGGGCCAGATTGTTATCCAGTTCATACTTGGAAGCGGCAATGGCTAATGAGAACCCACCCATGAACAGGATGATAATCGGCGAGGAAAAGGCACTGAATATATCGGTATATTTAATCAGAGTCCCGAATTCGTGGCCTTCAACCGGGGCGCGGAAAAGGTGTAACCCTTTGTTGGATATCATGATGAGTTCCAGTGTGATGATCAGAATGGATGTCGCAAACACGGGAACAGGCTCCAGAACCCACAGTAGTGCAGCCAGAAGGAAAATGGCTAGCAACCTATGCTGAATTAAGGTTAATCCTTCAATTGGGATGTTATCGATTGGAATCAGTAATAATCCGATAGCTGGGATAAAACAGAGCAGAAGTTTTATAAGTTGTGCGGGGTTGACTTGATTCATGCGTAACTCACTTAATCCTGGACACCTCAGTTTGTAAGGATAAATGATTGAGGTGGAAAGGACTTAGAGCCGCGTTGTAATTTGATACTGATTTAAAAAAAACGATCTAATGCTTGGCTTTGATCAAAATTAGCGGGGGTGTGATCCCCCGGGATGTGAATCTGATATCCGGAGCGGTGATTACAGAACCGGATATCTTTTGGTTCGGGCAATTATTCGCTCATTTTATGGGCGTATGGCTCACCCATTTTGGTCGAAAGGCCCGGTTTCATTGAGTCATCAAAACGGATTTTGCTGGCTGCAAACAGGTTAATCACTGTTGAACCAAGCTTAAAGCGTCCCATTTCTTCCCCTTTTTTCAGGCGAATTGCTTTCTCGCCATCTGCCGGATAGTCCCATTTATGGATGGTATTCCCGGTTGGTGGCGTAATGGTGCCCGCCCATACCAGTTCAATGCTGCCTACAATAGTGGCACCGACCAGAACCTGAGCCATTGGTCCGAATTTGGTATCGAATATACATACCACGCGTTCATTGCGGGCAAATAGATTGGGGACGTTTTCGGCCGTTAACGGATTTACGGAAAACAGATCACCGGGAACATAAATCATCTGTCGCAGGATACCATCACATGGCATGTGTACGCGGTGATAATCCCGTGGAGAAAGATAGAGAGTGGCAAATCCGCCATTGGTGAATTGATCTGCCAGTTTTTTGCAGCCACCGAGAAGTTCCAGAGCTGAATAAGTATGACCTTTGGCCTGGATAAGATGACCGTCAACAATCGGACCAAACTGACTGACACAAGCATCAGCGGGGTAGGTTAATAGGTTATCCCCGCCAGCGATGGGACGGGCATGAGGTTTTAATTCACGTACAAAGAACTCATTAAACGTTTTAAAATGTTCCGGATCTGAGTGGAGCGCCTCATTCATATTGACTTTGTACTGCTTGATAAACCAGCGAATGACGGCTGTAGTGAGCTTGCCTGCCTGTGCTGAAGCAAGTCTGCCTACTAAGCGAGTTAAGCCATGTTGAGGTAACCAGTATTGCAGCCCAACTTTTAGTTTATCCATGCTCTTTTCCCAAATGTTATCGATATGATATGGCGCGACATACTACTCAATTCCTAATATTCTGTCAGTAACGACTGGAAAGTTATTGAATTTATAAGTCCGATTTTTTATTTCTTGAATATTGCCGGTTGGCTTTATTCTCGCCCATGCTTTCAATAATCCGGTGATAATTATCGTAACGAATCTGATCAATTTCCCCTTTTTCTACGGCTTCCCGAATTAAACAGCCTGGGTCATCACCATGTTTACAGTCGCGGAATTTACACCCGCCTAAAAATGGGCGGAATTCCACAAATGCCTGAGTTACTTCGTCAGCTTCAAGGTGCCACAGACCAAATTCACGGACTCCGGGAGAATCGATTAAATCGCCGCCGTTCGGAAAGTGGTAAAGTCGTGCCGTGGTGGTGGTATGTTGTCCGAGGCCGGATGTTTCAGACACTTCACCTTCTTCTATTTTTGTATCTAACTGAGGTAAAAGCGCGTTAACCAGACTGGATTTTCCTACACCGGACTGTCCGACAAAGACATTTACTTTGTCACGTAACTGCGCTTCAAGTTCCGTAATTCCTTCACCGGTTTCTTTACTGACATAAATAATCGGATAGCCAAGTTTTACATATACAGACATCCATTCACGATAAGTCGTCAGCTGTTCTTCATCGAGTAAATCGATTTTATTAAGTACCAGCAGAGGCTCAATATGTAAGGTTTCGGCGACAATCAGATAGCGATCGATAATATTTAACGAAAGTTCCGGAAGTACCGATGACACGATGATCATCTGATCGACGTTTGCAGCAACAGGTTTCAGACCATCGTAGTAATCCGGACGGGTCAGTACGGAACTGCGGGGTTTTACGGCTTCCACCACGCCTGAAATTCCGGCCATTGTTTCCAGTCCCGCCCGCCAGAGAACTTTGTCACCGGTTACCAGCGATTCGATATTACGGCGAAGATTACAACGATGAATGTCATGATTTTCAGGGTCTTCAATGTCAGCATGTTGTCCGAAACGGCTGATGACTAAGCCATCCTGAACACCACCCAGCATGGTGTCATCCCATTCGATCTGTTCTTCTTTTGCCAGACGTTTTTTCTGATTGTTGCGCACCCGGCGAACTTGGCCATGTGTCAGTTTCTTTTTCTTTGCCACGATTCTCTACTTAAAGTGTGAAAACTTGAGCCCGGAAGAGGTACGGTACTTCTATACTAGTGGATAGATGTTCCGCGCGATAACGTAATTGCGGTATAGTACCTTTTTTATTATTAAACCCATATAGGCAACTGCTATGTCTTTTAACGAACAGAATCTGATCTGGATTGATTTAGAGATGACGGGACTTGATCCTGAAACGCATAAAATCATTGAAATTGCCACTATTGTTACTGACAGCGAATTAAATATTTTGGCTGAAGGTCCGGTATTTGCGGTTCATCAGCCGGAAAGCGAATTGGCGAAAATGGATGAATGGTGTACGACCACTCATACCAAAAGTGGTTTAGTGGATCGTATCCGTAATGATTCTGTCAGTGAAGAAGAGGCGATTAAACAAACGATCACTTTTCTGGGAAAGTGGGTACCAAAAGGAAAATCCCCTATTTGTGGCAACAGTATCGGCCAGGATCGTCGTTTTCTGGTCAAGCATATGCCTGAACTTGAGGAATATTTTCACTACCGGTATGTTGATGTCAGCACTATAAAAGAACTGACCCGTCGTTGGAAACCAGAAATTTTGGATGGATTCAGCAAAAAAAGCAGTCATCTGGCTTTGGATGATATTCGAGAGTCAATTGCTGAACTGAAATATTACCGGGAAACCATCTTCAAAATATAATTTCATCTGAGGTTTGTGAAGGTTATTTGTTCATTTAATGGTGGTTTTTGATTGGTTTTTATCCACTTAGCTTGAATTCGGAAAAAAAATGATTTTTTTTGAATTAAAGGCTTGCATCACAAAAAAATGCTCTTATAATTCGCAGCCCTGAACGACGTAAAGCGTCGAATGCGACACTAGCTCAGTTGGTAGAGCGCAACCTTGCCAAGGTTGAGGTCACGAGTTCGAACCTCGTGTGTCGCTCCAGTTTCTAAGGTAACTGCTAATGCAGTTATAACGGACGCGGGATGGAGCAGCTTGGTAGCTCGTCGGGCTCATAACCCGAAGGTCGTAGGTTCAAATCCTGCTCCCGCAACCAATCCTTTTTGGATACAAAATGCGACACTAGCTCAGTTGGTAGAGCGCAACCTTGCCAAGGTTGAGGTCACGAGTTCGAACCTCGTGTGTCGCTCCAGATTCTCTTTTCTTAATGCTGCGAAGCATAACTTCCCCAAATTATGAATGAAAGAGTTAAATCTCTCTCTTCTATGATTCATTATTCTATGCACAAGCTGGCACTTGAGTTATTCAAGATGTTTGAACCGTCTTTACAATATAATTCACAGAGTTATCCACATTTTATTAATTGTGGATAAGTTGGTGGGTAATCTGTATCTGGATGTTGAAATATTAATAGCAGCAAAAGATCTTGTTTATCGGTAGGGTTATAGAGACTTATTCTGGTTTAGTTAACTAATTGATTTTGTTGATAATTGTTGATTTAGTTATCACTGCGCCTAGATCGAAACCGGATCGTTTGTCAATGCTTGGTTGATCTTTTTATTGTCTTGCTAATGTGATTAACTTTCATTACCACTTGCTATTTGCACCAAATTGAAATTTTTTTCCACATCATCGTTTTGAGAATCAGGTCAAAGTAATGCTACGGTTACTATGGTTGTTGGCAGACTATGCATCTCTGGGCAGGCCTTTTTCTATGATTCGAATTAACCTTTGATGGCGGCGGTTTTCTGACTCATTCCGGGTTTCTAACTGAGTTATCGCCCAATCAATGTGTTCATCCAGTAAGTCTGATAGTCCCTTACGGTTTTTTAATGCACTCAGGCTGCGTTGACAGGCTGGTCCGTTTCCGATGGCAATAGCGATATTACGTAGCCACTGGATATGACCAATACGTCGAATTGGTGAGCCTTGTAATTGCCGGAGGAACGTATCCTCGTCCCAGTTAAACAGGTCGACCAGATCGGGGGTGTCAAAAACTTTCCGTCGTAAAAAATCTTCTTGTGTGGTTAGTGGGGCTTGCCGGTTCCATGGACAAACCAACTGACAGTCGTCGCAGCCATAGATGCGATTTCCCATTGCCTGGCGAAATTCAACCGGAATTGATCCTGAGTATTCAATTGTCAGATAGGAGATACATTTTCTGGAATCAATAATGCCATCAGCAACAATGGCGCCGGTCGGACATGATGTTATACAGGCCGAACAGTTTCCACATAAATTTTTACTCGGTTCATCGACAGGTAAGGGAATGTTTACCAGCAATTCACCGATAAAAAACCATGAACCGGTCTGTTCATCTAATATAAGAGAATGTTTACCACTCCATCCCAGCCCGGCTTTCTGGGCTAACGGTCGCTCGAGGATTGGTGCGGAATCAACAAAAGGACGAAAATTAAGTTCACTGACTTCCTGGCGTATTTTATCGCCCAGTTTTTTTAACTGGTTGCGTAATAATTTGTGGTAGTCCCGGCCTAATGCATAGCGACTGATATACGCATAATCCGGGTTATTGAGTGTTTGAGCAAATTTAGCGTCTTCAGGCAGATATTGCATCCGGACGCTGATCGCTCTGATGGTTCCGGGAAGCAGTTCTGCAGGACGTGCCCGCATCATACCGTGGCGGGCCATCCATTCCATGTCACCCTGATAGCCGGCATCAAGCCAATGCTGAAGTGCTTGTTCATGTTGACTCAAATCGACATCACAAATACCGACTTTGTCGAATCCTAATTCCAGACCCCAGTGTTTTATTTTTCCGGCTAATTGTTGGTAGTCCATAGTTAGGTTCTCATATTTGCGAAGGGGGCGGATCTTAACGGATCTTATGCGGAGGATCTAGCCGGAACCTTGCCAGATCAGTGATACATGGCTAAGCTTTACAATTTTTTCTCTGCCTTTACACAAGAATACTTGTATGGGCGTTCGAACCCAGTTTACTATTTCTATTGTTATGTTTTTTGATTGTTTTTGAAGTTAGAGATCGAATTAAATGACCAGTAAGTCCTTTTTTCTGAAAAATGAAGCAGAAACCGTTGTATTTGGTGAAAAACTCGCTGGTTTGTGTACTCGAAATACCACTTTGTATCTCCACGGTGATTTAGGCGCCGGAAAAACAACCTTTAGCCGCGGCTTTATCCGGGCTTTAGGGCATAGGGGCAATGTGAAGAGTCCTACTTATACCCTTGTTGAACCTTATCAGCTCGATCCATGGCAGGTTTACCACTTTGATCTGTACCGTTTGGCCGATCCGGAAGAACTCGAATTTATGGGGATCCGTGACTACTTTACAGATAATGCCATCTGTATTGTTGAATGGCCGGAAAAGGGTTTTGGAATCCTTCCTCAGGCGGATTTAGATATTGAAATTCGTTACCATAACGATCAACGAATTGCTCAGGTATCGGCTAATAGTGATTATGGGAAGAGCTTATTGTGCCAGTTGGAGTTATGAAGAACGTAAAGCATTTTTTTTCTTGTAGCGCTCTTTTTTATGCTGTTTTGTCTTGTCTGATTTCATTTTCAGCAAGTGCCAATGTGTTAAATGGTGTGCGTGTCTGGCCTGCGCCGGATGAGACTCGTATCGTAATGGATTTGGCTGAAGAGCCTCACTATAGTTATTTCACTTTATCTAATCCACAGCGTCTGGTTATCGATATCCAGTCTGTCAGGAACCATATCAGGTTACCGGTTAAGGTAACAAATAGCCCGGTTTTGAAACAGATTCGTAAGAGTACACCTAAAGATGGCAATTCTGTACGCCTGGTTTTAGATTTAACCCAGTCTGCTGACTCTGAAGTCTTTAAGCTTGCGCCGACACCAAATGGTGAATACGGGCATCGTTTAGTGATTGATTTAGCCCATCCTGAGTCCGTGAAACCGACAAAGATGACCCAGTCTGGTTCAGACAAACCGCTGACGGTAGCAAAAGACGTTTCACAATATATCGGTCAGGATGACGTGATTGTGGCGGTGGATGCCGGGCATGGTGGTGAGGATCCGGGATCAATTGGTCCGGGCGGACATTATGAAAAAAATGTAACGTTATCCATTGCGAAAAAAGTGGCGGCACAATTAAATTCGATGCAGGGCGTTAAGGCAATACTGACCCGGAAAGGGGATTACTTTGTTCCGCTGAATAAACGCTCGGAGATTGCGCGTAAACAAAAGGCGCATTTATTGATATCCATTCATGCGGATGCTTTCCGTTCGCCTGAGCCTAAAGGTGCTTCTGTGTTTGTTCTTAATACCCGCCGTGCGAATACGGAGATCGCTAAGTGGGTCGAAGATCAGGAAAGGCAATCGGAATTACTGGGCGGGGCCGGGCAGGTACTGGCGAAAACCAACAATGATCCGAATGTGAGTCAGACTCTGCTTGATTTACAGTTCAGCCATTCACAAAAAGAAGGGTATAAGCTCGGTGAGGATATTCTGGGAGAGTTGGGTAAAGTTGCATTTTTACATAAACAGGATCCGGTGAATGCAAGTCTGGCGGTGTTAAAGTCACCTGATATTCCGTCTGTTTTAGTAGAGACTGGGTTTATTTCCAATCCGGGTGAAGAAAAACTATTGTTTCAGTCTCGTCATCAGAATAGCCTCGCGAAAGCCATGAGCAAAGCGATCTTACATTATTTTGAGGATAATCCCCCAGAAGGTACCTTGTTAGCCGCTCGTAAACATAATATCAAGCATGTGGTGAAAGCGGGTGAATCGTTGTCTGTCATTGCCAAACATTATGCCACCAGCGTTGATAATTTACTGGGGATGAACCACTTAAAGTCGACCAGTTTATCGGTTGGACAGGTGTTATTGATTCCGGGCAAGTCGACGGTGATTCTGGCGCCGGCGGTGACGTCCGGGCCTAAGCCAGAAATAAGAAAAGTTACTCATGTCGTTCAGTCTGGTGAGTTTCTCGGACTGATTGCCAATAAGTATGGTGTATCCATTAATGACATTAAACAGCAGAATGGTCTGAAATCGAACGTGTTGAAAGTCGGACAAAAGTTGTCAATTGAGACAACAGCGACCGAGATTAAACCGGTACCTGTTACTGTTCGAAAATATACCGTCCGCCGTGGTGATTTCCTCGGCAAAATCGCCCGTCAGTTTGAAGTCAGTATTGATACCATCCGTCAGAAGAATAATCTGAAATCCGATCAGCTTAATGTGAATCAGATTCTGATTATTCCTAGTGAGTAGTGACCATGCCTATACAAATACTTCCGGCCCGTTTAGCTAACCAGATTGCTGCCGGTGAAGTGGTTGAGCGTCCGGCTTCAGTGGTCAAAGAGCTGGTGGAAAATAGTCTGGACTCAGGTGCTACCCGGATTGATATTGATATCGAAAAAGGGGGCAGTAAACTCATTCGGGTCAGGGATAACGGTCATGGTATTGAACAAGATGAACTGACTCTGGCTCTGAGCCGTCATGCGACATCTAAAATCCATACACTGGATGATCTGGAAGCCATTGTCAGCCTGGGATTTCGCGGTGAAGCCCTGGCAAGTATCAGTTCCGTTTCGCGTTTAACTTTGACTTCCAGAACGGCTGCTCAGGAACAGGCCTGGCTGGCGTACAGTGAAGGTCGTGACATGTCGGTGAAGTTACAGCCGACGGCTCATCCGATTGGTACTACGGTTGAAGTGCTGGATCTTTTCTTTAATACACCGGCCCGGCGTAAATTCTTACGTACCGAGAAAACTGAATTCAGTCATATTGATGAACTGGTAAAACGCATTGCGCTCAGCCGGTTTGATGTCAGTATGACGCTGCGCCATAATGGCGCTATCGTACGTCAGTACCGGGCGAGTAAAACCGATGCGCAGATTGAGAAGCGGATTAGCACCGCTTGTGGCGCCGGGTTCGTCCGGCACATGCTGAAAGTTGAACTGGAGCATCAGGGATTTCGTTTACACGGGTGGATTACCGATCCTGACGGTGCCCGGCAGCAAAGCGATTTACAATATTGCTATGTGAATGGACGGATGATGAAGGATAAGCTGATCAATCATGCTATCCGGCAAAGTTACGAAAGCAGCCTGCGAGCCGATCAGTATCCGGCATTTGTTCTCTATATTGAGCTTGACCCGCATCAGGTTGATGTAAACGTTCATCCGGCAAAGCATGAAGTCCGTTTCCATCAGGCCAGACTGGTCCACGACTTTATCTATCAGGCTCTGACCAGTGCATTAGCGGAAGCCAACTATATTGATCCTCCGGCGCAGAATGAAGCGGCTTTCTATCAGCCTGACGAGAGTGCTTCGCTGGTCGCGAACGCAACGGTGATGCCCGATAATACGCCGGTATATCCGGGAATGGCCAGAACGGCGAATCACCCGGATCATGATGGTATTGCAGAGGCATCATATCCACACCAGTGGCGAGAATTTCCCTCTAAAGCCAAAGCCTCTGAACCATCCGGACAACCTGGCTATCAGCTTGAGCGGTCTCCTTCTCAGAAGGAGGTGGCGGCCTATCAACGTTTAATCACGACTCCAATTCCTGAGGTTAAAACAAGCAATGACACCGAGCGGAAGAGTCTGAAGACAACCATTTCCTCCTTTAGTCACGATGAGCCTTTAGCTGGAATTGGTAAGGCGGTATCCGTGATTCAGGGGAGGTATTTGTTGACTCAGGCCAAGCCGGAACCTTGTTTGTTGTCACTGGAACGTGCTCAATGGTTACAAGTGAGAAAACAACTCTCACCGGAAAAAGAAGGGCTGCGTTCTCAGCCTCTGTTGGTTCCGTTGTCGTTTGTGATTAATCAGCAGGAGAAGCTGGCGTTAGATACATTAGAGCCCGTATTTATCCGATTAGGGATCGAGTTGAAGCAACGATCTAATCATAAGGTCATGGTGATGGGGGTCCCTCAGCCATTACGTCAACAAAATTTACAACAGTTGCTGCCGGATCTGATATCTTACGCAGCTTCTGTTCACCCTGAAGAATCTGTGCTCCTGATCGATCTTATGTGTGACTGGCTTGCCGATCATGTCGTTTTAATAAAAAGCGACTACACTTTATCGGAGGCAATTCAGCTGATTGCCCAACTCGAGCAGCTTTGGCAAGGTCAGTTACCTTTAGATGATCCTAAGTTTATTCAACGGGTAGATTTTTCTGAGACGATATCAGTATTAAATTCATGACAAAACCATTACCACTTGCCCTCTTTTTAATGGGACCAACCGCTTCCGGAAAAACGGATCTGGCGATCCGCCTGCGTCAGGCTTTCCCGGTAGAGATTATCAGTGTCGATTCCGCGTTAATTTATAAAGGAATGGATATTGGTACCGCCAAGCCTGATAAACACGAGCTTGAATTAGCTCCGCATCGGTTAATTGATATTTTAGATCCGGCCGAAGCTTATTCGGCGGCAGATTTTCGTCGTGATGCATTAAATGCGATGGATGAAATTGTGTCACAGGGCAAAATTCCACTATTAGTCGGCGGAACAATGCTCTATTACAAGGCTTTACTAGAAGGTTTATCTCCATTACCTGCCGCAAATCCGGAAATTAGGCAACAAATTGAACAAGAAGCATTGACTCTTGGGTGGAAAGTTTTGCACGATAGGCTGGCAGAGGTGGATCCGGTCTCAGCAGAACGGATTCATCCTAATGATCCTCAAAGATTATCTCGGGCACTGGAAGTTTATCGTATTTCGGGTAAAACTCTTACTGAGCTGACCCGGACTAAGGGGGACATACTTCCGTATCGGGTAGCGCAATTTGCAATTGCGCCAAACGACCGGGCGGAACTTCACCGGCGAATAGAGCTACGGTTTAAAAAAATGATCGAAGCGGGATTTGTCGAAGAAGTTAAAGATCTTTATGATCGGGGAGATCTGCACCCTGACTTGCCCTCAATTCGCTGTGTAGGATATCGGCAAATGTGGGATTATTTAGACGGAAACACAACTCTGGATGAAGCAATTTATCGCGGTGTCTGTGCAACTCGTCAATTAGCAAAGCGTCAAATCACCTGGTTGAGAAGTTGGGATGATCTGACGTGGTTAGATAGTGAAAACATTGATCAAGCGTTTGAAACGGTGTCGAAAGTAATAGCATCGGGTTGATTTCGCTGTGTATAATGTGATCGCTTTGCGTTATGAACCCTGTAAAGGATCTTTCACTTGCGGACTCGGCCGACATGGTCTGATCTCAAGTGTTATTTAGGGTGATTTTTACTCGTTTAGCTCAGATGCAAAGGCAAACTAAGCTCAGAGCACCAATAGCTAAATAAATTATTAAAAGTACAAAATAAGGAAAATAAAAATGGCTAAGGGGCAATCTCTACAAGACCCATTCTTGAACGCATTACGCCGCGAGCGTATCCCGGTATCTATTTACCTGGTTAACGGTATTAAACTTCAAGGTCAGATCGAGTCTTTTGACCAGTTCGTGATCTTATTGAAAAATACGGTAAACCAAATGGTATACAAGCACGCTATCTCAACGGTAGTTCCTGCTCGTGCCGTAAGTCACCATACCGCAGAACGCCCACAAGAACGTTCTGATAAAGCAGAAGACTAATTTTCTGTTTAAAAAGCTCATTATTTTAAGGAGTTGATTGCTTGTTTGACCGTTATGAAGCCGGTGAGCGAGCCGTACTTGTTCATATCAACTTCACGCAAGAAGGTGAGTGGGACGATCTGGCAGAGTTTGAAATGTTAGTGTCGTCATCAGGAGTCGAAGCGCTGCAGGTGATTACTGGCAGTCGTCAGGCTCCTCACCCTAAATATTATGTCGGTGAGGGTAAGGCTCAGGAAATTGCGCAAGTAGTGCAGTATGTTGAAGCCGACGTGGTTATATTTAACCACGCCCTTTCTCCTGCCCAAGAGCGCAATCTGGAAAGATTGTGTCAATGCCGGGTACTTGATCGTACTGGTTTGATCCTCGATATTTTTGCTCAACGAGCTCGGACTCATGAAGGTAAACTTCAGGTTGAGCTGGCTCAGTTACGCCATATTTCAACTCGTTTGGTTCGTGGCTGGACTCACTTAGAACGGCAAAAAGGGGGGATTGGCTTACGGGGGCCGGGGGAAACTCAGCTCGAAACTGACCGACGTTTATTGCGTGATCGAATTAAAGCCATTTTGCGCCGCTTGGATAAAGTGGCCAGGCAACGTGAGCAGGGGCGGCGAGCCCGTAACCGGGCTGAAATCCCGACCATTTCCTTAGTTGGTTATACCAACGCCGGGAAATCAACGCTGTTCAATCAGATTACCACAGCAAATGTGTATGCAGCAGACCAGCTATTTGCCACGCTGGACCCTACATTACGTAAAATCGATCTGGCTGATGTTGGTCCGGCAATTCTGGCCGATACAGTTGGGTTTATCCGCCATCTTCCTCACGATCTTGTGGCTGCATTTAAGGCGACGTTACAAGAAACACAAGAAGCTGACATTTTGTTACATGTTGTTGATGCCAGTGATGAACGTTTTCGTGAGAATATTGATGCAGTTGAGACCGTCTTAGCTGAAATTGAAGCGGATGAAGTACCAGTCTTGCTGGTTATGAACAAAATCGACAACATGGAAAATCAGGAGCCTCGTATTGACTATGACGACGAAGGCAATCCTGTCTGTGTGTGGGTATCGGCAATACAGGGACTTGGCATGGATTTATTATTCCAGGCTTTGTCGCAACGTCTTGCGGTACGGATAGTCGAATATCAATTGTGTATACCGCCCGAACATCAGGGGCGACTTCGGAGTCTGTTCTTCCAGACAATGGCGATGCAGAAGGAAGAGTATGATGAAGAAGGGAATTTATTAATCAATATTCGTATGCAAGAAGCAGATTGGTCTAGA
>JBNKRC010000013.1:0-20496 GCA_050296215.1 Vibrio sp. | reverse complement strand
AACCCAAAAGCCAATGCTAAAAGAGTTCTCTCCGCCAGGAAAATAGTTAGTGGTTAAATAACCATCACTATTAACAAGGTCTAATTCATAATCTCCTGAAAGTAGCGCCTGACGATTAATCTCACTTTGCTGAGATTCTATGTAGTTATTTAATGCCGTATCAGAATCGGACATCATTCTGTAGCTATCATTCAGTAATGGATTAAGGTCATGTTCCAACTCAAATCCATCCGGTAATCCGTCTCCGTCACTGTCCGCTAAACAGGGGTTTGTCCTCAACTCTAGTTCAATAGCGTCACTTACACCATCATTGTCAGAATCACTGCTGTTCGAGTTCATACAGGAGTATTCAAATACATCAAAGACTCCGTCCTGATCTGAATCCTTGATGTTAAAGCTGAAGATGTCGGAAAAGACTGCTTTTCCATTAGAGTCTGTACTGCCAATTTGCCAATACATCTCTTCAGATAATGGAATATTTAAGGATGATAGTTTAACTGAAATATTATCTCTCCCAATTCCAGAGAGATACTTAATGAGTCTTCCCTTTTCTTTTCCAAGATATAAATCAAAATAATCGATTTCGTTATTACTTGAACTCCACTTAAATTCAACATCATCACTGTCTATGACTTGTTTATCCAGGGGAGAAATCAAAGATAGACTTCCAGATTCTTCACCTCCTGACTTCGGATTAAACTTGATAATATTGCCTAAAGAATCCAGATGATAAGATGAGGATACATCATTATGATGAATGGAAATCAATTCACCTTTTTCATTATAATTTAATCCGTAAGAATAAGTGTCTTCGGCCAAAAGGTGAGGACTAGTAGTGGAGCAAATTAAATATAGAAATAATAGTATGTATCGCTTCATGGCAAATTAACCGACTAGAGTCATAAATTGGCTAAATGGTAAACGACTTTAATATTTAACAACTGAGAAAAGTTTCAGTTTCCAGAAATTGATACTTAATTGACAAATAAGATAATTAATTAAGTTTCACACATAAAAAACCCCTTAATCCAAGATGGAAAAAGGGGGAGTCGGAATGAATAATCGATTGTTTCCCGGCGGGGTTAACGGAGCCAGTTAGTCTTACTTAATTCAACAATTTCATCGCCACGGCCGTTAATGATGGCTTTCATCATATACAGGCTGAAACCTTTAGCGTGTTCGAGTTTAATTTGCGGAGGCATTGCCAGCTCTTGTTTAGCCGTATCCACCTCGAGCACAACGGCACCGGGATAGTGAAGCGTTTCCGCCAGTGCGCCGGACAAATCCTCCGGTTTATCGACGTGAATACCTTTAATTCCGCACGCCTCAGCAATAGCGGCAAAACTCGGGTTTTCCAGATCGGTATCATCCGAAAGATATCCGCCCGCTTTCATCTCCATCGCAACAAATCCGAGCGAACGGTTATTGAAGACAATAATTTTGATCGGCAGATCAAGCTGTTTGAGTGACAGTAAGTCCCCCATTAACATGGAAAAACCACCATCACCACACATCGCCACCACCTGACGTGAACGATCGAGTGACTGAGCCCCCATTGCCTGAGACATGGCATTGGCCATTGAACCATGATTGAACGAGCCGATTAAACGGCGCTGGCCGTTCATTTTCAGATAGCGGGCAGCCCATACCGTCGGAGTACCTACATCACAGGTAAAAATGGTATCATCCCCTGCCTGTTCGCTAATCAGACGAGCCAGATATTGCGGGTGAATCAGGTTATGTGACGTTTTGCCGTTGGCGAGCTGATCCAAATCTTTTCTTGCGCCCTGATAATGATCTAGGCAGTGCAACAAGTGTTCTTCCGAACGATCCTCATTAATCAATGGCAGTAAACCATTTAACGTATTTCTGGTATCGCCGAGCACCCCGAAATCAATTTGAGCATGACGCCCGAGCGCCGCCGGATTATTATCTATCTGCAACAACGAGGCTTTTTCCGGATAGAAAGCACGATAAGGGAAACTGGTGCCAACCAGCAATACGGTATCTGCCTGTTTCATTGCATGATAACCGGATGAAAACCCGATCAGTCCGGTCATTCCTACATCGTAAGGGTTATCATATTCCAAAAACTCTTTACCACGCATCGCATGCACAATCGGAGCTTTAAGTTTCGCGGCTAACGCAACCACTTCATCGTGAGCATCCTTAGTTCCCGCACCACACAATAAAGTCACTTTACGGCTTTTATTCAGGCGTCCGGCCAGTTCTTCAAGATCGGCCTGCTCCGGAGTGAAAAAGGCAGGTTTAGGCAGGCTCCATTTGGGTTTAACGCCTTCGGGCATAAGTTTTAATGCAATATCTCCGGGTAATACCAGCACAGCAACATCATTGTGTAAAATCGCCTGGCGCATTGCTGTTTCAAGGATATAGGGCATCTGATCCGGATTGGAAACCAACTCACAGAAAATACTGCACTCTTTGAATAGTTCCTGTGGGTGGGTCTCCTGGAAATAATTGGAACCGATCTCAGAAGACGGAATATGGGCTGCGATAGCCAGAACCGGAACCCGGTTGCGATGGCAGTCGAACAAACCGTTTATCAAGTGCATATTACCCGGTCCGCACGAACCGGCACATACGGACAATTTACCTGATATATGAGATTCCGCACCGGCGGCAAAAGCCGCGACTTCTTCGTGACGGGTACCCAGCCATTCAATATTGTCAAACTGACGCAAACTATCGCTTAACCCATTAAGAGAATCTCCGGTCACCCCCCATATTCGTTCGATACCAGCCTGACTTAATGTTTCTGCGATAAAATGCGCAATGGTCTGATTCATAACCCTATACTCCACTGATGTTGTAACTATTAGACAGTATGTTGTTTTGTATCTTTGCTTAATTTGCAGTTAAAAATGTAGATTAAATCTCATTTTTATTATCATGCGCTTCGAGAAAAAGTTGCGCAAGATCAATTTACCCTGTTCTTTGCAATGATTTTTTATAAAGAAAAATGGAGTTATAACATTAGAGAATACTCAACCAGATGAATATATCAGGGCGGTTATATTGATATGGAAAATATACTGATGTGAAAAAAGCCACCATCATCCATAATGATCTGGTGGCTTTCTGAGGTTTTTATACAAACCGACAGCGGGCAGTCAAAGGTCTTCCATGAGCACAGAGCTCTCCGTTCCATCCGGTTAACCCGACACATGTAACAAGATAACGGCGCTAAAAATGGACGGTAAATCAGAACTCTTCGTCGTAAGCTTCGAATTCAATGCCCATTGCGGTCATTAACTCTTTTGCTTCAACGGGAATATCATCCGGACGGTCTTTACGCAAATCGTCATCGGTCGGCAAAGGTTGCCCTGTATAAGCATGCAAAAAGGCTTCACATAACAGCTCACTGTTGGTCGCGTGGCGCAAATTATTAACCTGACGGCGGGTGCGCTCATCCGTCAAGACCTTGAGCACTTTTAACGGAATAGAAACCGTAATCTTTTTTACCTGCTCGTTTTTCTTACCATGCTCAGCGTACGGACTAATATATTCACCATTCCAATCGGCCATACCTTATCCTCTTTGCCCATAATTCCGGTTAAAAATTTAAGGTTTTAATTCTAGCGTTTCTTACTGCTATAAGCAAAGACATATAGACGTCCAGAAGTATTGACGTCTCATAATATAGCGATTAAAGTGAAGGCATTAAAGTTAGCCCGATAAATCAGACTGTAATGAAGTGAATAGGTTTTGTTAGTCAGCAAGACAAACAAGCTGCCTCTTTATCTGAGAATGGGTAAGATATCAATAAAAATTCGCCCAAAGCGAGTCCTATACCAGCCCAGAGTTCAGTGGTATTGCTGTATTACCCAAAATAACCGGAAGTTATCTCTCCGGATTAGATGGATATTAATGACCATAACAGCACAACACCGAATACCACAACTATAAGGGAAGAGATCAAAAGGAAGTAATCACTATGGCACCACGTAAACCAGCAACGATAGCCGTCCGCACCGGAATTGAATCCGACAGCCAGTATCATGCGGTTGTCCCGCCGATTTACCTGTCAACCAACTACGGATTTCCGGCATTTGGTGAAGTACCGAAATATGACTATACCCGTTCGGGAAACCCGAACCGTGGAATGTTAGAGACCGCTTTAGCCGAGCTTGAAGGCGGAGAAGGTGCCGTGGTAACCAATTGCGGCACCTCAGCACACAACCTGCTGGTTTCCGCCTTGCTGAGCCCGGGCGATCTCATTATTGCACCTCATGACTGCTATGGCGGCAGCTATCGTTTATTCAACACCAGGGCGAACAAAGGCGACTTTAACGTTCTGTTTATTGATCAATGCGATGATAAAGCCGTTGCCGAAGCTCTGGCACAAAAACCAAAACTGGTTTTGTTAGAAACTCCGTCCAACCCGTTAGTTCGTGTGGTCGATATTGAAAAAATCTGCCAACAGGCGAAAGCCGTCGGTGCTCTGGTTGTGGTTGATAACACATTCCTGACGCCAATTTATCAGAAACCGCTCTCGCTCGGTGCTGATTTTGTCATTCACTCCACCACCAAATTTATTAACGGTCATTCCGATGTCATTGGCGGAGTGATTATCTGTAAAACACAACAGAGCGCAGAAGAGTTAGCCTGGTGGGGCAATTGCCTCGGTTCGACCGGAACCCCATTTGACAGCTACCTGACTTTACGTGGCATCCGCACATTAAATGCACGTATGCGTTGTCATGAAGAATCATCACAAAAAGTACTCAATTATTTGCTTACACAACCAATAGCAGGCAGAATTTGCCACCCGAGTCTGCCGAGTCATCCGGGTCACGAAATTGCCAAAAAGCAGCAGTCAGGCTTTGGCTCAATGCTGAGTTTTGAATTTGCCGGCACCTATGAACAACTCCAGCAGTTTGTCAGTAGCCTGCAACTGTTTTCGTTAGCCGAATCTCTGGGTGGTGTCGAGAGTTTAATCTGCCACCCGGCCACCATGACCCATAGGGCTATGGGCGAAAAGGCCCTGGCTGCGGCAGGCATATCGCTTCAATTATTGCGCTTATCTATCGGCTTAGAAGACGCTGACGATCTGATTGCCGATCTCGACCAAGCCTTTACTCTGGTCAAGGAGACAAATTAAATGGTTTCAGCCCGCCACCTTCACAAATTTGGCGGCAGTAGTCTGGCTAATCCGGATTGCTACCGTCGTGTGGCCAAATTACTTAAAGACTATTCGCAAAGTCATGACTTAGTCGTGGTATCCGCAGCAGGAAAAACCACCAACAAGCTGATTGAATTTGTTGATTTATTAGCTTCCGACGCGGAAAAAGCACACGAGCAGCTAAACTCAATCGAACAATTTCAGTCTGAACTGATTCAAGATCTGCTGGAAGGTGAGATTGCCAGTTCCCTTACTGCACAATTAAATGATGAAATCAGTGTGTTGCATGAGCTGGCTAATCCGGGCAGTGCCGATGATCATGCGGCGATTTTAGCTCACGGAGAAGCCTGGTCAGCCAGATTACTGGCCGCCCTGCTCAATCAGCAGGGAATGGTCGCCTGCTCGCAGGATTCAAGAAGCTTTTTACGCGCTCCGAGCGGGGCGCTGCCGGAGGTGGACCGGGCGAAATCTTATCCGCTACTCAAAGAAATTCTGGCTCAGCACTCACATCAACGTATCATCATGACCGGTTTTATCGCGCAGAATGAACAGGGTAAAACCGTGTTACTGGGACGTAACGGCTCAGACTATTCAGCCACAATTATCGGCGCACTGGCAGAAGTCGAACGCGTCACGATCTGGAGTGATGTCGCCGGCGTCTACAGTGCCGATCCCCGCATTGTCGAAGATGCCTGCTTACTACCGTTGCTGCGCCTTGATGAAGCCAGCGAACTGGCACGCCTGGCCGCTCCGGTACTACACAGCCGTACATTACAGCCGGTCGCACAGAGCGCCATCGATTTGCACCTGCGTTGCAGCTACGATCCGGAATCCGGCTCAACCCATATTGAGCGGGTACTCGCTTCCGGTCGCGGTGCAAAGATCATTACCTCTTTGCAGGATGTCATGCTGATCGACCTGACGTTCCCTCGTGGTCACGACTTTGAACGCCTTAAGACCAATATCATCGAACAGCTTAAACGGGCACAACTCATACCACTCGCACTGGAGTGTCAGGAAGACCAGTCCCGTTTGCGCCTGGCTTATACGGCTGAAATTGCGTTCGGTGCCGTGGCTTATTTACAAGATGTCGCTGTCGAAGCAGAAACAAAACTCCGTGAAGGCTATTCACTGATTGCCGCCGTTGGCGCCGGAGTGACGAATAATCCGAATCACTGCTTTGGTTTCTATCAACAACTAAAATCGGCACCTGTTGAGTTTTTTTCCGAGTCAGATTCCGGTTTAAGCCTGATTGCCGTGATGCGGAAAACCGACGTTTCGCCATTGGTTAATGCCATTCACACCCAATTGTTCCAGGCGCAAAAACGAGTTGCACTGGCGTTATGCGGCAAAGGCAATATCGGTTCAAGCTGGTTAACACTGTTTGCTCAACAAAAAAGCGAACTTGAAAAACGCCACGGCATGAATTTCGAGCTGGTTGCAGTGATCGATAGCCAGACTTACTGGTATGACGACAACGGCATTAATCCTGCTGAGGTTGATGCTCATTTTGCTGATCGCTCCATAGTGAATGATGGTCAGGAGTGGCTGCTGCGCTTAGGTAATATTCAGGGCTATGATGATGTTATCGTACTGGATGTCACTGCAAGCAAAGAACTGGCCAGCCAATATGTACAGATTGCCGAACAAGGCATGCATCTGATCTCGGCCAATAAGGTAGCAGGCTCAGCACCGAGCGAAAATTACTATCAGGTTAAAGATGCATTCAGCAAAATCAGCCGCCACTGGTTATATAACGCCACCGTGGGAGCCGGATTACCGATAAACCACACCGTGCGGGACCTGCGTGAAAGTGGTGATGAAATTGTTGCGATTTCCGGTATTTTCTCCGGCACTTTATCCTGGTTATTCCAGCAGTATGATGGTTCTATCCCATTCAGCCAGTTAGTTGATTTAGCCTGGCAGCAAGGCCTGACCGAACCCGATCCGCGTAACGATCTTGATGGCTCTGACGTCATGCGTAAACTGGTTATTCTGGCCCGGGAATCCGGTCTGGATATTGAACCGGATGCCATTACGGTTGAATCATTAGTCCCTAATGCACTGCGTGAGCTATCATTAGATGACTTCTTAGATAATGCTCAGATGCTGGATGAACAACTCTCTTCCCGTTTAGTAAAAGCACAAAAAGAAGAGAAAGTGCTGCGCTATGTAGCTCGTTTAGATAAATCCGGTCACGCCAGTGTCGGTGTCGAAGCTCTGCCGAAAGAACATGCACTGGCAAATTTATTACCGACAGACAACATCTTTGCCATTGAAAGTAAATGGTACAGGGATAACCCGTTGGTCATTCGCGGTCCGGGAGCCGGACGTGAAGTGACTGCCGGTGCGATTCAGTCGGACATCAACCGCTTAGCCAGCATGCTGTAAGCATATCGTTGACCCATAAGGAGCTTTCAAAGCTCCTTATTTTTTTGCGGTTTCACAGGTTGAACAAAATTAACTCACTTCATGAATATAATTCATGTTTCATTTGTTGACATTAAATTCATTTCAAGACATTCTTTAGACATATAGACGTCTAAATGACGAATAAAGAATTTAAGGGGTGCGCCCCCGACTGGAGAGCCACAATGGGATATTCACACGCAAGCCATATTGATGCTTTAAACCAAAGCATTGCGGAAGTATCAAACATCAATGTTTCTTTTGAATTTTTTCCGCCAAGCACCCCGCAGATGGAAGAAACGCTTTGGAACTCAATTCACCGTTTAAAAACGCTTGAGCCAAAATTCGTTTCGGTAACCTACGGAGCCAACTCCGGCGAGCGTGACCGCACTCATTCAATCATTAAAGAAATTAAAGAGAAGACCGGTCTTATTGCCGCACCTCACCTGACCTGTATCGATGCCACTCGCGATGAACTGGTGAAAATCGCCAACGATTATTGGAACAATGGCATTCAGAATATTGTTGCTCTACGTGGTGATATTCCTCCAGGTGGCGGCAAACCTGAAATGTATGCCTCTGATTTAGTGGTATTACTGAAGTCACTGCATGACTTCGATATTTCGGTTGCAGCTTTCCCGGAAGTTCACCCAGAAGCGAAAAGCGCACAGGCTGATCTGCTGAATCTGAAACGTAAAGTCGATGCGGGTGCCAACCGTGCCATCACTCAATTCTTCTTTGATGTAGAAAGCTACTTGCGTTTCCGCGACCGTTGCGTGACAGCCGGAATTGATGTTGAAATCGTACCGGGTATCCTTCCGGTGACCAACTTTAAACAGGCTTCCCGTTTCGCGGCACAGAACAACGTAAAAATACCGGGCTGGATGGCAAAACAGTTTGAAGGTCTGGATGATGATCCGACAACCCGCCAGTTAGTTGGTGCAAGCCAGGCGATCGATATGATCCGCATCCTGTCTCGTGAAGGCGTTAAGGATTTCCACTTCTACACTCTGAACCGTGCAGAAATGACTTATGCACTGTGTCATACACTGGGCGTACGTCCGCATTCAGCGTAATCACCTGAATTAAGATAGCTAAAAGGCCGACTGAATAACCATCCAGCCGGCCTTTTTATTATTCCCAATGACCATTAATGATCCGGGTAAAATGGAATTACTCTACATCATCCATTTTGCCAAGTAGCGTGCGGATACGCTCCTGCCACTGCGCATGTTCCTGCTCAACCTGCTGAACTTTTTCTTCTAATGCTTCGCGGCTTAATTTCAGTTCGTTCGCTTCATTGATCAGTTTTTCTTTTTCTTCTTTTAGTTCTTCAACTTCCATCTGAAGCAACGCAATAGTATCTACGGCAGCCTGAATTTTAGCTTCCAATTTTTCTAAAACTTCAAAAGACATGATTGTCCCCTTTCTATTGTTCATTAACGTGAACGGCTTGTCACTCAATCGCCCCATTCTACTCAGGCACAGCAAGAGACACACGTGCTATCTTCGGGAAATGGCACTATTTGCTTAAAAAAACGACGCATTTGACAAGATGTTAACCACATCGGTGCTGAAACGAATGCATCAATCTCCTCAATACTTTGATCAAATACAATCTGAACAGACAAAATCAGCAACGGTTTACTCATCTTGTGCTAGAATTCGCAGCAACTTTCACGTTTATCGGAGTCAACATGAAACGCGATTTAGCGATGGCATTTTCCCGCGTCACCGAAGGCGCAGCATTAGCTGGATATAAATGGTTAGGCCGTGGTGATAAAAATGCGGCCGACGGCGCAGCGGTAGAAGTCATGCGCAGCCTGCTCAACAAAACTGAAATCCAAGGCGAAATCGTTATTGGCGAAGGCGAAATTGATGATGCGCCAATGCTGTATATCGGTGAAAAGGTCGGCTTAGGTGGTGATGCAGTTGATATCGCTGTTGACCCAATCGAAGGCACGCGCATGACGGCGATGGGCCAGTCAAACGCACTTTCCGTACTTGCCGCCGCGGAAAAAGGCAGCTTTTTAAAAGCACCTGATATGTACATGGAAAAATTAGTGGTAGGCCCTGGTGCCAAAGGTTGTATCGACCTGAATAAACCACTGACGGAAAACCTGGAAATCATTGCTCAGGCACTGGGCAAATCACTGGAAAATCTGGTGGTCATCACACTGGCTAAACCTCGTCATGACGCAACCATCAAAGCCATGCAGGAAATGGGCGTTCGTGTCTATGCCGTGCCGGACGGAGACGTAGCTGCATCAATCTTAACCTGTATGCCAGACAGTGAAGTTGATGTGATGTACTGTATCGGTGGCGCTCCGGAAGGTGTCGTATCAGCAGCAGTAATTCGTGCACTTGACGGTGATATGCAAGGTCGTCTGCTTCCTCGTCATGAAGTAAAAGGCGATACGGAAGAAAACCGCAAACACGGTGAATCCGAACTGCAACGCTGTGCAGAAATGGGCGTAAAAGCAAACGTAGTGCTGAAAATGGAAGATATGGTTAGCAGTGATAATGTGGTTTTCTCTGCCACCGGTATTACCAAAGGTGACCTGCTGAACGGGGTAACCCGGAATGGCAATATCGCTACCACAGAAACTCTGCTGATTCGTGGCCGCTGCCGTACCATTCGCCGCATCCAGTCGATTCACTATCTGGATCGTAAAGATACTGAAGAGCGTGATATTATTCTTTAAGCAACTCAGGGAAATGATACCAAACGGGAAAAATCATTGATCTAAATGGATATGGTTCCACAAACCGCTCGAGACATCCTTGTTCGCTTAGAAAGGGCATCCGTGCCCTTGTATGTTTGTTCCACCACATCCATTCAGATGATCAAAAACTTTATTAGGATGGTATGAGTTCAAAGAATATCAATACGATCAAAAAGACCGCCTGCTGGCGGTCTTTTTACATCATCTGAAAATTCAAAATACTTAGAATAATTCTTCAGCTACTTTGAACAGATCAGTACGTGCAGGACGTTTCATGTTTTCAATAGCATCGATGATATCGTGGTGAACCAGCTCTTCTTTCTGGATACCAACACAACGGCCACCATAACCTTCAAGAAGAAGGTGAACCGCATAGTTACCCATACGAGACGCAAGTACACGGTCAAACGCAGTCGGACGACCGCCACGCTGAATGTGACCAAGAACGGTTGCACGAGTTTCACGACCGGTTGCCGCTTCAATCTCTTTCGCCAGTTTGTTCGCATCCATCATCAGCTCAGTCAGAGCAATGATTGCGTGTTTTTTACCTTTCTTAATACCATCCTGAATATTAGAAATCAGCTCTTCCATATTCAGACCGGTTTCAGGAGTAATCACATACTCACAACCACCGGCAATTGCAGACATCAGAGTCAAATCACCACAGTGACGACCCATGATTTCTACGATAGAGATACGTTGGTGTGAAGAAGAGGTATCACGCAGACGATCGATTGCATCAATAACGGTGTTAAGTGCAGTCAGATAACCGATAGTGTAATCAGTACCTGCGATATCGTTATCGATAGTGCCTGGAAGACCGATACATGGGTAACCCATCTCAGTCAGTTTCTTAGCGCCCATGTAAGAACCGTCACCGCCGATAACAACAAGAGCATCGATACCGTGCTTCTTAAGGTTTTCGATTGCAACTTGACGTACAGATTCTTCTCTGAACTCAGGGAAACGAGCTGAACCCAGGAATGTACCGCCACGGTTGATAACATCAGAAACGCTTGAACGATCAAGTTGTTTGATGCGGCCTTCGTACAGACCTAAATAACCATCGTAGATACCATAAACTTCCAGATTTGCACCTAAAGCAGTACGCACTACACCACGAACAGCTGCGTTCATTCCAGGAGCGTCGCCGCCACTAGTTAAAATCCCGATCTTTTTAATCATGCTTACCCTCTATGATATTGGGAATCCTAATATAATAATTGTATCTATCCGCTGATAACACACCAGATAGTGGAACGTATTGATCGACTAGATATATTACCTTTCTAAAAAAGGAATAGCACTCTTATTTTGCGTCGATGATTAAGTTCTCGCTTTGCTAAGGAGTATTACAATTTTACCATCGATTTTTGTTGATTCACATCAGAGATCTTGCGTATTTATTACACAAAAAATAACCAACAGATGTTTATTTTTTATTACCAGCCCTTTAATTTTTGTTCTTTTTCGGGACCCAAAATAACTGAATACGGATCGTGATGAACCAGCACATCCGAATGAGGAAAACGTTCAAGCAACATATCTTCGACCGTATCGGAAATTTCATGCGCTTCAATAAGTTGCATTTCATCATCCAGCTCCAGATGAATCTGAATAAAACGAATCGGGCCGGACATCCGGGTACGGACACCATGCACACCCAGTACTTTATCAACCGAAAGACAGATTTGCCGGATCTCAACAATTTCTTCATCGGGTAACTTGCGATCCAACAGCACCTGAGTCGCATCTTTCACCATCTGAATAGCGCTATACAGAATATAAATGCCAATTCCCATCGCAAAAATCGCATCTGCCTGTCCGATGCCGAACCAGCTCAGTCCCAGAGCAACCATGATCGCCGCATTCATAAAAAGATCAGTCTGGTAATGTAAAGAATCCGCAGCGATAGCCTGGCTGCCCGTTTTACGCACAACATGCTTCTGGAACATGACTAGCGCAAAAGTCAGTATCATCGCAAAGCCACTGACCACCACACCCAGTTCAGGCGTCTGAAGCTCATGCGGGCGGAAAAAACGATCAATACCATTCAGCATAAGGAAGCAGGCCGACCCCGAAATAAACATCGCCTGGGCAAGCGCAGCCAGTGATTCGGCCTTACCATGCCCGAATGCATGTTCTTTATCTGCCGGCTGTAGGGAGTAACGCACGACAACCAGATTGACCACAGATGCAGCGATATCCAGCATTGAATCAATCAACGAAGCTAATAAACTCACCGAACCGGTTACCCACCATGCCGCCACTTTGATTAGCAATAAAATGGTTGCAACTACAGTTGCCGACCACGCTGCTAAGGAAACTAAACGAGCGTATTCTTTAATCATCTTTATCGTCCTAATATCTTTCCACCCTTAGCCCGGGAACCGGGTATGTCTCTGAACAGAAAGGCTGGTTTATCATCATTCACGACTATTAAATGAAATTTCACTGCAAAATAAAAGGAAAAGCAGCCAAATAGTGGCTGCTTTATAAGAATCGGATAACATCAGTTTATCGTCTCGGACCGTTCCCCATCGGCTCCATCGAACGTTGCGGACCATGTTGTCTCTGCCCCGGTCCAAAATCACACTCTTCCATCTTCGCGAAGCGTTGTTGCTGCAGCTCAGTAAATTTTGCTTTTTGTTCCGGAGTCAGGATGTTCATCATTTCAAAACGTTTTTGCATCATTTCGGCACGATGAGCAGCCTGAACATCAACCATTTGCTTCGCCAGTTTTTCTGCCGCTTTCTGGTCAAAATTTTTCGCCAGCATTAACTGGTTTTCCTTTTGATGGAAAGACTGCATCTGTCCGCGCATTTCCTGACGCTCTTTTTGCATTTCAGTACGTTCAGCCTGACGCATGTCACGTAGTTTGGTTTGTTGCTCCTGAGTCAGATTTAACTCGCGCATCATACCGCGTCCGTCACTGGGTTCGCACCGGTCATTATCCCTGAAGTTCCGGTGGTTACTGCGAAAATCATCATTATTTCCGCCTTTAGCAAACGCACTTGCAGAACCTAAAACGATAGGAAGAACAGAAGTAGCCAGAAGTACTTTCGTCATTTTTTTCATGGTCAAATCCTCAATATTTGTCTTTCTTGTCTGTCATTCTGATTGACCTTCACGGCTCAGTTTTTCAAACAATGCACGCTATCAATCAGTGTATGACCAAAGCATACCTCTCCCAGAGTCAACCAACGTATAGCCTTCGTAAATGTACGTAAAGAGCGTAAGAAATCTCAGCCGGGCCACCATTTTATGAGTAAACTATCGGCAACAGACCGGAGGAAATGATACATGCCTAATATTTTACTCATTGATGACGACACAGAACTGACGGCTTTACTTAAAGAGGTGCTCACCTTTGAGGGCTTTGACGTGTCAGAAGCCAATGATGGCGAAACCGGTTTAACCTGCATTGATGACAGCGTCGATTTAGTCCTGCTGGATGTCATGATGCCTAAACTTAACGGTATGGAAACCCTGAAACGTCTGCGCGAGTTTTCTCAGGTGCCGGTATTGATGCTGACCGCCAAAGGCGAAGAAATTGATCGGGTGATCGGTCTCGAACTCGGTGCCGATGACTACTTACCCAAGCCCTTCAGTGACCGTGAACTCCTGGCCAGAATTCGGGCGATTCTACGCCGCACTCACGCCAACGGCACACCGAAAACCAGCGACACCATTGAATACCAGGGACTCAAACTTTATCCGGGCAAACAAGAGGCTTACTGTCACGATCAACTACTTGATCTTACTACCACAGAATTTGCCCTGCTCACTCACTTTGTGCAGAACCCCGGAGAAACCCTGACCAAAGAAGCACTCAGTCTGGATGTGCTGGGGAAACGTCTGGCGGCATTTGACCGGGCCATCGACATGCATGTGTCTAATCTGCGAAAAAAGCTACCCGACCGTCCGGATGGAAAACCCCGGATTAAAACCCTTCGCGGCCGCGGTTATATGATGATACTGGAGGATTGATGAAGCTAACTCAATTCAACAGCCTCAATGGCCGGATTTTTACCATCTTCTGGCTGACGATCTGCATCGTACTGGTGGCGGTGATTTCGCTTCCGCACTTAGATCCCCGAAAGTCGAGACCTCTGGGACACCATCAGACAGAGCGGTTGATCGCACTGAAGCAACGTCTGGAGCAACGCTTTATCGGGCAGCCACTACCAACGATCCTGATGCAGATGCAAATGACGGGACGCTTTAACCGTGGTAAGGAACATGGCAACGGCAATGTGCAGATTTTCCTGACTGACCGGAATGGCAATGTGCTTAACTTCGATGAAGATGACGATTTTAAAATTAAATCGGTACGCAATTTTGTGACCAGTATTGAGGATGTGGAACATCCGCAGGAGCGACAGTACGGAAAATATTTAATCTCAGGTCCGGTCACCGTGCGGTTAGCCAATCAGGAACTGTTGCTGTACATCGGATTTAAAGGTGATGAACCGCCTGCATTTTTGCTCGGATTGTTTGATAAGCCTTTTACGCTGCTGCTGGTTATGATGCTGGTCAGCACCCCGTTCTTACTCTGGCTTGCCTGGGCACTGAGCCAGCCGGCCAAACGCTTAGCCAAAGCCGCCCAACGGGTTGCCCAGGGGCAGTTTGAAGTAGATGACACCTTAGAACAGGGCCCTAACGAATTTCGTCAGGCCGGCCGGAGCTTTAACCAGATGGTTGAAGCGGTCAATGGCATGATTTCGGGACAACAACGCTTGCTGTCGGATATCTCACACGAATTACGTTCACCGCTCACCCGCCTGAGAATGGCCAATGCGTTAGCCACCCGAAAATTGGGCAGTTCACAGGAACTGGAGCGGATTGATACCGAAGCCCAGCGTCTTGAACAGATGATTGGTGAGCTGCTGGAACTATCGCGCATGCAGGTCAACAGCCACATAACCCGCGAAGACCAGCCGCTGTCAAGCTTGTGGCAGGAGTTACTCGACGACGCCCAGTTTGAAGCGGAGCAGATGCACAAATCCCTCAGTTATACACCGATTCCGGAAAGAGTAATTTCGGGTAATCCGAAACTCTTGATGAGTGCCGTCGAAAACATCGTCCGTAATGCCATTTACTATGGCAAAGATCAGATTCGGATTTCATTTAAAGAGAACGGAAATCAACTGACGATTGTGGTTGAGGACAATGGCGACGGCGTTCCGGAAGATGAACTCAACGAAATTTTCCGTCCGTTTTACCGGGTATCCACGGCACGTGACCGCCACAGTGGCGGGACCGGTCTAGGCCTTGCGATTACCGAAAGCGCCGTGCGTCAGCATAGCGGAACCATCTCAGCCAGCCGTAGCCCGCTGGGCGGACTGCAAGTCACGATTACGCTCCCGTTAAAAAGCGACAAATAACCCCGAATACCAGGAATACAAAAGTGGTATACTCCGCGTACCTTATTTTCCGGACAGATCTGAAAACATGTTTGATATCGCACTTTATGAACCAGAAATCGCCCCGAATACCGGCAACATCATTCGTCTATGTGCCAATTGCGGAGCAAACCTTCATCTTATTGAACCATTAGGTTTTGATCTGGAAGAGAAAAAGCTGCGCAGAGCCGGACTCGATTACCACGACTTAGCCCGGGTAACCCGCCATGCGAATTATGCCGCTTTTATTGAATATCTGGACAATCATCGCGCTGATTACCGGATTTTTGCCTGTACCACCAAGACAACCGGACACCATGTCGATGCCAGATTTGCTCAGGGCGATGTGCTGCTGTTTGGTCCGGAAACCAGGGGGCTGCCGGCTGATTTGATTGACAGCCTGCCAGCGGAACAGCGCATCCGCATCCCGATGATGCCAAATGCGCGTAGTCTGAATTTATCGAATGCGGTCGCCATTATCGCCTATGAAGCCTGGCGGCAACTTGGGTTTGACGGGGCGCTTTAACTCATTATTTCAGATGGTGATGCGGATCATCATCGTCATCTTTTCTCTCAAACTCACCATCAAAGGTATTTCCGCTCCGGGGAGCTGAGTTATCACCATAGGGATCCCTTGAATGAAATTCCTCATACCGGCTGTGAAATCCCGACTGAAAATGACTCTGAACCACTATTTTAGTCATTATATACTGAGCCAGCTTCGCTCGCGGAGCCGGTAACAACACCACCATGCCCATTAAGTCGGTCATAAAACCGGGGGTCAACAGCAAAACTCCTGCGACAGCAAGCAACACCCCTTCCAGTATTTGTTGAGCCGGTAGCTCACCTCGTTGAACGCGCTGCTGAACAGACATCAGAGTCATAATACCCTGACTGCGAACCAGAGATGCACCGGCAAACGCCGTTATTAACACTAATGCCATCGTGGGCCAGAAGCCGAGAATGCCTCCGACCTGAATAAATAAAGCAATCTCAATAATCGGTACTGCAATAAATGCAAATAATAGTATCGGAAACACATTACCTCCAAAGTCATCAGCAACGAGTGTAACGTAAAGTCCCCCTCTATGCCGAACAGGATTACAAAACTTTACCGGACCGGAACTCCCACAAGCTCATTGAATCTGCAAATTTGTGAGCTTCTGCAATATGAGCTTAAACTAATGCCATCCCCTTATCCGAACAATTCAGTGAGATTAATAATGATTTTCATCCCCTCCTTCACTATTCTTAGGCTATGATGGGCGTTTTATCGGTTTGCGCTCTGGCTGCGCTAACTATGATATGAGTGGTTTAAAGGATCGTTATGCGCAGATTTATTATTTCCGTTATCAGTTTGTTGTATCTGATCGCCTCTCCGGTCCGGGCGGCATTCGAAGCCAATAACACAACGCTCACCTTTAGCGATCAGCCCGTTCTGTTCGTTCCTGTTGATCAGGCATTTATTTTCAGTTCATTGCAGCAAAACGACCATTTAACTCTGGAATGGGCAATCAAGCCCGGCTACTACCTTTATCAACATCAGTTTAAAATCACCGGACAAAATGTCACCATCAAAGCGGACATCCCTCCCGGAACACCACACCACGATGAATATTTCGGCGATGTGTTTATCTATAAAGAACCGCTGACTATTGATGTTGCCTTAAGCTCAGCGGGAGAAAATGCCTCTGTTACCGTTATCTACCAGGGCTGTGCCGAGGCTGGTTTCTGCTACCCTCCGGAACAACGAGTTGTGACTTTGGCTCCGGTCATCGCTCAGAGCGATGACGACTCATCATCAACCATAACCCAGAGTGAGCAACAGCAACTGGCGGATTCATTAGCCGCCAATTCCTGGTCACTGGCACTGTTTTTCCTGCTTGGTGCAGGCCTGGCGTTTACCCCCTGTGTATTTCCGATGTATCCCATCATTACCGGCATTGTTTTAGGTAACCACCACTCAAGTAAAAGCCGGACCCTTTGGCTATCCTTTACCTACGTTCAGGGGATGGCGATCACCTATTCGATACTTGGTTTAATCGTCGCATCCGCCGGGCTGAAATTTCAGGCCGTTTTGCAAAGCCCGGCGATCTTAATTGCCATCAGTGCGTTATTCATCCTGCTTTCGCTCTCCATGTTCGGATTATATAACCTGCAGATGCCAGCCTCGTTACAGACCCGGCTGGTCAGCTGGAGTGCAAAACAAAAAGGCGGAGCTTCCGTCAGCGTCTTTCTCATGGGGGCGATTTCCGGTCTGATTTGCTCCCCCTGCACCACCGCTCCGCTCTCCGGGGCGCTGCTTTACGTGGCTCAGTCAGGAGATCTGGTCACCGGTGCTTCGGCGCTGTATCTGCTTTCACTCGGAATGGGAGTTCCGCTCATCGCCATTTCACTGTTTGGCCATCATGTTCTGCCGAGGGCCGGGATCTGGATGGATAAAATCAAAACCTTGTTTGGCTTTGTTCTGCTTGCCGCGCCGATTTTCCTGTTAGAACGAATTATTCCCGGCTGGCTGTCAGCCGTTTTATGGGCGGTACTGGGCGTCACCGCGTTTGCCTGGCTCTACTGGCAGAAAAACATCCTGCCTTTCGGCGGCTGGAAACAGACCAGCCTGGGTATTATCGCAGTACTGGGGATGCTGGCATCCGTAAAACCATTGCTTCCTTTGGCCGTCGGCCAGTCTCCGGTCATCCAGGTGCAGTCCGAAGCAGGCACAGCCCGCTTATCACAATCAACGATGCAACAGGCCGCCTTCATCCCGGTCCGCAGTCTCGAAGAATTGACCCGGGAGCTGTCATTCGCCCGACAACAGCAAAAACCGGTTCTGCTTGATTTTTATGCCGACTGGTGTGTGGCCTGTAAAGAATTTGAATACCAAACCTTTTCTGATCCGGACGTCGCAAACACGCTGCATAAATTCCGCCTGCTCAGAGCCGATGTCACTAAAAACCGCGAGCAGGATTCCACACTACTGAACTATTTAGATGTGTTTGGTTTACCAACTCTGGTTTTCTGGGATGCACAGGGAAAACGTATCGATTCAGCCCGAATCACCGGATTTATGGATGCGGAAACCTTCCTCATGCATATTCAGCAACCAGCTTTATACAACCGCTAAAAGGGATAGAGTTCAGAGTTTTACGTTCAGGCTATTGTCGGCATTAACCAGAAGGATAATAATCCTGATAAACAAAATGTTAAAAATGTGAATCGTTATGAATTCAAGCTACACCATTATAATTGCCGATGATCATCCGCTGTTCCGTAACGCGCTGTTTCAGTCTGTACACATGGCAATTAGTGGTGCAAGCCTGCATGAAGCGGATTCCCTTGATGCTCTGCTTGAATTGCTGGCCGGGAACATTGATCCGGATCTGCTGCTACTCGATCTGAAAATGCCCGGAGCAAATGGTATGTCAGGACTGAGACAGTTACGTAATCTCTACCCCGAACTGCCCATTGTGGTCATTTCAGCCAGCGAAGAACTTGCGGTGATATCTCAGGTAAGAACTCATGGCGCACTGGGATTCATTCCCAAATCCAGTGATATGCGCCGCCTGATCAATGCCTTACATCAAGTTCTGGATGGTGATCCTTACTTTCCCGAAGACGCCGACAATAACCCTGACCAACATAATGAATCGGCAGAAAAAGTGGCGGCACTCACCCCACAGCAATATAAGGTATTGGGAATGCTGTCTGAAGGTTTGCTGAACAAGCAAATTGCTTACGAACTCAATGTGTCGGAAGCCACCATCAAAGCCCATATGACGGCGATTTTTCGCAAGTTAGGGGTTAAAAACCGTACTCAGGCGGTGATTCTTTTCAATGAAATAAAACAAAGCCCGGGCAAACTCCACCGCCCGGGCTCCGATATTTCTTAATAAAACGTTACGCGTTTACGCCGGCAACTTTCAGTCCCGGATTTGCACTGGTTAATTTTTTAACCAGATAACTCAGTAAAACACCATACATCGGGACGAACAGACCTAAGCTAATCAGCAGCTTAAATCCATAATCAACCATCGCGATTTCCTGCCAGTGCTGTGCCATAAACGGCTCGGGACTTTGATAAAAGGCAATACCAAAAAATGCGATAGTATCCAGTGCATTACCAAACACGGTTGAGCATGCAGGAGCCACCCACCACTGTCTGATCTGACGCAGACGGTTAAAGACATGCACATCCAGAATCTGCCCCAGTAGATAGGCCATAAAGCTTGCCACCGCGATACGGGCAACAAACCAGTTTATTGAGCTTAATGCCGCAAAGCCCTGAAAGTGAGTCTGGAAAAAAATCACCGACAGAAGGTACGACAGCGCCAGTGCAGGCAACATCACCAGAAAGATGATTTTTCTTGCTAACACAGGGCCAAAAATACGCACCGTCAGATCCGTCGCGAGAAAGATAAACGGAAAGGTAAAAGCTCCCCACGTGGTATGCAGAGAAAACACGGTAAATGGGATCTGCACGAGATAGTTACTCGATGCAATCACCAACAAATGGAAGAGAACAAGATAGGTCAGCGCTTTGCGCTGTTGAACAGCAGTAAAAGAAGTCATTATGAACCTTTTTAGTTTGATTTGGGGGCGAGGGAACCCAAATGAAGCTTTCGCTTCTCGCTGATTGTCATCCGGAAGATTTGCCTCTTCCGAGCTAAGGGCGGCGATTATACATTAATCAATTTCACCTGCAATAGTTCGCAAAATAGCAAACGTTTTCCAGCAGCGGTTAAAAATAGTGGCTTGTATAGATGAGAAATAATGACATTGAAGGGTTAAAAATTGCGCCACTTTTGACCTTTTCCTT
>JBNKRC010000012.1:0-20641 GCA_050296215.1 Vibrio sp. | reverse complement strand
GTGTCTTGATGTCGACGCTGGCGGAATTACCCGAAACTGCCTGTCGGGCGGTGAGCCCGGCGATTATTGTTGTTGGTCAGGTTGTTCATTTACACGAAAAACTTAAGTGGTTTGGATCTAACTAAAAGGGATTTGAAGTGACTGAAAAAATACATGGTCATGAAGTAATGGAAATGATGCTTTCGGACGGACAGTCTTATACTAAAGACAGTCTTTGCCAGGCGATACTGGCGAAATTTGGTGACGAGGTTCGTTTCTATACCTGTTCGAAAGAAGATATGACGGCCAGTGGTCTGGTGGATTTTCTGGAGAGCAAAGGTAAATTTGTTCCGACTGAAACCGGCTTTACCACAGCCCCGGAAAAAATGTGCAATCACTAAATAAACGACGGGATGGTGGTTCAGGCATTGATCTGGTCAGTGCCGTCGGGATGAAGAGACCGGTCACGAAAACAGTAATAAAAAAGAGAGCCTGTGAATTCACAGGCTCTCTTTTTTATTGGTTCAGATCAACCGGAGTGACTTTATTTCTCGTCGGTGCCGGCATCGTCATCGTCATCCCACATCGGGCAATCAAATTTTTTGCCCTGGCTGTTTTTGAAGAATCCGGCATGCATTTCCCGCATCCATTTGTACATGGCACCCGGGTCATCGTGCATTTTTTCTGCCCATTCCTGCATTGCTTTTGGATCATTATGCAGTTTAAGCATGGTTTGGTACTGTTCGCTGTCCTGACCCATCATACCATGGTGAAAGCCGCCCTCTCCGTTACCAAAACCACCGTGAGCATAAACGCCGATAGAAAGTGCTAACGCACCGACCGTTGCTAATACTTTAGTTACCTTTTTCATAATATGTCCCCTCATAATGTGTTCCTCCGATGCTTTACTTATTGTAATTACAGCAGGAACAGGCGCTTAATGTGTGTCATAACTGCTTTAATTTCTAATAATTAATGGCAAAAAAAGCCGTTGACACATATTGTCACACTTTACGGATTGTTTGCTTTCATACTAAGGTAAACGGACCCTTAAAAAGGTCTTTTCATAAGAGGTAATGGGATGGAGCGCACTTACAATATACTCGTTGTTGACGATCACAGTGAAATCAGAGAATTGTTAAAACGATTTCTGGTGCAGCACGGGTTTAAAGTTAGCGTAGCCGCAAACGGTGAAGAAATGAACGACCAGATGAATCACAGTCATTTTGACCTGATTATTCTGGATCTCATGCTGCCCGGTAAAGATGGTATCACTCTGTGCAGAGAGGTCAGAGCGACCTCTAATATTCCGATTATCATGCTCACTGCATTGGGGGAGGAAATCGATCGTATCGTCGGTTTAGAAGTGGGCAGTGATGACTACATCTCAAAACCATTTAATCCCAGAGAATTGCTGGCACGGGTCAGAGCGGTTCTGCGCCGTCATTTTGCCATCCCGAATGTCAGTGAGCAGATCTCATCTTCCGGTCAGAATTATCGTTTCTCCGGATGGACACTTGATTCTACCTCCCGTGAACTTTTCAGCCCGGATGGTACGCTGGTCAGCATCACCTCGACCGAGTTTGAATTGCTGGTGGCCTTTTTGTCTCATCCGAACGTGGTACTGAAAAGAGAAGATTTGCTCAAACTGATTCAGGGGCGGGGAAGTGACGTTTATGACCGGGCCATTGACACGCTGATCAGCAGGTTGAGGAAAAAAATTGAGGAAGATCCTAAGTCGCCAAAACTGATCAAAACCATCTGGGGCGGGGGATATCAGTTCAGTTGTGAGGTGACGCATGATTAACTGGTATCAGAAACAGAAATTGATCCACCAGATTGGTGTGGTCATTTTAATTGGCTTTTCCGTCAGCTTTTTTCTCTCTCTGTATCTGCTCTCCTCGGAAAAATCGAAAAATCTCAATTTACTCTCGTCTTCCGGGGCCGTTCAGCGGGTGATTTCTGTGGTGGATATTCTTTCTCAGACGCCGCCGGATTTGCATGATTCTATCCTCAGAGCGAGCGGGAGCTCGGATCTCGCGCTTTCAATCAGCCGCCAGCCTCATATCATGGCCGGAGAGGGGAATAACAGGGCGACGGAGATGCTGGTTCGCCGATTAAAGTCAGCCGGAATCCGTCAGGTTCATCTGTCTATGGCCAAATATGACCATCCTATTATGGATATGAGCGATATGCATGAGGCGATGATGAAAGGAAACATCATGCACGATATGCATAACTATGGCGTCGGTTATATCGGAACGATTGATGGATCTGTTGAACTTGGATCCGGGTTATGGCTCAATTTTTCTTCCGGAGTAAAAGAAGACATGACTGACTGGTCGCTGGGAGTACTGATTTCCCTTTTCGTGGTGATGGTGAGTACGGTTTTCATTTCCTTACTCGTTATACAGAAAGCCTTAAAGCCGATTGATAAGTTAAGACACGCGGCTGACGAATTCGCGATGAACAAAAAGGTGGCTCTGGTTAATCCGAACGGACCGAAGGATCTCTATCCGACCATTAAAGCCTTTAATGAAATGCAGACTCAGCTTTCTGACTATATGCAGGACAGAGCCAAACTGCTGGCTGCGGTTTCTCATGATCTCAGGACGCCGCTGACCACTCTGCGGTTGCGTCTGGAATTTATTGAAGAGAGTGAAGATAAGCAACAGATGTTGCGTACTGTGGAAAATATGGAGAAAATGCTGCAGGCCACCATGCAGTTTGCCCGGGAGGAAAGTGCCCGGGAAGAGAGACAGAATTGCGATATCAACAGCCTGATGCAGACCATCGTGGATGAATATGCGGATAAAAATGTATTGATTCAGTTTCATCCGCAGCAGGCGGTGATCGAGCGTGTTCCGCCTTTAAGCATAAGAAGAATGGTCGAGAACTTAGTTAACAACTCTGTGCAATATGGCGGGGAAGAGAATCACATCTCGTTAACGGTAGCAAAAGAGAAGTCGTGTCTGAGGGTGTCGGTAGCCGATACCGGGATAGGGATCAGCGAAGACAAACTGAATGAAGTAGTCAAACCGTTTACCCGTTTGGATACGGCCCGGGATACCGGCAGTTCCAATGTGGGACTGGGGCTGTCGATTACCTCTTCGCTGGCGAAAATGTACGGCGGAGAACTGTCTCTGGCAAAAAATCAGCCAGGGGGACTCATCGCGTCATTTACCGTATTGCTTAATAAACGCGAATCATAGCCAGAGACCGATCACCAGTTCAGCCAACGCAGTACAAAAGCATTCTCCTTACGGACATAGATCCGGCGCAGTTCGTCGCCAAAAAAGATCAGTAATGCGAACGGGACACTGAGCAGTAGTTGCCATACCTGCAACGGGGCGGTGCCAAAGAAAATATTGCAGAAAGGAACATAACTGATCAGTCCCAGCAGTAATAACTCAGCAGCAATGCCAAGTAGTACCAGCCGGTTGGTCAGTCCGCCCATGTTAAACAGACTCTGTCTGCGGCTCCGGCAGATCATCACGTTGGCAACCTGACAAATAACAATAGAAGCAAAGAATGCCGTCACGGCTGTCTGATACGGCGGGCTGGTTGTCGCCAGTTTTGTTCCCCACTGCCAGCCACCGGCGGACAGTACGACAAAATAGCTGAAAAATCCGGCGGCCGCTTCGATCATCCCGACGATACCATAGCTGCGGAACAACAGGTTGCGGGTAAGAAGCCGTTCCTTGCGGGATCGGGGAGGCCGTTTCATTACATCGGATTCCGGTCTTTCCGAACCCAGTCCGAGTGCGGGCAAAATATCGGTTCCCAGGTCAATCGCCAGAATCATCACTACGGTTAACGGTAAAGGGATGTCCAGCAGCACATAAGCGATGAAGGGTAGGATTTCCGGTACATTACTGGTCAGAATGTAGGCAATGAATTTTTTAATGTTCTCAAAGATCGTCCGGCCTTCTTCCACGGCCGCCACAATGGTGGCAAAGTTATCGTCCATCAGCACCATATCACTGGCTTCCTTGGCGACATCGGTTCCCATAATCCCCATAGCGACACCCATATCAGCATTTTTGAGTGCCGGTGCGTCGTTAACCCCATCCCCGGTGACGGAGACCACTTCTCCCTCGGACTGAAGCGTACGGACAATGCGCAGTTTCTGATCCGGATTGCTGCGGGCAAAAACGATTTCCGGCTCTTTCAACCGGGTTTTCAACTGCTCTTCCGACATTGCCGCCAGTTCTTCGCCGCGGATAATTACGCCTTCACCTTTAATTAAACCGACCCGGCGGGCAATGGTTTCGGCGGTTATCCCATAATCACCGGTGATCATGATAATTTTAATGCCGGCCCGGCGGCAGCGCTTAATGGCGTTAGGAACTTCAGGCCGTGGCGGATCCTGCATACCGACCAGACCGAGAAAAATAAAGTCGCTTTCATGACTCAGTGCGGAGTCTTCCAGATTCCGGTAAGCCAGTGCCAGTACTCGTTCTCCCCGTTTAGCCAGACGCTGAAAATCGGCGAGAAAATGTTCCAGCATGGCCTCATCCATCTGCTGTTGTTCACCTTCCTGAAGATAAGCGCTGCATTTGTGCAGTACCACTTCCGGCGCCCCTTTTAACCAGGCGATATAGTGACCGGAATCCTTGTCTTCATTGATAGTAATCATCCGTTTGGTTGCCGAATCGAAGGGTAACTCGTGGAAGCGCTGGCTGGTTTGAAGCTGCGCGACATCGGTTAGTTCGCTGGCGTAAACCAGCAGGGCACCTTCGGTTGGATCGCCGCTGAAGCCTTCCGCAAGCAAATAGGCATTATTGCAAAGTACCATGGCATCGAGCATGGTTTTGGTGTCGGCGTGGCGGGTTATTGAGCGGTCCCAGGCGGAATACTCCCGCCGGTTGAGAATCACGGTACTGACGTTGATTTGATTCTGGGTCAGCGTGCCGGTCTTATCGGTGCAGATAACTGTGGTACTACCGAGGGTCTCAATACTTTCCAGATTTTTGATCAGGGCATTTTTCTTCGCCATGCGTCGGCTTGCCATGGTCAACGCCAGTGTAACGGTAGGCAGCAGGCCCTCGGGAACATTGGCGACGATAATGCCGATGGCGAAGATAAGACTGTCAATCTGCCCTTTACCGATCGCCAGACTAACGACAAAAAACAGCACACCCAGAACAATGGCAATAAACCCGATGATCCGGGTAAAACGTCGCAGTTCCTGGCGTATCGGGGTTTCCACTTCCTCGGTTTCTTTGGTCAGTTTCACCACGTGGCCTAACTGGGTATTCATGCCGGTACTGTAAATGATGGCTTTCCCGTCACCGCTCTGTACCAGTGTGCCGGAGAAGACCATATTGCGGCTTTCGAGTATATCCGGGCTGGTTGCTTCCAGATGGCGCAGCTGTGGTTCGCTTTCTCCGGTCAGGCTGCTGAGATCAATCTTTAACTGGCTGTGTTCCAGTAAACGGCCGTCCGCACATACGCGATCCCCTTCTGACAACAACATAACATCGCCCGGTACTACGGCATCCGCCGGAATGCTGGTCGGCTGCCCGTCGCGTAAGACCGTAACCATCTGAGGCAGCAGGCGGGTAAAACTTTCCATGATCCGCTCGGTCTGGTGTTCCTGAATATAGGTAAAGGTTGCGTTGAGCAGCACCACAGCAAGCAGTGCATAGGCGATATAAAGATTACCCTGGCCCGGTTCCAGCCGTTCCGATACTAATGCCAGCAGACCTCCGATAATTAACAACACCGCAAAATAATTCCGGAACAAGCGCAAAAACTTAATCAGTTCCGATTCTTTCTTTTTACCTGTCAGAACATTTGCGCCATAGGTGCCCAGTCTCCGGCGGGCTTCCGGCGAGCTTAAACCTTCTTCATCTGAAGAAAGGTCACTGAGCAGCGTAGAGATATCAACCTGATGAGCGTCCAGCAAATGCAGTTTGTCGGATTGATCAGTGTGTGCATCCATTGAGCGTATCTCCATATCGGGTAAACAACAGAATGCTACTGGTTTGGATTATTAACGGCGTAAATTCTCACACAGAGCGTTTTATAAAATCCTGGACCGATGGTTAATCAGGTAATCACATGACTGATTAAGATTAGTCTGATAAATCTCTTTAACCCGTTCAATTAAATTATTATTTAACTTGTATAAATCCATCATTTTTAAAGACGTATATAAATCATGGGTATATCCGAGCTTATCCTGGGATTTTTTCAACAAGAGTATTTTATGACTGGCTTTTTTATCCGTCAGTAATTGTTTTAACTCAATGGAATAACGAAGTTTTTTAAGCTTAATTCTGGCTTTATGGAAATTTTCAGGACATTGATTTAATTGCGATATTGCTTCTTTTAACTGTTGTTTTCTCTCTTTAATATGCAGCCGGTTGACTTTGATTAATTTATCTTTACTAAAAGAAAATTCATCGGCATATTCATTGAAGTACTGTATCGCCTGTCCTAACGGTTCTTTATCTATGCTATTTGACAGTTGACTGGTAACTAATAGCTTTTCATCATTTAGAAAATTTATATATTCATTAAAATCTGAATGAAAATCATCAATGTCTTTCTGCAGATTTAATGCCAGATTAATCTGAACATCGACGTCTCTCGGGTAGGAGAGCTTATTAAAGAGACTATTTAATATCTTATGGTAGTATTTGATCGTATCCTTATTACCTGAGTTTTCCAGCTTATATAAAGTCATAATGATGGGGTTTAACTGACGGATAGAGACCCTGATTTGGTGAATGATTTCATCATCAGGTTCGCTATGCGACAAATGGTCATAGTTTTCTTTTATTGTGCCTAAACGGGACTTTATATGGTTTTTTACATTGTTCATCGGCTGTAACTCTGTAAAAAGAAGGAAGACTAAGCTAATTATAGATCGTTTTCGTGTTTGCGCTTTCGGCGGGCGCTTTTTGAATCCGAAGCCTGAAGATACATAACCTGTGGTGTGAAAAGATGAAAATAGACGTAATCGGATGTGGTAGTGCGTATTCGAAACTGAGCAACACATCCGCCGTACTGGTGTCAGATCAGCTAGATAATCAGTTACTTATCGATTGTGGACCCACTGTTCCGAGGGCGCTCTGGCAACGCGAAACCGACATCAATAGTATTAAGGCGATTTATTTCACTCATATCCATCCCGATCATTGTGCCGGACTGGCGGCTCTGATGAACCAGTGGAAATGTTTCGGACGCACTCAGCCACTGGATATTTTTTGTCAGCCGGATCAGAAAGCGCCGTTAGAGTCATTGGTCCGGCTGGCCGTCTGGCCTCAAGAGAGCATTTGCTTTGCCATCCGGTGGCTGGATATCACCGAGCAGTTTGTCTGGAATGAGTGGCAGATACGCACGGCGGATACACAGCATGAAGTGACTAACCGTGCTATAAGGATCGACGTTGATGGGCACAGTTTCTTTTACAGCGGGGATGGTCGTCCTACTGAGGCAACCAGAGCGCTAATGAAAGGTGCTGACCTTGCGTTTCAGGAATGCGCGGTATTTGATCCTTTGCCGGAGGATTCCTCGCATGGAGATTTTTTTGCCTGTAAGCAGCTCTTGTCTGATATCGGGGTGAGAGCGCTGGGTCTTTATCACTGCTTCGATGAAGTGATCGGCCAGTTAAAAGAAGCGGCGGACGGGACACCTGGGCTATTCCTGAGCCGGGACGGATTGGCCGTTGATTTAGCGGATGTTGACGGAATGCTTACCCTGGCGAATGCGGAAAGCTGACGGAAGTCTGATATTCCTGTTGCCGGGTGCTACAGATAGAGTGGAGCCATCTGTCGCCAAAAACGCCCTCTGTGAGCCCTGCCATCCCATTCGTAGATACGGTGAGGCACCCCTTTTTGATTCAGAATACTACTGATCAGATGGTTGTTTTGTAAGAAGGGATCATCTTTGCCAATGGTGAAGATGATGTCACTGTTTACGATATGACGAAGTTGCTCCGGACAGTTAAGATTTTGCAGAAAATGAGTCGGGGTATGGTAGTAGATATCTTCGCTGTAAAAGCCGTCGAACAGATTGGAAAACGATTCTACTTCCAGGGTTAAATCATACCGTCCCGAGAAAGCGACCAGCCGGTTAAACAGATGGGGATGACGGAAGAAAATATTAGCAGCATGATACGCACCCAGTGAACAGCCATGGGCGACAGTACACGGATGGTGATTTTTCGCTGCCATCAGAGGTAATACTTCGCGCAGGATATATTCTTCATACTGGATATGGCGGCGGATACGCCCGTCAGGATGTGCCCAGAAACAGTACACACTTTCGGCATCGATGCTGTCCACGCAGTAGAGCTGCAATTCACCAGCGTTGATTTTGTCGGATAACGAATGAACCAGGCCCAGATTTTCATACTCAAAAAAACGGGCACTTCTGGTTGGGAAGACCAGCACCTTTTCTCCGGCATGGCCGAAAATCAGCATTTCCATTTCTCTTTCAAGGTTAGGGCTCCACCAGTGGCGGTATTCACGATGCATTTGTTTCTCCCAGGGAGGCGAAAAATTGTCCCAGTATCCGGCGTAGTTCATGTTGCTGCCTAAACTCATTCGGGTAGGCAAAGTGGCCGGCTTCCAGTAAGTAGAGCTGTTTGTGTTCGGGCGGACAGGCATTGTAGGCGCTGAACTGTCCGGGCGGAGCAACGGCAGGATCGAATAAGGCTAATGCCCAGTGGCTGGGCCTGGTCAGTAAAGCTGCCGCACAGGACGCATCAAAATATGGCAGTGTTTCATTAACAAATTTCGGATGAGACTGTGCATACCTCCGGAGAGCAGCGGTACTGCCAACCGTGGGTAAATTCATTCTCAGGTCAGGATTACCGAATGCCGGAACATTGAAGTGACTACAACAGATCCGGGGATCAAAAGCACAGGCAAAGATGCCGATGCCGCCACCGAAACTGGTTCCGGCAAATCCGACCCGGTTTTTTACCTGCGGGAAACGGGTCAGCAGGGCTGAAACCGCACACCAGAAATCCTGAACACACCCACCCAGAATGTACTGGTTTTTGTCTTGCACATTATGCAGGACATGCCATTGTGGATCGCTGGATATCGGAGCTGCCGCACTGCGGCCGATACCACGGGCAAGCGGAAACAGCAGCGCAGTATTTCTGAGCTGCCAACTGGTATCCGGTTGTTCAAGACCAATATAACCATGAGCCAGGACCAGTGCGCCGTGAACCGGCTCATCGGCAGGCAGCAAAAGCCAGCCGCCAAGCTGCATATTATCGGTGGTCATATAAGAACAGTCGAAAATTCGCCAGTTATTGTCGGTTTTTCCGGTATCCCTCAGAGTCAAACCGGGAGAGATCTGAAGTGCCTGCTTATATTTGTCCTGCCAGAATCTGACAAAGTCACCGGGCGCTTTACCCGGTTCGACTTCCCGTAAGCTCTCAAGACGGTAGCCATAGCTCGGATCAAAGTCGTAATTATGTTTAAAAATCGGAGTTTCCATAAAAAATTTGGTGTCCTGCTCTTATCGGCATCATATTCAGTTCGTATTACATATTTATAAAAGAAAGGATGGTGTTAATTCTTTTCCTGTAGGCCTGCATGTATGGGGAACCTTGTGTTGAGAAAAAGCCGGTAAGTCATTGGTTATTAATGTAGCGCTATTTTATCGGTCAGGGCAAGGGTTAGTGGCCGATATGGAAACCTGTTAGAATGGCGCTCATTCGTCGCTTCGGCTTCAGACTACTGGTGCCGGGGCGTTGTGTTGTACCTAACCGTAAGAGTTCAGTTTCCATGAATCGAAAAAAGAAGATTAACGAGACCCTGAAGAAAAAAGTTAAGAAGAAAAATGCCAAATTACATAAAAGCAACAAGCCTCGTTATATCTCTAAGGCTGAGCGGGCAAAGCTGGAGCAACAGGCTGAAAGTGTGGATATTGAGGTGCAGGCAGAAAGCGAAACGGAGGATACCTCTTCCTGAATCCTTATATCTGTTTTCCCCCGGAAATACATTATATGCGCGACAAGTATCACATTTGATCGGATGTGATGTTTGCGGCAGAAAAAAGTCAGTTATCTTAAAGGATTAATCATTTTTGTAGAGATTTTTCCATGAAGATAAAGGATCATGCTCCGATTGCGCCATTTATTGCCAGTGAGCAGCGTTACGAATCAGTGCCATACCGACGCTGTGGTAACAGCGGCTTACGTTTGCCGGCCTTATCTCTTGGGTTATGGCATAATTTTGGACAATACGACTCGTTTGCCAACGCACGCCAAATCGTGCGTGAAGCTTTTGATTTGGGGATTACGCATTTCGACCTGGCGAATAATTATGGTCCTCCGTACGGAGCGGCGGAGGAAACATTCGGACGCATCCTGACGCAGGATCTGGCCCGTTACCGGGATGAAATCGTCATCTCTTCCAAAGCCGGATACGATATGTGGCCCGGTCCTTACGGGGCAGGCGGTTCGCGTAAATATCTGGTTTCCAGCCTGGATCAGTCACTTAAGCGAATGAACCTCGATTATGTTGATATTTTCTATCACCATAAACCCGATCCGGAAACACCAATGGAAGAGACCCTCTCCACGTTGGATATGCTGGTCAGGCAGGGCAAAGCCCTTTACGTCGGTCTGTCCAATTACTCTCCCGAACAAACTAAGCAGGCACTGGCGATCTTTAAGGAACTGGGAACGCCATGCCTGATTCATCAGGCTCGTTATTCGATGTTTGACCGTCAGGTGGAAGAAGGTTTACTGGATACACTGGGACACGCGGGTGTCGGAATGATCGCATTTTCGCCGCTGGCTCAGGGATTACTGACCGAAAAGTATCTGAATGGTATTCCACAAGGTTCACGGGCGGATAACCAGCTTTCTTATCTTGATGCTGCTCAGGTTGAACGTTATCAGTATAAAATCGAAGTGCTGGCAGATATTGCCAGTCAGCGCGGTCAGACTCTGGCGCAGATGGCGTTAGCCTGGCTGCTGGACGATGAACGGGTTACGTCGGTTTTGATCGGGGCCAGTTCACCACAGCAATTGCGGGAAAATGTTACCGCTGTTGATTATCTGGCTTTTTCCGGCGCGGAAATTGAAGAAATCCTCGACATTCTTGATCAGGAATAACCAGGATTCTGCCCGGGCAGAAATAAAGCAAGTCTCTGCCCGGATTAACTTTTTATGAATATCCATTATGTGATCGTCATTCTGTAACCCCCGATGCTGAAACAGTTCAGCATGACTACCCGCACAGACACACTGTAACGATTTGTGCACAATTTCGTCGATATAAAAATAAATTCAGGAGACAGGCATGCGTATAGGTATTGATTTAGGCGGGACCAAAATCGAAATCATTGCACTATCTGATGATGGTGAGGAACTGTTCCGCAAGCGCGTTGCAACCCCCCGGGGATCGTACGAGGAAACACTGAAGGCAATTAAAGGCCTGGTCGATGCTGCCGAAGAGGCGACAGGGCAGAGAGGGACTGTCGGTATGGGGATTCCCGGTACCATTTCTCCGTTCAGCGGATTAGTTAAAAACGCCAACTCAGTCTGGCTTAACGGTCAGCCTCTTGATAAAGATATCTCCGAACTGCTGGAACGCGAAGTCCGGATTGAGAATGACGCAAACTGTATGGCAGTGTCTGAAGCTAGCGACGGCGCCGGGGCCGGGGCGCATGTTGTGGTCGCTCTTATCCTGGGTACCGGTTGTGGTTCGGGTGTGGTTATTAATGGTGTACCCCATGCCGGTGGTAATGGTATCGGCGGAGAATGGGGACATAACTATATGCCATGGCCGGATGCGGAAGAGCGCCACTTTGCCGATAATACACCCTGCTATTGCGGGAAATCGGGTTGTATTGAGCAGTTTGTCTCCGGAACCGGGTTATGTGATGACTATGAGCGCCGTTCAGGTAAGCGTTTAACGGGCAAAGAGATTGCGGAACTGGCAGAGCAGGGCGATCTTCTGGCAACGGAAAGCATCGAAGCGTATGAGCGCCGCTTAGCCAAGTCGCTGGCAGGTTATATTAACGTGTTGGATCCGGATGTGGTCGTGTTCGCCGGAGGGGTATGCAATATCGAACGGCTTTACGATAATGTCCCTAAATTACTCCCGGAGTACGTATTTGGTAATGAATGTCATACTCCGATCCGCAAAGCCGTTCACGGTGATTCGAGTGGGGTTCGCGGGGCGGCCTGGCTGTGGCCGGCAGAGAACAAGTAATACATATTGAGCCTGCCTGATATCAAAGTGCTGTTCGGGCAGGACGGATATATTTATCTTAATAGCTACGGGGAACGGCTTTGGGAGATTCCCCTTGAATGAATGGATTTATCTGATGGCTTTGGATTTAAATAAAGATACCACGCTGTGTATTTCTCTTGCAGCAAAACCCAGTAATTTTGGTACGCGTTTTCACAATTTTCTCTATCATCTGCTCGGCTTGAATTACGCCTATAAAGCATTTACGACCACGGATATTGAAGCCGCAGTAAAAGGAATTCGTGCGTTAGGTATTCGCGGTTGTGGGGTTTCCATGCCGTTTAAGGAAGCGTGTATTCCGTTTGTCGACGAACTGGATGAATCGGCGAAAGCGATTGATTCCGTTAATACGATTGTAAATACCAACGGTTACCTCAAAGCCTATAACACGGACTATATCGCCATCTATGAGTTGATTAAACAAAATCAAATTGCGCCTTCTACACCATTCGCGTTACAGGGTAGCGGCGGCATGGCGAAAGCGGTTGCCTGCGCCCTGCGGGATTTAGGGTTTAAGCAGGGGTACATTGTTGCCCGTAATCAGGAGAAAGGCACGCAATTGGCACAACTGTGTGGTTTTGAATGGTTGCCGGAACTGGCGGATCAGCCGGCTAAGCTGCTGATTAATGCAACACCTAAAGGAATGACCGGTATCGATACTGAAGATTTGTTGTCATTTACAGACTCTCAGGTGGCAGCGGCGGATGTCATTTTTGAAGTAGTTGCTCTGCCGTCTGAAACGCCTTTGGTAAAACTGGCGAAGGATAAAAACAAAAAGGTTATCTTAGGCAGCGATGTGTTTGCGATTCAGGCGGTGGAACAATTTGTCATGTACACGGGCATCCGTCCTACCGAAGAACAGTTCCGTGAGGCAGCTGCCTATTCTCGTCAGGGATAATTCATACCCGTTACTGAACCCGGTAAACCGTTTTGCCGGGTTTCATCTTTAATCGCGAGCATCAGTGTCTGGCTCTGATTAATCGTAAATTTGTTCCGGTGAAATCCCACACTTTTACTACGTGTATTATTTTGGATAAATATGCAATACATTGTCTAATTTATCTGGTTAGGCATTCGCCTTTTGCTGTACAATCTTCCCAAAACCAATCCAATACACAATGTCAGTTAATCAGGGGTAGAATTACCATGTATCTAAAGGTATCCGCCTTTTTTGCCCTGCCGGTGCTAGCAGCACAAGTCCATGCTTTTACCGTCGATAAATCACCGGTTGATACGGCATCAACGTTGAATATCGCGACATTAAATTCTCTGGAATCGAAACAAAGAGCATGGATTACGCAACAGAATCTCGCTTTATGTGTTGCGGGGGATCAACTCCGCATTGAACGCAATCTCCCGCTTTCACTGAATGAAAACAAAAAAGTCGTTGCTTATGAAATTGAGCGGGCAGATGACGGGATTAACTTCAATTTTAGTTTTGATCAGACTAACGATAATCGTAATTTATATCAATATCTTGCGTACCAGATCGTAACTGCGGACGAATGTCGTTACCCCGCTGAAAATTATCTTCCTGTTGCCAGTGTTTTCGGTGCCCGTACACAGGGGGAATTACTTTCGATGGCCGATAAACTGGCTCCCGTTGAGTCGGCCGATCTGGAGTTTAAACTTCCGCCGGGTTCAAAATCTCCCGCTAACTGGTACATTGCGCTGGAAATGACTGATGACGGCAGTCCGGAAGCGGTAACGCTCAGCCAGCCGGATAATGCCCAGCATACTTTGTTTGAAGTGAAGTGTGAGTCGCTGGATCTTTTTTTATCTGTGGCGGTGAACGATTTTCTTGGTAATAACAGTCAGAACGCAATGATTAAATTTGATCATGGCAAGTTTACACCTGTTCGTCTCGGTCTGACGGACAATAACCGGGGCTTTGTTTTTTCTGAGATTGCCTCTGTTCTACCTCAGTTGAGAAGTGCCCGGGAAATGACGCTACGCTATACCAACTATAATGGTGTGGTGCAGACTCTGCAGTATCCGCTGACGGATTTGGACTCCAGACTGAAGTCTTTTCCCGCATTATGTGGTGCTGAATAAAAATTTACCGCTGCTTAATATTTATTAAGCAGCGGTTGTATCCCTGTTAGTGTTCAGATCGATTAGCGCTGAGTTTTAGACTGGGTGAACGAGCCATACAAGTCCATTCTGCGATGACGTAAATTGGTCACCGATCCTTCGGTATTGAGGTGTTTCAATTTATCCAGATCGACATCAGCAAAAATGATCATTTCTGTATTGGGGCTGGCTTCTGCGATCGTCGCATCGTGTGGGAAGAAGATGTCCGAAGGAGAGAAAACCGCTGACTGAGCATACTGTATATCCACATTATCTACCCGGGGCAGGTTTCCGACGCTGCCACCGATAGCCACGTAGCATTCATTCTCGATCGCCCGGGCCTGCGAACATAAACGTACGCGCTGATAACCGTTTTTGGTGTCGGTCCAGAACGGGACAAAGATGATCTGTACATCTTTTTCCGACATCATTCTGCCCAGTTCGGGGAATTCACTGTCATAACAAATCAGGATACCCACCCGGCCCGCATCGGTATCAAAAACTTTAATCGAGTTACCACTATCGATAACCCAGTCTTTTTTCTCGTGAGGGGTGATATGAATTTTTTTCTGCTCATCAATATCGCCGTCACGATGCAGCAGGTAGGAGATATTATATAAGCGATCATCTCTTACTTCCGGCATGCTTCCGGCGATAATATTGATGTTGTATGAGATCGCGAGTTCGGAGAACCGTTTTTTTATCTCTTCCGTGAATGATGCAAGGAAACGGATCGCTTCAACCGAATCCTGGCCCTGCTTTAATCCCATCAGCGGCGCATTAAAGAATTCGGGGAAGAGGGCGAAATCAGCTTTATAGTTCGACAGAGAAGAAACAAAAAATTCGGCCTGATCCATTAAATCATCCAGACTGGTTACTGCTCTCATTTGCCACTGAACAATGCCTATCCGTACCAGCGTTTTATCCAGCGCATGAATGGAGTCAAACTCTTCTTCGTAAAAGAAATTGTCCCATTCCAATAGGGTGGCGTAGCCCTTAGAGCTGTTATCTTCCGGCAGATAATGGCGCATAATCCGTTTTACGTCGAAGTCATTGGATAACTGGAACGAGAGGATGGGATCATATATTTCGCGACGTTTTACTTTCTCAATATACTCCGTCACTTTCAGTTCATCAGCATACTTCACATATCCGGGTATACGTCCGCCAGCAAGAATGGCTTTGAGATTATCACTCCGGCATAACTCTTTGCGTGCTTCATACAAACGGCGGCCCAGACGCAGCCCCCGGTAATCCGGATGAACAAATACATCCAGTCCGTAAAGTGCATCGCCGTTCTGTGCATGTTGAATGACATTATTTTCATTCACGATATCGGTGTAATAGTGGGGGAGAGAGTAACGGTTGTAATCAACCTTAATGGTCAGGGCTGCGGCAACAATACGTCCATTATCTTCGATGCATATCTGACCATCCGGATACTGGTGGATTAGATCCATAATGGTCATTCTTGGCCATGCCCCTCCAACATCAGGAAAAACTAAATCCATTAATTCGGCTAACTCCGGATAATCACTTTTTTCTATTACCCGGAGCGTGAGACGTGGGGGCGTTGTTCTCATGTTATTTACCTCTGTTCGCCATGAATATATCCATTCTTAACAATGTAATCTTTATATACCGTAGCAAAAGGTTCAGGTAATTAATACCGAATGTTCTACCCTTGCATCTGCTCATGTTAGTAAAATTCGGCTGGATTTTGAGCGAAGAAGTGTGATCCCATGTGCCTTTCTTAATAAAAACATATAAGTTTCAATAAAGAGTGAGCGGTAAGATAGGCTAAACTAGATGGTTAATGTTGAGACAGGAAAGGATGGCAGATGCTAATTGAAGCACGCATATTGGTTGTTGATGACGATCCGGAAATTTGTGAGTTACTTGATGAGTATCTGACTAAAATGGGTTTTAATGTCGATACTGTTGAAAATGGCGAGGCATTACAGGAATACATTCAGCACAAGGGATATCCCGATCTTATTCTGCTTGATGTGATGATGCCGGGAGACGATGGTTTTACCCTGTGTCAGCAGATGCGTGGCGAATCGAATGTGCCGATTATTATGCTGACAGCGGTATCGGATGAAACCGATCAGATTATCGGCTTAGAAATCGGAGCGGATGACTATATTGCCAAGCCTTTCAGTCCCCGCCAGCTGGTTGCGAGAATTAAAGCGGTATTGAGGCGTGTACAGGCAAACAAGGAAGGACAATCCCCGGTTTTGCCCGATAAGTTTCATTTTGGCGACTGGACGTTAGATTCTGTATCGCAGCGGATCACTAACAAAGTGACCAACGAAGAGCAGGAGCTTTCCGGAAGCGATTTTGCTTTACTGGTGCTGTTTCTCAGTCACCCTAAAGATGTATTGGATAAAGATACGATTTCTTACGCGATAAAAGGGCGCGAAGCATTACCAAACGAACGGGCAATTGATGTCCAGTTAAGCCGCCTGCGTCAGCGGCTGGGGACCAGTGAAGCCCACCCGACGTATATTAAAACCATGCGTGGCAATGGTTACATTCTGGCCGTGCCGGTTGAATCTGAGTCGTAACTGATGAAATTTCCGAAATGGATTCAGTTTTTAAACCCCAATTCTCTGGTTAACCGGACGTTGCTGTTAACGTTATTTGCCGTGCTGATTGCTCAGGGTATCGCCATGACGATTTGGTTTACCGAATCAAAACGGCAGGAACTGGAGGGGGTCCAGTCCGTTTCCTCAAGTATGGCCGGCATGTTTGCATCGACAGTGACCTTCTTTCAGTCCCTGCCGGTTAAATACCGTCATCTGATACTTGATCAGGTTCGGAATATGGGTGGTACGCGGTTTTTTGTGTCGCTGAATAAAGAGTTGCTCATTGTTGAACCGATAGAAGACAGTGCATTAAAGACGGCATCGTTATCGACGGTAAAAAAGGTACTTGAAGAAAAGCTGAATCATGTAAAAAGTATCCACGTTGGCTTCTCGGCACCGGAACGGTTACGCTTGATTAAAAACGATATTTTCCTTGATGATCTTCCTCGTTCGTGGGCACACCAGACCCTGACGTTAGAACCGCTTAACCCTCCCATTCTGGTGGTGCAGATCGAACTGAATCAGCGCGAATGGATCTATATTGCGGGCTTATTGCCGGCCCCGTTTATGACCCTGGATGTCAGCTATTTTCATCGCGATCAGTGGATTTTCCTGATCTTATCGACCACGATAATTATGGTATTAACCTATTTTCTGATGCGTCGCCAGGTCCGGCCTTTACATAACCTCGCCCGGGCTGCGAATGATATGAGTATGGCAGAAGCTCCTCGCTCTCTCGTTGAAGAAGGCGCAGAAGAAGTGATAACAGCAACCCGGGCATTCAACCGGATGCAACTGAGAATCCGCCGTTATATTGCCGACCGCGAACAGCTTTTTTCTTCGATTTCTCACGATTTGAAAACACCGATTACCCGTTTGCGTCTCAGGACCGAATTACTGGATGACGATACGAAATATGAGAAATTTAATCGTGATCTTGATGATCTGGAAATGATGGTAAAAGGCGCCCTACAGTGTGTCCGGGATACGGACTTACATGAAAATAATGCCCTGATTGATATTGAAGGCATGATATCGGGGATTGCCGAGTCTTATAACCTGCACGGAAAAAAGGTTGAATTCACCCCCGGGCACCGTGCGCCGATTATTGGCAAGCCATTGGCAATAAAGCGTGTATTAGCGAATTTAATCGACAATGGTGTGAAGTATGGCAAGCGCGTAGAAGTCCTGATTCATGAAGAAAATAACTGGCTTGTCATTACGCTGACTGATGATGGTCCCGGTATTCCGGCTGATCACCTTGAGCGTGTATTTGAGCCCTATTTTCGTCTCCCTTCTGCAAAGGACGGACATGGTTTAGGGCTTGGTATCTGCCGCAGTATTCTTCACGGGCATGGTGGCGATATTACCTTGCGCAATTCACCTCATGGGGGGCTGGAAGTGAAAGTATTTATCCCCCTTGATGTCGAATTGTAAAGTAACGGAAGACAGGATGAGGGCTATGGGACGGCGATATTCTTTTTTCTTTTTATTATTATTATTGTTAACGATTTCTGATGCATACGCGGGCGAAGTGGAAGTGCTTCACTGGTGGACGTCAGGCGGTGAAGCAAAATCGATTTCGCTGCTTAAGCAGATGCTGGAAACGCGTCATCACCACTGGAAAGATTTTGCTATTGAAGGCGGTGGCGGTGATAGCGCAATGACGGTGCTGGCGACACGGGCAATATCAGGGAACCCACCCTCGGCTGCTCAAATCAAAGGGCACGATATTCAGGAATGGGCCAGCCTGGGATTACTGGCGAATCTCAATGATGTGGCTCAGGAGGATCACTGGCATGATATTCTTCCGCCACTGGTGGATAAAATCATTTCGGCAGATGGTATTACCGTTGCCGTTCCTTTTAATATTCACCGGGTTAACTGGCTGTGGGTAAATAAGCCTCTGTTCCATAACCTTAACCTGCCGATACCACATTCGCTCGACCAATTTTTTACTGTTGCGGATAAACTGCAGGCCCATGGCATTATCCCTCTGGCTCACGGTGGGCAGCCCTGGCAGGAAGCAACGTTATTTGAAGTGGTCGCGCTATCTCTGTTAGGTCCGGAACTTTATCGTAAAGCTTTCGTTGATTTGGATATGAAAATCCTTGGCGGTGCTGAAATGGAGCGTGTATTTACTCAGTTTAAACGTTTCAGAAAATACATAGATCCCGATTCTGCCGGAAGGAGCTGGAATGAGGCAACGGAGATGGTGATTGACGGCCGGGCCGCGATGCAGGTGATGGGAGACTGGGCGAAAGGGGAATTTTCGGCCAAATATAAAAAAGTCGGAGTCGATTTTGATTGTGTTGCGGCGTTCGGAACCGACACGCAATTTAGCTACAACATTGACAGCTTAGTTTTTTTTCAGCTGGAAAATCCGGATGATATACAGGCTCAGAAGGCTCTGGCTCAGACCATTCTTACTCCGGAATTTCAGCGTTCATTTAATCGGAATAAGGGATCTGTTCCTGTCAGAATGGACGTTGATATCAGCGATTTTGACCGCTGCGCTCTGGATTCCCGGCGAGCCTTTATGCAGGCTTCAGCCAGCAACGGGCTGGTACCAAGCGTTGCTCATGGTATGTCTACCACCAGCTATGCTCAGGGGGCGATTATTGATGTGATCAGCAGTTTCTTTAATGATCCCGATATCACTCCTAAAGTGGCGGTACGAAGACTGATGCAGGCAGTAAAAGCCGCAATTTAGGTTTATTAAAACAGGAATAAGGCTTGTTTTCATCGATTTAAAAAAATTTACCGCTACTCTTGAAAATTTACCTATTCCCCCTTATTTGAAAGCGATATGGCTTCCCAATATTGGGATTGGTTGCTTTTTGATGATTATTTTTTTAACGAGAGTGACCGAGAATCGGCGTTTAGCTCGACAGTTGTAGTTATGGTCGTTAGAATGTCGCGTCTATTAAAATTGTCCTTAGGCTGATTTGAGAGCGATGATGCTCATTTTCAGGTCAGACTGCTTGTTTAACAAATTGTTAGACAACGAATTTCTATGCTCAGATAAGCTGAGCCAGTTTTGAGGTTTATATACAATGCAAGTTACTGTTGAAACACTAGAAGGCTTAGAACGCGTTCTTAATATTACTGTTCCTGCTGCTAACATCGAAGATGCTGTTGCTGCTGAACTACGCAACATCGCAAAGAACCGTCGCTTTGATGGTTTCCGCAAAGGCAAAGTGCCAATGAAAATGGTTGCTCAGATGTATGGTAAATCAGTACGTCAGGACGTGCTTGGCGAAGTGATGCAACGCCATTTCATTGAAGCTATCGTAAAAGAAAAAATTAACCCGGCTGGTGCTCCAACTTTTACTCCTGTTGATAACGAAGCAGGTAAAGATCTTGTGTTTAAAGCAACGTTCGAAGTTTATCCTGAAATTGAACTGAAAGGTCTGGAAAACATCGAAGTAGAAAAACCATCTGTATCTGTTAAAGATGAAGATGTGGCTGAAATGCTGGAAACTCTACGTAAGCAGCAAGCTTCTTGGGCACAAGTAGATGCTCCTGCAGAAGCAGGTAAACGTGTAACTATCGACTTTGTTGGTTCTATCGATGGTGAAGAATTCCCTGGTGGTAAAGCAGAAGCTTTCCCTCTTGAAATGGGTCAGGGCCGCATGATTCCTGGCTTCGAAGATGGTATCGAAGGCAAGACTGCCGGTATGGAATTTGAAATCGAAGTAAACTTCCCAGAAGATTACCACGCTGAAAACCTGAAAGGTAAAGCAGCTAAGTTCCTGATTAAAG
>JBNKRC010000011.1:0-20793 GCA_050296215.1 Vibrio sp. | reverse complement strand
TGTGGTTGGCCTTGGTATGACAGGGTTATCGGTAGTGAATTATCTTAAGCGTTATCATCCTGACGTGTCTGTTCAGGTCATGGATACCCGGGATAACCCGCCAGGACAGACCGAATTGCCTGCTGATGTGCCATTGCACACTTCAGGCTGGGCTTCAGAATGGTTATCAGCGGCGGATCTTGTCGTTGTTAATCCCGGGATTGCGCTTGCAACGCCGGAAATTCAGCAGATTCTGGCAAAAGATATTCCGGTTGTCGGCGATATTGAACTGTTTGCCTGGCATGTCGATAAACCGGTTATTGCGATTACCGGTTCAAACGGTAAAAGTACCGTAACTGATTTATGCGGCGTACTGGCCGGTGCTGTCGGATTGAATGTCGGTGTGGGAGGCAATATTGGGGTTCCCGCACTGGATTTGATTGACGCTCAGCGAGATCTTTATGTTCTTGAATTATCCAGTTTTCAGCTCGAAACCACCACATCGTTACAGCTAAAGTCGGCAGCTTTCCTGAATTTGTCTGAGGATCATATGGATCGCTATACCGGCATGGAGGATTATCGGCAGGCCAAGCTGCGTATCTTTGATCATGCGGAATATGCGGTCGTTAATCAGGATGATCCTGCGACATTTCCCGACCACTTTTCCGGTCATTTGCTTCGTTTCTCGTTGTTTGACCATGTTGAGTTCGGTTTAAAACAGATTGAGCAGCAAGAATATCTCTGTCAGGGGGAGGTGCCGGCTATTGCAACCAGCGAGCTGAAACTGGTCGGGCGGCATAATGTAGCCAATGTTCTGACGGTACTGGCTCTGCTGTCGGTAGTTGATATCCGTTTCGATGACTGTCTTGCTGCACTGAAGTCTTACACCGGTCTGACACACCGCTGCCAGGTAGTTGCGGATAATAAGGGTATTCAGTGGGTGAATGATTCCAAAGCAACCAATGTTGCTTCTACGCTCGCTGCGCTCTCCGGGCTCAACTATGCCGGTACGTTATACCTCTTAGTTGGCGGAGTCGGTAAAGGTGCTGATTTCTCTCCTCTGGCGCCTGAACTGGCTAAGCTTAATGTGCAGTTATGCTGTTTTGGGCGCGATGGTGAACAATTTCTACCGCTTCATTCTTCCGCTGTCTATTATGAGACGATGGATGATATCGTGCAGCACATAGTTCCTGATTTAGTTGCAGGAGATATAGTGATGTTATCACCGGCTTGTGCCAGCTTTGATCAGTTTAAAAACTTTATGCACCGGGGCGACTGCTTTGCTGAGCTTGCCTCCAGATACGCCTGATTATTGGAAATACAGTGACAGTAATATCAAAAGTGACAAGAAAGCTGAGCCGCTGGTTTCGCACTCCAAGCCCGGAAGCGATGTTTGATCGTCAACTAGTCTGGCTCGCATTGTCGCTGATGCTGATTGGGCTGGTTATGGTGACATCAGCCTCCTTTCCGATTAGTTCCCGCCTGACGGATCAACCGTTCCACTTTATGTTCCGTCATGCCATTTTTTTGCTGTTAGCACTGATGACCTCAACCGTCATTCTCCAGATTCCGGTTCAACGCTGGATGCAGTTCAGCACCGTTTTACTGATCATTTCATTTGTTCTGCTATTGATTGTACTGGTCGCCGGTAAGTCCGTTAACGGGGCTTCGCGCTGGATTCCTCTGGGATTATTTAATCTCCAGCCGGCTGAGGTAGCCAAACTGTCGTTATTTATTTTTATGTCCGGTTATCTGGTGCGTAAACAGGATGTTGTACGGCAAACGTTTTTTGATGGCTTTATGAAGCCAATTATGGTGTTTGCTTTTCTTGCCATCTTATTACTGGCTCAGCCCGATCTGGGTACGGTCGTGGTTATGCTGGTAACTTTGTTTGGTATGCTATTTATCGCCGGTGCCAAATTGTCCCAGTTTATTGCATTGATGGTGGCCGGAATACTTTGCGTTATTGGTTTGATTGCAGCGGAACCTTATCGTATCCGTCGGGTAACTTCTTTTCTCGATCCCTGGGAAGATCCATTCGGCAGCGGCTATCAGCTGACACAGTCTTTGATGGCCTTTGGCCGGGGAAACTGGTTTGGGCAAGGTCTGGGTAACTCAATTCAAAAGCTTGAATATTTACCGGAAGCACACACCGATTTTGTCTTTGCCGTACTGGCGGAAGAACTCGGATTTATCGGCGTTCTGTTTGTCTTATTACTTCTGATGGGATTGGTGTTAAAAGCCATTTATATCGGAAAAAAATCCTTTGAGCATAATAAACAATTCGGAGGGTATCTCGCTTTTGGTATCGGGATCTGGTTTGCATTTCAGACATTAGTTAATGTCGGGGCTGCAGCAGGCATCGTACCAACGAAAGGGTTAACATTACCCCTGATTAGTTACGGTGGATCGAGCCTGATTATCATGTCGGTTGCCGTATCGATTCTGTTACGGATCGATTTTGAATGCCGCATTGACTCACACAAAAAAGAATTAGACATATCAGATGAAGACAACTAAACGTTTGATGGTAATGGCGGGAGGAACCGGCGGACATGTTTTTCCCGGTTTAGCCGTTGCGAAAAAGCTTGAACAGCAGGGTTGGCAAATCCGCTGGCTTGGTACGGCAGATCGTATGGAGGCGGATTTGGTGCCAAAGCATGGCATTGAGATCGATTTCATTAAGGTCAAAGGCATTCGCGGTTTAGGTATTGCCCGTTTAATTAAAGCGCCGTTTCAGGTTATTCACGCCATATTTCAGGCCCGCCGGCATTTCAAACGTTTTCAGCCGGACGTGGTACTGGGGATGGGAGGCTACGTAAGCGGGCCCGGTGGTATTGCCGCATGGATGATGGGTATTCCGGTTGTTTTACATGAACAGAATGCGGTAGCCGGTTTAACCAACCAATGGCTGGCAAAAATCGCCAGGTTAGTTTTTCAGGCTTTTCCCGGAGCATTTCCGGATGTCAGGGTCGTGGGAAATCCGGTCCGGGAGGATGTGGTTGCGTTAGACGACCCAATACAGCGTCTGACCGGGCGCGAGGGACCGATCCGGATTTTAGTCATGGGTGGCAGCCAGGGAGCCCGGCTTCTTAACCAGACATTACCGGCAGTAATGGGTCAACTTGGCTCCGGCTACGAAGTTTTCCATCAGGCAGGAAAAAATAACCTTGCTGAAGTTGAGTCGCTCTATCAACAGCATCAGGTTTCCAATTATCAGGTAAGTGAATTTATTGATGATGTTGCCCAGGCCTATGCGTGGGCCGATTTGATCGTTTGCCGTTCCGGTGCGTTAACGGTTTCTGAAATTTCTTCGGCCGGGTTAGGCGCGATTTTCGTTCCGTTTATGCATAAGGATCGTCAGCAGGCGCTGAATGCGGATCATCTGGTCGAATGCGGTGCGGCGAAAATGATAGAGCAGCCCGATTTAACGGTTGAACGAATGGCCGGGGTAATATCCGAACTAAATCGTCAGGACTTAATTGAGATGGCTGTGAAAGCACGAGAAGCTGCGATGCCTGACGCCGATGTTGTGGTTGCGAATGCCATAGCATCTTTAACGAAATAACGAGAAATAATATGACCATTAAACACACTCAAGATTTAGCCCAGATTCGCGCAATGGTGCCAGAAATGCGCCGTGTGAAGTGCATTCATTTTGTCGGGATTGGCGGAGCCGGAATGAGTGGTATTGCCGAAGTTCTGCTCAATGAAGGGTATCAGATTTCAGGTTCAGATATCGCCAACAACGCGGTGACCGATCAGCTGGCCGCGAAAGGTGCCACGATTTATATCGGCCATCAGCCGGAGAATATTGATGCGGCGAGTGTTGTTGTTGTCTCTACGGCAATTAAACAGGACAACCCTGAGCTGGTTGCAGCAAAAGAAAAACGTATCCCGGTGGTTCGTCGCGCCGAAATGCTGGCTGAACTGATGCGTTTTCGTCATGGGATCGCTGTGGCAGGCACGCATGGCAAAACCACCACAACGGCACTGGTGACCCAGATCTATTCGGAAGCCGGCCTTGATCCAACGTTCGTAAACGGTGGGCTGGTTAAGAGTGCCGGGACTAACGCCCGTTTAGGTTCCAGCCGCATCCTGATTGCTGAAGCGGATGAGAGCGACGCTTCATTTTTACACCTTCAGCCAATGGTCAGTATTGTCACCAATATAGAGGCCGACCATATGGATACTTATGGCGGTAACTTTGATACGTTAAAACAGACATTTATCGACTTTCTGCACAACCTGCCATTCTACGGACAGGCTATTTTGTGTATTGACGATCCGGTTATTCGCGAACTGATCCCGCAGATAAGCCGCCAGGTTATTACGTATGGTTTTTCCGACGATGCCGATGTCCGGATTGAGAACTATCGTCAGGACGGGCAGCAGGGTAAGTTTACTGTTGTGCGTAATGGTAAGAAGAATCTGGATATCACATTAAATATACCGGGACGCCACAATGCTCTGAATGCTGCGGCAGCGATTGCCGTCGCTACCGAAGACGATATTAATGATCAGGCTATTTTGAGTGCTATGGCGAATACACAGGGGACGGGGCGTCGATTTGATCATCTGGGTGAGTTTGAAACCGGTCATGGCCGGGTGATGCTGGTTGACGAGTACGGACATCATCCTACAGAGGTTCAGGTAACCATCAATGCCGCGCGAAATGGCTGGGCGGATCGTCGCCTGGTAATGGTATTCCAGCCGCACCGCTATAGCCGTACCCGCGATCTGTACGATGATTTTGCTAATGTGCTGGAGAATGTTGACGTTTTGATTATGCTGGATGTCTATCCGGCAGGGGAAAAACCGATCGCCGGCGCAGATGGTCGTTCGTTGTGCCGGACGATTCGCAGCCGTGGCAAAATTGACCCGATTTTTGTTTCGGATACCCAGGGATTACCGGCTGTGCTGGCGAATATATTACAGGATGGTGATCTTGTTCTGACTCAGGGGGCCGGTGATGTCGGTAAGGTGGCGAGAAGGCTGGCTGAGTTAAAACTGAATATAAAGCAGATGCAGAAGGCGTAAGTTTGTTTCATTCTTGAGTAAGTGTGCGCTCTGCTGTTATTTATTACATCATGGAATTGATACTTTGTTTAGGCTCAGTATAATTCGTAGGTTATAGTTATTGGTTTTATACTTTTTGATATTGTCTCTGAGGTATAAATCAACGGTTGGACTTTGATTGTCGTTTTATCTGACCACAGGAAGTTGAACTTTGATGCAACAGGTTTTAAACAAAGACCAGCAATTGTCAGAATCAACGGTGGTCAAACAACATGCATTAGGCTCGGTGTTTTTTATCGGCGTTGTCGTGTTGTTGGTGACACTCTTTTATTCAACGATTAGCTGGATGTGGGATGACCAGCGTTTGCCTTTGTCCAAAGTGATTATTCAGGGTGATTTGCAATACGTTACCGATAACGATGTTCAGAATGCATTAGGTAGTTTGCAGCATATAGGTACATTCATGTCACAGGATGTGCTTGAGCTGCAGCATACCATCGAGCAGATCCCCTGGGTCGAACATGCATCAATTCGTAAGCAGTGGCCTGATACGGTGAAAGTATTTATTACTGAACATCAGGTTGAAGCGATATGGAATGGCAACTTATTGCTTGATAGAAATGGCATCGTATTTGATGGCGATGTCGGTTTGTTGAAACATGACTATGTTAAGTTGTACGGCCCGGACGGTACGGGACCGGAACTGATTGAAGTCTGGAAAAAGTACACACCGGTTCTTCGGGAATTGGGTCGGAGTATTTCTTCTCTGGTATTGAATGACCGGCGGGCGTGGCAAATTATACTTGATAATGGTATTCGTCTTGAACTTGGCAAAGAATCTCTGGACGAACGAACAAAGCGCTTTGTGTTTTTATATCGTTATTTTGGCAAAAAAGTAGAAAAAATAAGCTATATTGACCTCCGTTATGATACCGGGGCTGCGGTTGGGTGGTTTCCGGAACAAGAGGCAGGACAAGAGAATACAGATGACTAGAGTGACCGATGACAACATAATTGTTGGTCTTGATGTAGGTACTGCGACTGTTTCGGCTTTGGTTGGTGAAGTGCTCCCGGATGGGCAAATCAACATTATCGGTGCAGGAACCAGCCCTTCAAGAGGTATGGATAAAGGTGGTGTTAACGATCTGGAGTCGGTTGTAAAGTCGGTTCAGCGCGCGGTTGATCAGGCGGAACTTATGGCAGAGTGCCAGATCGAAAATGTGTTTTTATCGATTTCAGGTCGCCATATTGCCAGCCGTATTGAAAAAGGAATGGGAACTATCTCTGATGAGGAAGTGACTCAGGAAGATATGGATCGTGCAATTCATACTGCCAAATCGATTAAAATCGGTGAAGAATTACGAATTTTGCATGTAATTCCACAAGAATTTACCATCGATTATCAGGAAGGGATTAAAAATCCGCTTGGATTATCGGGCGTACGCATGGAAGTCAGTGTACACTTAATTTCATGTCACAACGATATGGCCAGAAATATCATTAAAGCCGTTGAGCGCTGTGGTCTGAAAGTTGAGCAGCTCGTCTATTCGGGTCTGGCAGCAAGTAGTGCGGTTATTACGGAAGATGAACGAGAGCTTGGAGTGTGTGTGGTCGATATCGGCGCGGGGACAATGGATATCGCTATCTGGACTGGCGGTGCGTTGCGTCATACCGAAGTGTTTACCTATGCGGGTAATTCTGTGACCAGCGATATTGCATTCGCTTTTGGTACGCCAGTCAGCGATGCTGAAGAAATAAAAGTTAAATACGGGTGTGCGTTAAGCGAGCTCGTGAGTAAAGATGATACCGTCAATGTTCCTAGTGTCGGTGGTCGTCCTTCTCGAAGTTTACAAAGACAAACCCTGTCTGAAGTGATAGAACCCCGTTACACTGAATTGATGGGGTTGGTTAATCAGACGATAGATTCTGTGCAGGAAAAACTAAGAGCTGATGGGATAAAACACCATCTGGCGGCCGGCATTGTTTTGACCGGCGGGGCTGCACAAATTGAAGGTCTGGTTGAATGTGCGGAACGAGTATTCCGCAATCAAGTGCGGGTCGGCAAGCCTCTGGAAGTGAGTGGGCTCACAGATTACGTAAAGGAGCCGTATCATTCTACGGCAGTTGGTTTACTTCATTACGCAAAAGATAGTCAAATAAATGACGAAACAGAATATACCGAGCCTAAACGTCAGTTTAAGCCTCAGTCTATGTCGAGTCTTTTAGGTCGTTTGCGTAATTGGATACAAAAAGAGTTTTAACCTGAGTTGCAGGAAAAACGGAGATAACACATGTTTGAACCGATGATGGAAATGTCTGACGATGCAGTAATCAAAGTCGTTGGAGTTGGTGGCGGTGGCGGCAACGCAGTTGAACACATGGTACGTGAGTCTATTGAGGGCGTAGAGTTCATCAGTGTGAATACTGATGCTCAGGCGCTTCGCAAAACAAGCGTTAATACAGTCATTCAAATCGGTGGCAATATCACCAAAGGTTTGGGAGCTGGCGCGAATCCCCAGGTTGGCCGTGATGCAGCTCTTGAAGATAAAGAGAAAATTAAAGAAGCACTGACAGGTGCCGATATGGTATTTATCGCAGCTGGTATGGGTGGTGGTACCGGTACTGGTGCGGCTCCAGTTATTGCTGAAGTCGCGAAAGAACTCGGTGTACTGACCGTGGCTGTGGTAACTAAACCATTTAGCTTCGAAGGTAAAAAACGTCTGGCATTTGCTGAACAAGGAATTGAAGAGTTATCAAAACATGTGGACTCTTTGATTACTATCCCGAATGAAAAACTATTAAAAGTGCTGGGTCGTGGTATTACGCTTCTTGAAGCATTTGGCAGCGCAAATGACGTATTACGTAATGCAGTACAAGGTATTGCAGAGCTGATTACTCGTCCTGGTATGATCAACGTCGACTTTGCAGACGTACGGACTGTCATGTCTGAAATGGGTCACGCCATGATGGGTAGCGGTGTTGCTCAGGGTGATAATCGTGCTGAGGAAGCGGCAGAAACGGCCATTTCCAGCCCGCTGCTTGAAGATATTGATCTGGCGGGTGCCCGTGGGGTTCTTGTCAATATTACAGCAGGCCGGGATATGCGTCTGGACGAATTTGAAACTGTAGGTAATACAGTTAAAGCTTTCGCTTCTGATAATGCGACTGTTGTTATCGGTACTTCGTTAGACCCTGATATGGCTGACGAAATTCGGGTAACTGTCGTTGCAACGGGTATCGGTACAGAAAAACGCCCGGATATCACGCTTGTTGCCGGTGGTAAACCGGCACAGCCTCAGACTCAGTCTGTTCAATCGGCAGCGAAGAGTGAAGATAAAGCGGCATCTAACTTGCATGAAAATATCGAAGTGAAACATCAGCCGGCGACTTCGGCAGGCTCTTCTTCAGGATCGGCTCAGGCAGCCCCTAAAGAGAAAGAAAAAGAGCAGGGTTATCTCGATATTCCAGCGTTTTTACGTCGTCAAGCTGATTAATTAACCATAAGCATAATTTGACACTGTTCAATATTATGGTAGCATTCGCGGTTGATAGCTGTATCAACCGTGACATGTAGCATCGATAGCGAGGCAAGCAGATGATCAGACAACGTACACTGAAAGAGATAGTGAAAACAACCGGGGTAGGACTACACTCTGGTCGTAAAGTCACACTCACATTACGTCCGGCTGCAGCAAATACTGGGATTATTTATCGTCGTACTGACCTTAATCCACCGGTTGATTTTCTGACACAGCCTGATTCTGTGCGCGATACCGTTTTGTGCACCGCTTTGGTTAACGAAGACGGTGTTCGTATCTCAACCGTTGAGCATTTAAATGCTGCTCTGTCTGGTATGGGGATCGATAACGTCATTATTGAAGTGGATGCACCGGAAATTCCGATTATGGATGGTAGTGCAAGTCCTTTTGTTTTCCTGCTGCAACAGGCGGGTATCGAAACTCAGAATGTACCGAAACGATTCATTCGCGTGAAAAAACCGGTGCGTTTTGAAGACGGTGATAAATGGGCTGAGCTTCTGCCGTACAACGGCTTTCGTATGGATTTTGAAATTGAATTCAATCATCCGGCTATCGATATTGACGAACAACATCTGAAGTTTGATTTTTCATCTCAGGGTTTTGTGAAAGATATTTCGCGCGCAAGAACTTTTGGCTTCATGCGTGATATTGAATATTTACAATCACAGAACTTATGCCTTGGTGGTAGTTTTGACTGTGCGATTGTGCTGGATGAATATCGAATCTTAAATGAAGATGGTCTTCGTTTTGCTAATGAATTCGTAACGCATAAAGTGCTTGATGCTATTGGCGATCTTTATATGTGCGGTCATCCGATTATTGGTGAATTCCGTGCATTTAAATCAGGACATGGTCTGAATAACCAATTGTTGAGAGCTTTGCTGGCTAATCAGGAAGCATGGGAGTGGGTAACCTTTGAAGAGGGCGCTCGTTCACCAGTTGCTTTTGCCGATCCGTCTCATGTGTTAGCTTAAAAATAGCAGTATATTCCGATAAAACGCCAGGCAATGCCTGGCGTTTTTGTTGTCTGGCTTCCTAATCAAAGAATTCGGAAGTATTAAGAAACGGGATTAGAATGCTTTTTACTGCTTATGTGCTGGGCTCGCAGATATGAAACTAAAAAACGAAAGCTATCATGCTAATAAGCTAGTCATCATCCGGTGTATGATATTTGGTATATGAAATACCAATTAGCATTATTATAACTAAATAAATAAAAGAATTATTTATTTCCTCTTGGTTGAATGTTGAACCTATATATATGGCTATGACTGGGAAAATAACAAAAACATATGATAACAAGGTGGAATTGATCCTTTTAAGTAAATAAAAGTAGGCTAAAAAACCACCAATTGATGCTATGATACCCAAATATAATAGTCCCAGAATACTTTGAATGCTGATCTGGGAAATATCATTATCTTCAAATATAATTCCCATTATAGTCATCCCAATTCCCGCTACTCCAATCGGCAATGTATTAAAAGTAACCACACTGATGGTTAAGCCGTACTTTTTTGTAAGCACATAACACAACCCATGCATTGCTGCTGCCAGAGATACAGCTATAATTCCAAGATTATTACTTGAAGTAATGGCTACCTCCTGGGTTAGTAAAATAAAAAATAAAGATACTATTCCGACGACTATACCCAGCAATTGATGAATATTGCATTTTCCGCCATTGAATAAAGCTGAAAAAATGATGATGAATACCGGCATCGTACTGAAAACCAGAGATGTCATTCCTGAACTGACAGTTGTTTCTGCGTAGCAAATTAAAAAATAGGGCAAAGAGAAATATAGAATAGTTATTAACCAAAAAAGTTTATGACAGCCTCTTGGATAAAAGACTGGTTCTTTAACCATATGAGATATAATTATAAAAAAAGGAAATGCAATAACAAACCTTAATCCTGCTGAGGTAAGTGGAGGAATCGTTAATGTTGCGAATTTAATTCCAATCCATGTTGTTCCCCAACAAAGGCAAACAATCATATAGAGAATAAAGTAATTAAGAGTTGTTATTTTTATTCTATATAAGTTTGACTTCTGAATCAGTGTCTTTAGCATAATAATAGCCTTGCTTATTTTATGGTAATTGAAACATGCGTAAATATTTTATAAACGTTCACATGATGAGCATGCAGTATTTTGTGAGAGGAATCGTTGGTCAACATGAAAAATGATATGATATCAATGCTTATTAAGGCGTTATCATCTAGTTTTGATTCAAAATACAGGGTTATCTATAAGGTTTTGCTCGATATGATTAAAGAAAATCATCTTCCTGCAGGTACCAGGTTGCCTCCGCACCGACAGCTGGCTGATAAGATTTGTGTGACCAGTGTCACAGTTAGCCGGGCGTATCAAGAGCTGAAAAAGTCCGGTGTTATTGTTTCAATTACCGGCAAAGGAAGTTTTGTTTCTGACCCTAACTGCAGTAATAGTGAAAAAAATGTATTTCATAATTATTATGTACAGCCGCAACAATCAGTTATCGACTTAACTAAAAGCGCGAGCATTGTCACCGAAGGCTCTCTTGAGGTATTTACTCAATTCAGCGATCGTCTTATTAGTAAATCACTATTTGATCCAAGTGTTGCTGACTATGGTCCCGAGCTGGGGATGGTTGCCCATAGGAAAGCTGGGAAAGAGTGGTTGTCTCAATGCGGTATAGTTGCAGAAGAAAAGAATATAGCCTGTACCAATGGTGCTCAACATGCATTGTTATGTGCTATTCTGGCTTCGACAAACTCTGGAGACACCATTGTTGCAGAAGATTATACCTATCCAGGTATCATTCAATTGAGTCGAAAACTGGGAAGGAAGCTGATCGGTTTAGTGTCAGATGAAGAAGGATTATGCCCTGCCAGTTTCAGTAGATATTTAGAATGCAATTCGTGTTCGGCTATATATTTGTGTCCTCAAATGCAAAATCCGACTGGTCGTATAATGTCTGGAAAGCGTAGACAAGAACTAGTGTCTATCTGTCGGCAACATAACATTTTTATCATAGAAGATAACGTATTTGGTATATTATGTCCTGATGCTTTACCAACTTTACATAGTATGGAACCGGAGCTTGTGTTTCTTATTACGAGTCTGAGTAAAGTTTTTATGCCGGGCTTGCGTGTGGGGTATTTAATCTTTCCTGACTCTTTGAGTCAGAGAGTGACGAGCTTATTACGGGATACCTGCTGGATGGCTTCTCCGGTATGTCATGAAGTTGCTTCACGAATGATTAAAGAGGGTGTTGTACTGGACCTTTTAGTATCTCAAAGGGCCGAAATTGTACGCAGAAAAGCATTAGCTGAATCTATAATAGGAGAATATTCATATTCAACCAGTAAGTATTGTCCTCACTTCTTTATCAACCTGTCTGATAAAAATAAATCGCAATCCATTGTGTCAACGCTTAAGAATAACAACATATTAATTTCCAGCGATGACCCATTTGCTGTAACTAAATCGAATAAACGAAATTGTATTCGTGTTAGTGTCAGTGGTCCTCGAAATGACAAAGAGTTGACCTACGCTTTTGAGCAAATTAGTTTTGTGATTTCTGCTTGTTAGGAAGGTACGGAACCTTTTGCATAATACTTTCGGGTTACTTACTTTTGTCTATTTTTCGCGAGATTAGCGATATTTTCCAGCCGTTGTTTAACTTTAGGGGAGGCATGAGATGCCGTCATTGTCAGCATTTCAGCCGCGAAGGGGGATATCTCTCTATTCGCTTTCTCTTCGGTTTCATTTTTTGAATCGGCACTGCGGTAGATTTCCGGGTTAATGGTGACTTCAATGCCAACCACACGGGCAAATCCCTGGCGGCGAAGTGCAGACAGAATATGCAGTCGCTCATAGTCGAGTTTCATTTTTATCGCGGCGCTGGCGGCTTCAAGAATGACAAAACCCTGCCGGATATTGGCGACTCTGACAAAGGCCTCTGTTCCTTTGGGCAACAGAGGTTTGAGCAAAGCGTTAAGTTTCGCTAATTCGGAAGCATGTTGCTGAATAGCACTGAGTTTGCCGGATTCAATTAAATCACTGGCCGATTTCGGACGATGATCGCGCATAGAGCACTCCAGTTCGGGTCATAACGCTATTGTACATGGAACTATAAGCCTGTTCGATGACTCTATTCCCTAATCTGGTTATATGACAATTCAAATTTAAACCCTGAATAAGTCAAACAATGGTTGATTGGTGATTGAGCTTACAGCAACAAATTCTTTAAACTAGAGCAATCTTATAAGTTTAGGCTTGAAATTGTTCCGTTTCACCACAATATCAGATTTCAGTTGGATACGTTCAGTATACTTAGTTGAAATATCGACAGAGTGAAAGGCGAAGCACATGATCAACATTGATCACAAAAAGAGAGATTCTAAGTAAATGATAACTAAGCTACTGACCAAGGTGATAGGTAGCCGCAATGACAGAACACTGCGCAACCTAAGAAAGATTGTTAAACAAATTAATAATTATGAACCAACCTTTGAAGCCCTTTCTGACGAAGAACTAAAAGAAAAAACGGTCGAATTCCGTCAGCGTCTTGAACAAGGGGAAACACTAGAACAACTATTACCAGAAGCATTTGCGACCGTACGGGAAGCGTCGAAACGTGTATTTGGTATGCGTCATTTCGATGTACAGCTGATTGGTGGTATGGTTCTGAACGCTGGTAAAATTGCAGAGATGCGTACCGGTGAAGGTAAGACACTTACTGCTACTTTACCGGCTTATCTGAATGCCCTTCCTGGCAAAGGCGTTCACGTGGTAACTGTGAACGATTATCTGGCTAAACGTGATGCGGAAACTAATCGCCCGTTATTTGAATTTCTGGGTATGACGGTTGGGGTCAACATACCAAACATGCCGCCACAGGAAAAACAACAGTCTTATCAGGCGGATATTGTATACGGTACCAACAACGAATTCGGTTTTGACTACCTTCGCGATAATATGGCATTACGTAAAGAAGATCGTTTCCAGCGTGAACGTTTCTTCGCTATCGTTGATGAAGTCGACTCAATCCTTATCGATGAAGCTCGTACCCCATTAATTATTTCCGGCCCGGCAGAAGACAGTTCTGAGCTTTACACTAAGATCAACGTGTTGATTCCAAGCTTAGAGTTACAGGATCAGGAAGACTCGGAAGAGTACCGTGGTACCGGTCACTATACACTTGATGAAAAAGCGAAGCAGGTTTATCTGACGGAAACCGGTCAGGAATATGTTGAAGAGTTATTGGTCAGCAATGGTTTGATGGCGGAAGGAGATACGCTGTATTCGCCGACCAATATCAGTCTGCTTCATCATGTAAATAATGCCTTACGTGCTCATGTCCTGTTTGAGAAGAATGTTGACTATATTGTTTCCGATAAAGGTGAAGTTGTCATTGTTGATGAACACACCGGCCGTACAATGCCGGGACGCCGCTGGTCGGATGGTTTACATCAGGCCGTGGAAGCGAAAGAAGGCGTTAAGATTCAGAACGAAAACCAGACGCTGGCCTCCATTACCTTCCAGAATTACTTCCGTCTTTATACCAAGCTGTCAGGTATGACTGGTACGGCTGATACTGAAGCGTTTGAATTTCAGTCAATCTATGGCTTAGAAACCGTAGTGGTTCCAACCAATAAACCAATGATCCGTAACGATATGCCGGATATGGTGTACCGTACCGAGCGCGAGAAATTTGCTGCGATTATCGAAGATATTCGGGAGCGAGTTGAAAAAGGTCAGCCGGTACTGGTCGGTACGATTTCGATTGAAAAATCGGAACTGCTTTCTGAGGCACTGAAGAAAGCCAAAGTGAAGCACAATGTACTTAATGCGAAATTCCATGAAAAAGAAGCAGAAATTGTTGCTGAAGCGGGTAAGCCTGGAGCCGTAACGATTGCGACTAACATGGCGGGCCGTGGTACGGATATTGTACTTGGCGGTAGCTGGCAGATGCAGGTTGAACAGTTGGATAATCCGACTGAAGAACAAATTGCTGCGATTAAAGCGGAATGGAAACAGGCGCACGAGCAGGTGCTGGCATCCGGCGGTCTGCATATCATCGGTACTGAGCGTCATGAGTCACGCCGTATCGATAACCAGCTGCGTGGTCGTTCCGGCCGTCAGGGTGATGCGGGTTCATCACGTTTCTATCTGTCGATGGAAGACTCTCTGCTTCGTATCTTTACTTCAGATCGTATGGCCAGTCTGATCCAAAGTGGTATGGATGAAGGTGAAGCGATTGAAAGTAAAATGCTTTCACGTTCGATCGAAAAAGCACAACGTAAAGTTGAAGGCCGAAACTTTGATATCCGTAAGCAACTGCTTGAATTTGATGATGTGGCTAACGATCAGCGTAAAGTTGTTTATGAGTTACGTGATGAGCTTATGGAGGCTGACAATATCAGCGAAATGCTTGCACAAAACCGTCTGGATGTATTCGAGAGCGTTATTGATCAATATATTCAACCACAGTCTCTTGAAGAAATGTGGGATGTTGCCGGATTAGAAGAACGTCTGAAGCACGATTTTGATCTGGACCTGCCGATACAGACATGGCTGAATGAAGATGAAAACCTTTATGAAGAAGTGTTAAGAGAACGTATCGTTGAACAGGCTGTTCAGATCTACCAGGAGAAAGAGACAATAGTCGGTTCTGAAGCGATTCGTAACTTCGAAAAGTCTGTCATGCTACAAACGCTGGATACGTTGTGGAAAGAACACCTGGCAGCAATGGATCATTTACGCCAGGGTATTCACTTGCGTGGTTACGCACAGAAGAACCCTAAACAGGAATATAAGCGTGAGTCGTTTGAACTGTTTGAGCAACTGCTGGATGTGTTAAAGTTTGATGTGATTTCAATTTTATCTAAAGTTCGGGTTCAGCAGCCGGAAGAAGTGGATCGTATGGAAGAGATGCGTCGCATGCAGGCCGAGCAGGCTGCACGTATGGCTCAGGCTCAGCATCAGGATAACCTGAATATATTGAATGATGAGGAAGAATCAGAGGCCTCTTCCACCATGGTCCGCGAAGAACGCAAAATCGGACGTAACGAACCGTGCCCGTGTGGTAGCGGTAAAAAATACAAACAATGCCATGGTAAGATCAGTTAAGTTAAGTGATCTGATGGATTAACGAAAAGCCGCTCAGTATAGCGGCTTTTCTTTTAGTTAAAGTGGGAAGGCTTTTTAATGAAAAGAACTCATATTGTGGCAGCCATTATTTTTAACCTGGATCAGAGCCGGGTTTTTATTACCCGCCGTCCGGATCACGTGCATAAAGGCGGATTCTGGGAATTCCCGGGAGGCAAAGTGGAAGCCGGAGAAAGCATTACTCAGGCGATGACCCGGGAATTAGATGAAGAATTAGGTATTCAGGTGACGGAGCAAACTCCGTTTGAACATTTTGAATTCGACTATATGGATAAGGCTCTGGTCTTTGATTTTATTTCGGTTACTGCTTTTGAGGGGGAACCTTACGGGCGTGAAGGGCAGCTTGGTAAATGGGTGACACTGCCGGAGCTTGCCGATTTTGAGTTTCCGGAAGCGAATTACCCGATAGTAAAACGGGTGATAAAAGAATTTGGCTAGCCATAGTTTGGGTTTATTGGTAGTTTACTAGGACCAAGAAAGAAACGTCAGATACCTTTTTGACTATGGATATCAAGCGTGAAGAATAAGTATGGAGAATGATCAATGGTAAGAATTGCAATTGCGGGCGCGGCAGGCCGCATGGGACGTAATCTTGTTAAAGCAACTCACCACCATCCTGATGCGGCGGTGGGCGCAGGCTCTGAACGACCAGAATCCTCCCTGATTGGTGTCGATACGGGTGAATTGTGCGGTGAAGGGCATTTTAATATTGCCGTTGTAGATAACCTGGAAGCCGTTGTTGAACAGTTTGATGTGATCATTGATTTTACTGCACCGGTTAGTACTCTGGCTAATATTGAACTATGTAAAAAATATGGCAAAAAGCTGGTTATAGGTACCACAGGTTTTTCCGAGCAAGAAAAAGCATTGATTGATGCTGCTGCACAGGATATCTCGATTGTTATGGCACCTAACTATAGTGTTGGCGTAAATCTGGTGTTTAAGTTACTGGAGAAAGCGGCAAAAGTGATGGGTGATTACTGTGATATCGAAATTATTGAAGCACACCACCGCCATAAAGTGGATGCGCCATCGGGTACCGCATTAGGTATGGGGGAAGCAATTGCAGGAGCAATGGGTAATAAACTTAGTGATGTGGCTGTCTATGCCCGTGAAGGTATTACCGGTGAACGCAGCCGTGATGAGATCGGTTTTGCCACAATTCGCGCTGGTGATATTGTCGGTGAGCATACTGCGATGTTTGCTGATATCGGTGAACGGGTTGAAATCACGCATAAAGCGTCTGATCGTATGACGTTTGCTAACGGCGCTGTTAAAGCGGCGGTATGGCTGGTTGATAAACCTGCCGGATTTTACACGATGACTGAAGTTCTTGGTCTGGATGTACTGTAATATGGACTCTATGCGCTGAGCTTGCTTGGCGCATAACTTTTCATTTTATTCATAATCTTTTATTTGTCGGTTTTTTCTCCACTTATTGTGACTTTTTATTATTATTTATTTGCTTTGGCTATGTTTTTTTGATGAGTGGCCTGAAAATATAACAAAACCAACCGAGCTTATCGATTGCTCAATGGCTAATGTTTCTATGAATCTAATATTAAGTGTTTTTTTCTTTCCTTCATTCAAGTTGGCCGTAGAAAGCGAAATATTGAACAGTAAATATATCTTTTTTATGTGTTACCCTCTTTTTTTGAATCTAATGCCTCAAAAGTTCAATTTATCTGTTTCTAAATATTGACACAAATCACATCAATCTTTAGAATACATCCAATTTGTCCGAAATTAGCTATTTACTCAGTTTTATAGCGAAAAGGAAGGCAAATTTGCAGTTTAATCTCATTTTTATGCATTTTTATTCTGGAGGTTGTCTTGAGTAAGTCAGCACTGTTAGTCCTGCAAGATGGGACAGTGTTCCGCGGAACATCCATCGGAGCAGATGGAGCATCTGTCGGAGAAGTTGTTTTTAATACCTCGATGACGGGGTATCAAGAAATCCTCACTGATCCTTCCTATTCACAGCAAATCGTTACTTTAACGTATCCTCATATTGGTAATACCGGAACCAATAACGAAGATGAAGAATCTTCAGCGATTCATGCTCAAGGGCTTGTAATTCGGGACCTCCCTCTTATTGCTTCTAACTTCCGTAGTGAACAAAGCTTATCTGATTATCTGAAATCACAGAACATCGTGGGTATTGCAGATATTGATACTCGTAAGCTGACTCGTATCCTGCGTGAAAAAGGTGCGCAAAACGGCTGTATCATGGCTGGCGATAACCTTGATGAAGCGTTAGCACTGGCGAAAGCACAAGAGTTCCCTGGTCTAAAGGGGATGGATCTGGCGAAAGTGGTAGCTACCAAAGAAGCGTACGAGTGGAAACAAGGTTCATGGACTCTGACTGGCGGTCTGCCACAGCCTGCTGAAGATAAAGATCTTCCATACCATGTTGTCGCATACGACTTCGGTGCAAAGCGTAACATTCTACGCATGTTGGTTGACCGTGGTTGTCGCCTGACCGTAGTGCCTGCACAAACACCGGCAGAAGAAGTATTAGCGCTGAATCCGGATGGTGTATTTCTGTCAAATGGTCCTGGTGACCCGGAACCATGTACTTATGCCATCGAAGCAACTCAGGTGTTCCTTGAAAAAGGTCTGCCGGTATTTGGTATCTGTTTAGGTCACCAGATTCTGGCTCTGGCATCTGGCGCTAAGACTGTGAAGATGAAGTTTGGTCACCACGGGGCCAACCACCCGGTTAAAGATTTAGATCGTGACGTAGTAATGATCACTTCGCAAAACCATGGTTTTGCCGCTGATGAAGCAACACTGCCTGCCAACCTGAAAGCGACGCACAAGTCTCTGTTCGATGGTTCTCTACAAGGAATTCATCGTACGGATAAGCCTGCATTCAGTTTCCAGGGGCACCCTGAAGCGAGTCCTGGTCCACACGATGCAGCACCGTTATTTGATCACTTTATCGAACTTATCAAAGAACACAGCGCTTAATCGGAGTCAAAAATAATGCCAAAACGTACTGATATAAAAAGTATCCTTATTCTGGGCGCTGGTCCTATTGTTATCGGTCAGGCTTGTGAGTTTGACTATTCAGGTGCACAAGCGTGTAAAGCTCTTCGTGAAGAAGGCTACCGGGTTATTCTGGTAAACTCGAACCCTGCAACCATCATGACCGATCCGGAAATGGCGGATGCAACTTATATCGAGCCTATTCAATGGGAAGTGGTTCGTAAGATTATCGAAAAAGAACGTCCGGATGCGGTTCTGCCTACCATGGGTGGTCAGACGGCTTTGAACTGTGCACTGGAGCTTGATCGCCAGGGTGTGCTGAAAGAGTTCAACGTAGAGATGATCGGTGCAACTGCGGATGCAATCGATAAAGCGGAAGACCGCTCTCGCTTCGATAAAGCAATGAAATCTATTGGTCTGGAGTGTCCTCGTGCTGATACTGCAAAGACAATGGATGAAGCTTACAAAGTTCTGGATATGGTCGGCTTCCCATGTATCATCCGCCCTTCATTTACTATGGGTGGTACCGGTGGCGGTATCGCATATAACAAAGAAGAGTTTGATGAAATCTGTCGTCGTGGTCTGGATCTTTCTCCGACTAACGAACTGCTGATCGACGAATCGCTGATCGGTTGGAAAGAATACGAGATGGAAGTGGTTCGTGATAAGAACGACAACTGTATCATCGTATGTTCAATCGAAAACTTCGATCCAATGGGTATTCACACTGGTGACTCAATCACTGTGGCTCCGGCTCAGACTCTGACCGATAAAGAATATCAGCTGATGCGTAACGCTTCTCTTGCCGTATTGCGTGAGATTGGTGTTGAAACCGGCGGTTCAAACGTTCAGTTTGGTATCAACCCTGCTGATGGCCGTATGGTTATCATCGAGATGAACCCGCGTGTATCCCGCTCTTCTGCATTAGCATCAAAAGCGACGGGTTTCCCTATCGCGAAAGTAGCAGCAAAACTTGCGGTTGGTTTTACGCTTGATGAGTTGATGAATGACATCACCGGTGGTGCAACTCCGGCTTCGTTCGAACCAACTATTGACTACGTTGTGACTAAGATTCCTCGCTTTAACTTCGAGAAATTCGCTGGCTCTAACGATCGTCTGACTACTCAGATGAAATCAGTTGGTGAGGTTATGGCTATCGGTCGTAACCAGCAAGAGTCACTGCATAAAGCACTGCGTGGTCTTGAAGTCGGTGCAACCGGATTTGATGAGATTGTCGATCTGACAGACCCTGATGCGATTATTCGCATTCGCAAAGAGCTTAAAGAAGCAGGTGCTGAGCGTATCTGGTATATCGGTGATGCTTTCCGTGCCGGAATGAGCGTAGAAGATATCTTCAACGTAACCGCGATCGATCGTTGGTTCCTGGTTCAGATTGAAGAAATCATTAAGCTTGAAGCTGAAATTAAAGCGGGTGGTTTTGCCGGTCTGAATGCTGACGTTCTGCGTAAAATCAAACGTAAAGGCTTCTCTGATGCCCGTCTGTCCAAGTTGCTGGGCGTTGCGGAAAATGAAATCCGTCGTCTCCGTGACCAGTTCGATATTCACCCGGTATTTAAACGTGTGGATACCTGTGCGGCAGAATTCTCTTCTGACACGGCTTACATGTACTCATATTATGATGAAGAGTGTGAAGCAATGCCGACTGATAAGAAAAAAATTATGGTGCTGGGCGGTGGCCCTAACCGTATCGGTCAGGGTATTGAATTTGACTATTGCTGTGTTCACGCTTCACTGGCGCTACGTGAAGACGGTTACGAAACCATTATGGTTAACTGTAACCCTGAGACGGTATCAACCGACTACGATACCTCGGATCGTCTGTACTTCGAACCCGTAACATTAGAAGATGTTCTGGCGATTGCCCGCGTTGAAAAACCAACCGGTGTTATCGTTCAGTATGGTGGTCAGACTCCGCTTAAACTGGCTCGTGCACTTGAAGCGGCCGGTGTACCAATTATTGGTACCAGCCCTGATGCGATTGACCGTGCAGAAGACCGTGAACGTTTCCAACAGGCAGTTGATCGTCTTGGTCTTAAACAGCCAGAAAACGCGACAGTAACTGCAATGGAACAAGCGATTGAGAAAT
>JBNKRC010000010.1:0-21698 GCA_050296215.1 Vibrio sp. | reverse complement strand
CCTGTCATTCAGCTCAATGCTCCCTATATCCGCCCGGCAATTGGTCAGTTGGGTCAGGCCACTTTTATCACTATTGTGATTCCATTCTGACGCTTTCCCTATACCGGGATCAAAACCTGAATTCGGCATTTAATTTTACCATCTGAGGGTGGTAGGTAAGATAAAGGTTTACATCTTCTCCCCATGCGTTACTTATCCAATGATGGATATGTCCCACCGGGTTTAAAAAGAATAGTGAGATATTACCGAGGATTTCTGAACCCCAAACCTCGCCTCCATTGGCGAGAATGGCCTGCTCCTGGTGAAGCATGGCTTCCCCGGCCAGCGCTCCGAAGATCGGGGTGACAATCAGATCCTGATACGAAGGACGCTCGGCCACGGCTTCGATACCGTACTCCCAGTAAAACGTTGAAATAAAAAAGGAATACAGTGTGGATTCGTATGGGTCATATCCGGCGTGGCGGCTGGCGGTATAGTAGACCCCGCCAAAATAGGGATGCATAACATAATTGAGATAATCATCATCACTATCCCAGTGTGGTCCGGCGCTGACATTATCTTTCCATTTATTTTCCAGGCTTCTTAAATCCCGGGCCTCGCTATCCCAGCCCGTGGTGCTTTCCGGCAACAGAGTCATAATGCCGACAATTGCGAAACCTGATCCAACAATGGTGTATGTCTGTTCTTTAAGATATTGCCAGTCTTTGTGTTTTCCAATGGTTAAATATGGTGGGTAAGATGCCTGTGAATCTTCGGGATCCAGGATGTTGAATTCCATCGTGTAGTGAGGTATCGATGGTGTTACAAAAAATTGGTTATAGTCATCGTCGGGATCAAAAGTGTCGGATATATTTTCTCGGAGTTCGTAATGGTTTTGCGCAAGCAGCGGCATTTTGGGCAGGCTTTGGTTAAAGTCTGCTGCAAATACTGGACTGCCCAACAGGCTGGCACACACTACAACCGCGTTATTTAACACTTGGACTTTCCTCCTTCAGTCACCTGATAAGTATGAGCTATATTCGGTAAGGGAGGATGGTTTCGGTAAAATATTTTTGATTTTGTTTAATATATTTCAGGTATTAGATAACCAACTGTGATATTCATGGGACGTAGCACAAGAGGACGTTAACGATCGAATACGGTAAGCGGGAGGGAGATGATGAAGACGATTGGATTGGTGGGTGGAATGAGCTGGGAGTCGACGCTCAGCTATTACAAAGCGCTGAATGAAGGCGTGAAGGCCAGATTAGGCGGTTTGCATTCAGCGAAGATATGCCTGTATAGCGTGGATTTTGCTGAAATAGAAAGACTCCAGCATCAGGGTAAGTGGTCTGAAACTGCGGTCATTCTTTCCCGTGCGGCGAAATCGGTAGAAGCGGGCGGGGCCGATTTTCTGATGATTTGTACCAATACCATGCATAAAGTTGTCCCGGAAATCGAGGCTGAAATCGCCATACCGGTTTTGCATATTGCCGATGCGACCGCGCAACGTTTGCTTCGCGACGGTATTTCTAAAGTGGGACTGCTTGGGACGCGTTTTACGATGGAACAGGATTTTTACAAGGGACGCTTAAGTGAGAAATTTGGTATAGATGTGCTGGTTCCGGACAGTGATGATCAGGCTATTGTCCATGACATTATTTTTCATGAGTTATGTCTGGGAGTGATTAACGTGGCGTCTAAAAATACCTACCTGGAAATAATCAGTAAGCTCTACGGACAGGGTGCGCAGGCGGTGATTCTCGGATGTACCGAAATTGCGTTGCTGGTGAGTCAGAGTGATACCACTGTTCCGTTGTACGATACTACCGAAATTCATGCGGCTTCAGGCGTGGATTGGGCATTAGCGGACGCGATGAAGAGGTAGAAGAGGTAGGGGAAACGTAATGAATATATCTTGTGGCAGAGCTGCATAGTCAAGAGCCGGCTGAAGCTACAGCAAAGCAGATGGAATACCACTGGGACAAGCACCGGTAAACACGTTACATCAGGATTTTGGTGAACCAGTCGGCGACCATGATAATAATACCGATCATCAGCCCTTCACCCACAGCAACCGCCGCAATAATATGCTGGCGGGGCAAACCGGCAAAGCGGGCGAGGTAAACGATCAGCTCGGTAAACACCAGCGGGAAAAAGGCCCACCCGGCAATGGCGGCGATACCGTAGTTGTGAATCCAGCGCTGAGCGCGTTTTACCGATTTGCCCGGCAGGGCTTTGAGCCGTTTTTGCATATTCAGATGGTCGATAGCAACGCAGACCAGATACGAAGAGCAACATGTGGACGATAAAGTGATGACAAACATCAGCCAGGAATCAAGACTGCTTGCCATCAGGAGAATGACCGGCATGGTCGGAACAAAGAGTAGTCCTCTCAGACAAATGAGCAGAACATATGCCGTCACAATATACCAATAATAGGTGTTAATCGCTTCGCGCATATCGTTCAGGCTATAGGCCGAGCTTAAGCGTTGCATACCTACGATGGCCAGCAAGGCAAGACAGCCCCACAAAACAAATTTTAGTTTTGCCGTCATCTGTTCTCTCTCTTCTTGTCCTTCTTATCCGGGCAGATTTGCTGGGTTTGCGCTTCCAGGCAATTCTCCCTGTTTTTGCACTGCACTCCTTCTATACGCCATGTTACATCCATTGTTCTGTGCATCCCGAAGATGGTAAACAGACAAGGCCGGGGATAATCGTGTACTGAAAACATACGGAAAAAAAAGGAATTTTTATCTTTGCTGTTCGGGACACCGAGTTTTATTTGTTGAAAGAATGCTTCGTCATCGGAAGATGGAGAGTCAATGCGCATGTATTGAGCCAAAGCAGATTTTTTCTCAATGTGGTAACTGATGAATTTATAATCCGGGAGTAGCTCTAATCCGATATTGAGTGCTTTGGTGAATATTGATGGTGTATATACGATCAAAGCAATACTGAGCATCAGTGATATGCTCAGCGCAATCGTTACATGAAAGAGCGTTTTTAATACTTTTGACATCACTTATTTTAATCTCTTGCCAGTTTTCGATATGTTCAGGAAACAAACGTTGAGAACACGGATACACTCAAAAAAACAGATAAAGTAAAAAACCATTCATGTGGGCGGCTTATATTCATCTTATATTGAAAAGCGCATATGATTATGCCGGTTTGCTCCCGTATTTATCAGTTAAGTGAAGAGGAATTGATTAGGTATAGGTTTGGTGTTTTATGAAGCGCTAATGTTATTATATAAAACAATCTGCATTTAAGGTAATTCATTATGTCTGATGAAAAAGAAAATCGAGAAGTAACCGTTGTTGATATCAAAATGCCCTTTATCTCAATGGTGGTGTTTATGGTGAAGCTGGCAATAGCTTCGATTCCGGCATTCTTTGTTCTGAGTATTATTATGTCACTGTTTATGTTGCTGTTTGGCGGTGTGTTTCACGGAATGGGGCGGTGGTGATCGCTGGTTGGTAGTATGAATAACGAAATGTTAACCCCGGTTCCCTGCCTGCTGGATTCCTGGGCTTTAACCGAAAATTCGCTTTATCACTGGTTGAATAAACAAACCGGTGACCGTGATCTCTCCTTTGATCTATTGCAGGAGACTTTTTTGCGGGCATTACAGTTAAACAAATCATTTTGTGATATTGAGAATCAGAAAGCCTGGTTTTTCAGGGTGGCCGGGAATCTGCTGACGGATGAGTGGCGCAAGCAACACCGGCTCGAACCTCTGGAGATAAAAGATTATGCGACGTTTGCCGTGGATCAGGATGAACCGCTGCCAGTCGATAGTCTGGTTCAGTGCCTGCCGAAAGCGTTGGGATGTCTCTCGGATGAAGACCGGGAAGTGATCGAGTTCTGTGATTTACAGGGACACAGTCAACGGGAATTTTCCACTCAGAAAAACTTGTCTGTTTCTGCCGTAAAGTCCAGAGTTCAGCGTGCCCGGCGTAAATTAAATACCCACCTTAAAACCAATTGCCGGATCCGCTTTGACGAAAACAACCGGGTATGCTGCTTTTTCCCGGCCCGGGAAGAAAAAGTTTAATTTATTTTGCGTCCTTTCCAGAGTCTCTGCGTCTTAGTTTAAGAATCAAAATTAAAGAGACTGAGGAGGGCAATAAATGCTGGCTATCTTTACACTGTTTGCTGACTGGCTGACATACCAGATTTTTGGTTTGTCACAAGGAACCAGATTAGCAGACGCTATTCACTTCTTTTTTGAAGATACCAGTAAAATTCTGGTTTTACTTTTTATCATGATTTATGTGGTGGCATTGATTCGCGCATCCTTAAACGTTGAGCGGGTTCGCCACTATTTGTCAGGTAAGCGACGCATTTTCGGTTATACCACCGCCAGCTTTTTTGGTGCGATCACACCTTTTTGTTCATGCTCCAGTATTCCCGTATTCCTTGGTTTTACCTCGGCCGGCATTCCGCTCGGGATAACCATGGCCTTTTTAGTCACTTCTCCGCTGGTTAACGAAGTCGCAGTATTATTGCTGATTGGGTTACTCGGATGGAAGTTTACCCTGATGTATATCAGCGTCGGGATTTTTATCGGTATTCTCAGTGGCTGGTTTCTCGATGTTATTGGTGCCGACCGCTGGCTGCAGCCACTGGCAGCCAAGGCATTAAAGAATAAACCCGCTCAGGCGGCGGTTGCCGGTCAGGACAGTGCGCCATCCATGACTTTTGCGCAACGGCATGACTTCGCAAAAAACGAAGTCAAAGAGATTGTCGGGCGGGTATGGAAATGGGTGATTATCGGGGTTGGTATCGGTGCCGGATTGCATGGTGTTGTTCCGGATGGCTGGATTGAAACCCATCTGGGCGAGGGTCAGTGGTGGTCGGTTCCTGCTTCCGTATTAATCGGTATTCCCTTGTATTCTAATGCAACCGGCGTGATCCCGATTATGGAAAGTCTGCTGCAGAACGGATTACCGATTGGTACGACGTTAGCGTTTTGTATGAGTACGGTCGCGGCAAGTATTCCGGAATTTGTCATGCTCAAACAGGTGATGCGCTGGCCGCTGTTAGGGTTACTTTTTGTGATGTTATTAAGTGCATTCACCGTGATTGGGTGGGTGTTTAATTTACCGATATGGAATATTTAGGAGTTAATAATGAAAACGTATAAGGTTTTGGGTTCCGGTTGTGCAAACTGTACTAAAACGGCTCAGCTTATTGAGCAAACCGCTCAGGAACTGGGTATTGAAGTCAGGGTAGAAAAAGTGACAGATATGGAAGCAATCATGAGTTATGGCGTGATGCGCACTCCGGCGGTTGTTTTTGACGAAAAGGTGATTCATGCCGGGGGTATTCCTGCCGCAACCGAGATTAAAACCTGGCTGAATGCCTAGCGCGGTCGGATCGTTAACTTTATTCTTCAGTATATCGAGCCCGGCTGAGCCGGGTTTTATATGTCTGGTCCACATTTCCTCACTTGTATACTAATCAATCGATGACAATTTATTCCCTTAGCAGTATTTTAGAATTATGCAATTTGATTCAATGACTGATAAAAGGATGTTGTCATGTCTGATTTATATGAACTTGAACAGATCACAGGTAATCACTTAGATCGCTCCCGCTGTTGTCTGGTGGGATTAGCGGTAGGTGATGCAGTCGGAACCACTCTGGAATTCAGACCTCCCGGTACGTTTAAGCCATTAACCGATATGGTTGGCGGCGGCCATTTCTGCCTGAAAAAAGGGCACTGGACCGATGATACCTCTATGGCATTGTGTCTGGGACACAGTTTAGTGGAATGCAGCGGCTTTAACCCTCACGATCAGATGCAGCGTTATTGTGACTGGATGGATAACGGGTATATGAGCAGTATTGGCAGTTGTTTCGATGTCGGCGTTACTGTCTCTTCCGCGCTGCGCCGCTTTCAGAAAACCGGCGAGCCGTTCGCTGGCTCGAAAGCGCGCTGGAGTTCAGGCAATGGTTCAATTATGCGTCTTGCTCCTGTCCCTATATTTTATCATCGCCAGCCGGAACAGGCGGTGCATTTTGGTGGTGAGAGTTCAAGGACGACCCATGGTGCACCTTTATGTGTGGATGCCTGCCGGTATCTGTCTCTGTTGCTCGCTACGCTGATTGATGGTGGTGATAAACAATCCTGCCAGAATGTAGATTACACGCCTGAAACGGAAGAAATAGCCGGTATTAAGCAGGGAGATTTTATCAATAAATCCTATCAGGAACTGACAGGCAGCGGATTTGTGATCGAGAGTCTGGAGTCGGCATTATGGTGTTTTATCAATACAAATTCTTTTGAAGCGTGTGTGCTTGATGCGGCAAATTTAGGTAATGATGCGGATACGACCGCCGCGATTGCGGGTCAGCTTGCCGGAGCCTATTACGGACATAGTATGATTCGTCCGGACTGGCGGGCGGCTCTGCATATGCATAATGAGATCACGGAGTTAGCCGACGAGCTTTTCGAACAGTCGCAACATAACGAGTTGGCAGGTGCTCATGGCTGAAATGATGGCGATACCGACAACCCGATATGCACCAAGTGAGGACGAGGCGAAAGTGTTGCGTGATATCTCCTTACCGTTAAATCACTGCAACGTGCCGTCATGGCTGCTGGCAAGTCTTGCCTATCAGGAACAACCGATTCCAATCGAAATTGATGGAGTAAGCACCTGGTATTCCACGATTTTTAATTCGTTAAAGCGAGGGGATACGGCCGCGGAGCGGGCAGACCATTTCAAAGAGTTTATGACTCATCGCTTTAATTTGTCGAAAGCGCGCTATCAAAGTAAAGAGTTATCGGATGATCCACCACCACGGCCCAAAGTGAATTACCGGCGTTTATTACTCGGCTGGCTGTTTGATTCGGATAATGAGCAGGGTGCGGCCTGGCGCAGCTGGGTCGAATCCAGGTTTGGTCTGATTACCTGTTTTCATCAGGAGCCATTGCCGAATCCTGACAGCCCGGAATATATGCGTTACCGTCAGCAGTGTACCCGGGCTATCTACAATACCAATGAACTTTATGACCAGCTCGATTTGCTTTACTGTTTTTGTCAGCAGGAGTTGCGCTTACGTTACCCGGACGCTGAGCATTTAATGCTTTACCGGGGATGTGCCGATTTACCCAGATATCACCTTGATGGTCATGATGTGAAGCTATTCAATAACCTCAGCTCTTTCACGCTCGATCCCGAATCGGCACTGCGTTTTGGTTCGAAAGTTTATGAAGTAAAAGTACCTCTATCAAAAATTGCCTGTTTTGAGTCATTGCTGCCACAGAGTCTGCAGGGAGAGCAGGAGTTTATGGTGTTGGGCGGGCTGTATAATGTGAAGAGAATGAAGCTTTAGTATTGCTGTCAAAATGAAAAACCTCGGACTGCAAGGACAGTTCCGAGGTTTTTCATTTTGTCAGTGCTTAGTTTTGCTTACGAATCAGGTAATCAAATGCCCCTAAACTGGCTTTGGCGCCGTCGCCCATCGCGATAATAATCTGTTTGTACGGAACAGTCGTGGCATCACCGGCGGCAAATACACCGTCCATTGTGGTTTCTCCATGACTGCCGGTTTCTATCTCACCTCTAGATGACAGTGTCACTGATGAGCCCTTCAGCCATTCTGTATTCGGAACCAGACCAATCTGAACAAAGATACCGGACAGCTCGATTGCTTTGATTTCATCGGTATTGCGATCTTTATACTTCAGGCCTGTGACACGTTTCCCGTCACCAATTACTTCAGTCGTTTGCGCCATCGTGATGATGTCTATATTCGGTAAAGAATTCGCTTTGTTAATCAGAACCTGATCAGCACGTAATATATCGGCGAATTCAAGCACGGTGACATGTTCAACGATGCCTGCCAGATCAATCGCGGCTTCGATACCGGAGTTACCGCCGCCGATCACTGCTGTTTTTTTACCTTTGAATAACGGGCCGTCACAGTGAGGGCAGTAGGCAACCCCTTTGTTACGGTACTCCTGTTCTCCCGGTACGTTCATTTCTCGCCAGCGGGCTCCGGGAGTCAGAATCACACTTTTACTTTTTAGCGTAGCGCCGCTTTCGAGCGCAACATGAATCAGTCCGTCTTCGGTATGTTCGGCTCCCATCAGCTTGGCTACCTGCTGATCGCCCACCATATCGACACCGTATTGCTTCAGGTGCTCGCCTAAGTCGGCGGCCAGTTTCGGCCCTTCGGTATGTTTCACCGAGATAAAGTTTTCAATCGCCATGGTATCCATGACCTGGCCGCCAAAACGCTTGGCTACGATACCGGTGCGGATACCTTTACGTGCGGCATAAACGGCGGCGGCACTGCCTGCCGGGCCGCCACCAACGACCAGTACATCGTACGGGGCTTTGTCATTTAAACCGGCTGCCGCTTTCTCTGCTGCACCATCATCAATTTTATGCAGAATTTCAGTCAGTGACATACGCCCCTGACCGAACAGCTCACCGTTTATGAAGACGCTTGGTACTGCCATGATGTCACGCTGTTTGACTTCATCCTGAAACAAGGCTCCGTCAATCATTGTCACGCGAACATCCGGATTAATAGCCGCCATCATGTTGAATGCCTGAACCACGTCCGGGCAGTTCTGACATGAGAGCGAGATAAAAATCTCTACATCAAGCTTCTTATTCAGTCGGGCAATTTGCCCGGTCACTTCCGGTTCAAGCTTGATCGGATGACCACCGGAATGCAGTAGCGCCAGTACCAGAGACGTAAATTCGTGCCCCATCGGTACGCCGGCAAAGCGTAACTGAGTGTTTTTTCCCGGGTTTGAAATAGTCATTACCGGTTTGCGACCACTGGCAGTATCATCTCGTTCTACTTTTATAAAGCTGCTCAGTTCCGCAATTTCATTGGCTAAAGATTCAATATCCTTCGCTGCCTTACTCTCATCCAGGCTAACCACCAATCGGACATCGTGTTTTAGATTAGAAAGATATTGTTTTAATTGTTGTTTGATTGCTTGGTCTAACATGATCGATTACACCTATTTTTGTGAAAAGTGGTCACTTCGGATAAGTTCAACAGCGAATGACGAACGGGGGGAGAGCCCCCCGGGTACGTTGGTCGTTCAGGTATACCCGGAAAACTCTCAATCCTGATGGCTGATTAGATTTTGCCGACCAGATCCAGTGAAGGAGCTAAAGTTTCTTCACCTTCTTTCCATTTAGCCGGACATACTTCACCCGGGTGAGACGCGACATATTGCGCGGCTTTGATTTTACGCAGCAGATCTTCCGCGTCACGACCGATGCCTTCAGCGGTAATTTCCATCGCCTGAATCACGCCTTCCGGGTCGATAACAAAGGTGGCACGGTCAGCAAGACCTTGTCCCGGACGCATTACTCCGAAGTTGTTTGTGATGTTGCCGGTCTGGTCACCAACCATGAAGTAGTTAATTTTGCTGATAGTGTCTGAACTGTCGTGCCATGCCTTATGAGTGAAGTGTGTGTCGGTGGAAACTGAGAATACTTCTACGCCACGTGACTGAAGTTCGGCATAGTGATCGGCAAGGTCACCCAGTTCGGTCGGACATACAAACGTGAAATCAGCAGGGTAGAAGAAAAATACGGCCCATTTACCCAGAACGTCTTGTTCGGTGATGTCGACAAATTTACCTTCTTTAAATGCAGTTGCGCTGAACGGTTTGATAGTAGTGTTAATCATAACTTTGCTTTCCTTTATGTTATTGGCATTGAATTGTTTCGCCTTCGGAAAGCATATTCTCATTATTACATGAATAGGTAAAATAGATTAAAGCGATTGTATTAATAGGTAATTGCTATTGATGTACCTATAAGAGGCAAAGTGATGAATTAACTCATCCTGTTATTACGGAGGGTCAGATGGCCAGTTTTGGTTTGATGATGATGTTAGGCTGATAAGCCATTGCCGGTAAACCGGTAATGGCTTAAATGATCCAGACTAAATTAGGGCCTTTTGATTAACGGCGTTTGGTTTCGCGTTTCTTAATCTCAAATTCGAACTCGTCAGGGTAAAGCACAATACCTTCACCTTGCTGATCAGGAAACACAATGATGGATAATTCGTCTTCTTCCAGACCGGGAGTCCAGCGGCTTTTCCATTTAGCAGTCGAGATGGGTTCAGGCTTAAAACCTTCCCATTCACCGGTTGCCCACTGAAGGGCGTGTTCCTGTGTCGGCCATACGGGAACACAGTCTTCATCTTCAGCGCTGAGTAACACGCTGCCGTGTTCGTCGGTGAGCAACCATATTTTCAGGTCGACAGCGACCTGTTTAAAAAACAGATTCATTCGTTCTGTCGGGTCTTTAGGAATGGTGTTCTGAGCAGTTGTCGAGGTCATTTGAGGCCTGTGTTTTTACGGTGTAATGTTGGCAATATAATAGCAGCTTTATGCCACTGATATGCAGATTAAAATTTATTGTGGTCAGGATAACCATTTCGAGTGGTGATTTATTTTAGGCATTTTAGACTGACGCCCTGTTTTTCTTCTGCTATTTCCTGAGCCATGTTCTGTCCTTACTTTGCCCGTTCTCTTTGTCAATCCTGTCCGCAGGCCGAGACTGAATATTCCGTTCAGGTTAATCAGAAGCAGCAATTTATTAACGCCTTGCTGAATTTGAATAGTGAGCAGTTACTTGCTCCGGTAGTCAGTGATGAACAGGCTTTCAGAAACAAAGCTAAAATGGTCGTACTGGGCGTGGCGCAGGCGCCTGTTCTGGGAATCGAGCAAAAAGGGAGTCTGGAAGCTTTGCCGCTGACCGGTTGTCCGTTATATCCGCGCCCGATGCAAGATCTGCTGGAAGCATTACCCGACTGGATTCGGAGGGCCGGGATCCCGCCGTATAACCGACATAAACGTAAAGGCGAACTGAAATACATTCTGCTGAGCCAAAGTCAGCAATCCGGTCAGTTTATGCTGCGTTTTGTACTGCACAGCGGAAAAGTCCTGCAGCGGATTAAAGACAACCTTCCCCGGTTAACCGAACACTTCCCGGCTCTGGCCGTCGTGACCGTGAATCTTCAACCGGTGCATATGGCTCGCCTGGAAGGAGAACGAGAGATATTTCTTACGGATCAAACCGTGTTGGAAGAGGCATTTAATCATATTCCCCTGTATATCAAACCAAAGAGTTTCTTCCAGACCAATCCGAAAGTAGCGGAAAAACTGTACGCGACGGCAACACAATGGGCGGTTGAAAGTGGTGCTGAAAACGTGTGGGATCTCTTCTGTGGTGTCGGTGGTTTTGCCCTGCATTGTGCACCGCATTTTATGTCGGTTACCGGTATTGAAATCGAGCCGGAAGCTATTGCCTGCGCAAAATTATCGGCCCATAAGATGGGGGTTACCAACTTATCCTTTGCAGCATTAGACAGTGGTGAATTCAGTCAGAACCAATCTCAAGCGCCGGATTTGGTGATTGTAAATCCCCCTCGCCGCGGGCTGGGAAGCATTCTGGTAAGCCGTTTAAATCAAATCGCACCCCGTACGATTCTCTACTCCAGTTGTAATCCCCACTCGCTGGCGAACGACTTAACTGCTTTGGACTACGAGATCGTCCGGGTACAGTGGTTTGACATGTTCCCGCATACTGAACATATGGAAGTTCTGGCAGAACTGCGCCATCGTTAACATTCCGGGTAATCAAGACCCTCCGAGCTAAGTCAGTACTCACAATTTTGTACCTTCCTGCCAGTTCAGTCTATGCTCATATTATATGCCTTGCCGGACTAACGGGTTTTAAAGATACCCGTTAGTCCGGCATCTGATCATCCGGTTCACTGAAGAAGCGGGTATGATCTAAGGAGTAGGGTTATATTATGATGATTATCCGCCCAGTAGAATGGAAAGACAAAGCGGCCTTATCAGAATTGGCCGCTCTGACCGGTTACGGGTTTACGTCTTTACCTGATGATGACGCGCGTCTGGTTAATCGTATTGAACGGATGCTGGCCACCTGGAACGGAACGGCACCGTTATCTGAACAAGGATATCTGTTTGTCTTAGAAGATACCGAACAGAACAAAGTTGTCGGGATAAGTGGCTTAGAGGTGGCGTTAGGACTGACTGACCCCTGGTATGCTTTTCGTGTCGGAACTCTGGTTCATGCCTCAAAAGAGCTGGGCGTTTATACTCAGATGCCGACCCTTTTCCTGAGTAATGATCATACCGGTTGCAGTGAACTCTGTACGCTGTTTTTAAGCCGTGATTACCGGAAAGATTTTAATGGCCAGTTGTTGTCTAAAAGTCGCCTGATGTTTATTGCCTGCTTTCCGGAGCGCTTCGCAGAAAAAGTCATTGCCGAGATGCGAGGCGTATCTGATGAGCACGGCCATTCGCCGTTCTGGGAAAGTTTGGGACGTCACTTCTTTGCCATTGATTTCACTCAGGCGGATTATCTGACCGGGGTCGGGCAAAAGTCTTTTATTGCGGAGCTGATGCCTAAACATCCGGTTTATGTTGATCTGCTGACTAAGGAAGCGCGTGATGTGCTTGCTCAGGTTCATCCAAGTACTGTTCCTGCACGCCGTATTCTGGAAAGCGAAGGATTACGGTATGAAGGCTATGTCGATATTTTTGATGGTGGGCCGACGCTGGAAGCTTATATCGCGGATTTGCGTGTGGTAAAAGAGAGCATGATTCGCAAGGTCCGCATCGTGAATGAGACTTCAGATTCGGACACGCCATACCTGCTCAGTAATACCCGGTTTAAGACGTTCCGGGCGATGGTCGGATATCCTGTTATCAATGATGAATTTATCGAGTTAAACGCCGGACAGGCTCAGGCTCTGAATCTGTCAGAAGGTGATGATATCCGCGTTGTTTCACTTTTCTCAACACAACCGGAGAGATAACAATGCAACTTCAGCCCAATTTATTCATTGACGGCCGCTGGTCAGCCGAAGGTAGCTCCGAGTTTATTAAACTGAATCCGGCTAATAACCGGGAGATCTGGCGTGGTTTTAACAGTGACGCCGACAGCGTAGACGCGGCAGTGAAAGCGGCCCGCAATGCGTTCGGTCACTGGGCGCGTAGCGGATTAGATGTGCGGATTGAACTCCTGACCCGGTTTTCACAACTTTTGCTTGAGAATAAGCAAAAGTTAGCCGAAGTGATTGCCAGTGAAACAGGTAAGCCATTATGGGAAGCGCTGACTGAAGTACAGGCGATGGCGAATAAAGTGAATATTTCCATCGAAGCCTATCATGAACGTACCGGATTTAAAGTCACTGCAATGGCTGACGGAAGTGCTGTGCTACGACACCGCCCGCATGGTGTCATGGCGGTGTTTGGTCCTTATAATTTTCCCGGCCATTTACCTAACGGGCATATTGTTCCGGCGCTGCTGGCCGGCAACTGTGTTGTGTTCAAACCAAGTGAACTGGCTCCTTATACCGCACAACTGACACTGGAGTTGTGGCAAAAGGCCGGACTGCCGGACGGAGTGATTAATTTAGTACAGGGCGGTAAAGAAACCGGCATTGCCCTTACGCAGCATCGCGGCATTGACGGCCTGCTTTTTACCGGCAGTGCTAATACCGGTTATATCCTGCATCAGCAATTCGCCGGTCAGCCGGAAAAAATTCTGGCGCTGGAAATGGGCGGTAACAACGCGTTGATCGTGGATTCTTATGATGATCCGGATGCGGCCGTCAATCTGGTGATTCAGTCGGCATTTATCAGTGCGGGTCAGCGTTGTACCTGTGCCCGCAGGTTGTTGGTCCCTACCGGTCAACAGGGCGATCAGTTCCTTGCACGCCTGGTTGAAGTAACCCGCCATATCCGGGTCGGTGAATGGACACTGCACCCGGAACCTTTTATGGGGCCGGTAGTATCGGTTAAGTCAGCCAAGGGATTATTAGCCGCTCAGCAACACCTTCGGTCACTGGGAGGAAAAAGCTTGCTGGAAATGAGGATATTGACCGAGGGGACAGCAATTCTTTCACCGGGCATTATTGATGTTACCGGCGTTGAACAACTGCCGGATGACGAATATTTCGGCCCGTTGCTGAGTGTGATCCGCTATCAGACTCAGGATGAAGCGATTGAGATTGCCAATGATACCCGCTATGGGCTGGCGGCGGGTTTGATCTCTACCGACCGGGCGTTTTATGACCGGATGCTGATTGATATCAGAGCCGGTATTGTGAACTGGAATAAACCGTTAACCGGTGCTTCCAGTAATGCTCCGTTCGGCGGCGGCGGAGCTTCCGGTAATCATCGGCCGAGCGCTTATTATGCGGCCGATTATTGTTCATGGCCGATGGCTTCTCTGGAAACCGAACAGCTTGTTATGCCGGAAACTCTTGCTCCGGGGTTAAGTTTTGAATCCTGGTGATTAATCAGAGGAAATGATGTTATGGCAGCGTATGAAGTCAATTTTGATGGTTTAGTCGGGCCGACACATAATTATGCGGGATTATCATTCGGTAATGTGGCCTCGGTCGGTAATAAGCATCTTGTTTCTAATCCCAGGCTTGCGGCCCTGCAGGGATTAGATAAGATGAAAGCCTTGTCCGATATGGGTTTTAAGCAGGGGATATTGCCTCCACAGGAACGACCGTGTATCACGACATTACGCCGACTGGGGTTTTCCGGAACGGATGTTCAGGTGATTCAACAGGCTGCCATCAAGGCTCCGGCACTGCTGGCGAATACCGGATCAGCCTCTTCAATGTGGGTCGCGAATGCAGCAACGGTCTCACCCTCTGCTGACAGTGCAGACGGCAGAGTTCATTTCACGGTGGCGAATCTGCAAAATAAATTTCACCGTAGTATTGAACATGAAACCACCGGACATGCGTTAAAAGCGATCTTTTCTGATCCCAATTATTTTTTTCATCATGAGGCGTTGCCAATGCATGAATCGATGGGAGATGAAGGGGCGGCAAACCATAATCGTTTATGTGCGTCCTATGGCAAAGCAGGGGTTCAGGCATTTATATATGGCCGCCACTATTATTCTGCAGATCCAAGGCCGGTTCGTTATCCGGCCCGTCAGACACGGGAAGCCAGCGAAGCAGTTGCCAGATTGCATCAGTTAAATGAGGCTAATACTGTTTTTATTCAGCAAAACCCCGCTGTGATTGATCTGGGCGTATTTCATAACGATGTGATTGCCGTCAGCAATGAATCGGTACTGTTTTATCATCAGCAAGCGTTTTTAAATCAGGATGCGGTTTTTGCTGAACTTGCACGAAAACTTGCCCATTTAGAATGTGAATTTAATCCGATAGAGGTGCCTGCTTATCGTGTTTCCGTTACCGATGCGGTTAATACCTACCTGTTTAACAGTCAGTTGTTAACAAAGCCTGACGGATCGATGATGATAGTGGTTCCACAGGAAGTCAGGGAGCATGCCGGAGTATGGCGTTATTTATGTGAATTAATCGCAACCCACCCGATTGTGAACCACATTAATGTTTTTGATTTACGCGAAAGCATGAGAAACGGCGGGGGACCGGCTTGTTTACGCTTACGTGTTGCTCTCAGAGATGATGAGTTTTCAGCGGTCAATCCCGATGCCATTATAACAGACGATAAGTATCAGCGCCTGGTCAACTGGATTGAAAAACACTACCGGGATCGCTTGTCGGAGAATGACTTGCGGGATCCGGCTCTGTTAATGGAAAATCGCACCGCTCTGGATGAATTAACTCAAATAATGAACCTGGGAGCGATGTATCCATTTCAATACTAAATTATTAGGGTATCCGCTAAAAAAGTGGTAAGTTGTGCCGGAAAAATGTTAACTGTTTTGAATATTAAATAAATTATTACTGATGGATACTCAATGATTCGGGTTCTTTATGGCTGTTTGCTGACGTTAATTGTCACCACCTGTCTGAGCTTGTTTTCTGTTAGAGCAGAAGAGAATAATATGATGCAGCCCCAACACCTGCTGGTGTTGCATTCTTATGATCCTTCCTATCCGTGGACTGCTGACGTTCAGCGGGGTATCGAGGATGCTCTGGCTCGGTATCCGCAACATTTTCGCCTTTCGCTGGAGTACCTGGATGCCAAGCGGGTATTTAACGCTTCGTATTTGGCCAGCATGCGTACCTATTTAGCCGAAAAATACGTCAGTTATTCCTTTGATGCGATTATTGTTACCGATGATAATGCATTGACGTTCTTGAATAGCTTAAATCTGGACAATTTTTCTCAACGGCCTACGGTGGCGCTCGGTATTGGCGATCTGGATGCGACGTTAATTCCTACGACCTCAAAAGGCGTTATTCTTCATACTGAATCTCATCTTAAAGAGAATATTGATCTGATCGTTCGTTTACGACCGGACATTGATAATCTCTACTATCTGTCTGACCGAAGTCTGTCATCCCGTTATATGAGAGATGAAATGCTACGTGTATTACGTGACTATCCTCAAATTCATCTGGTGGAAATTCAGGATATGACGCTGAAGGATACCAGACAGTTTTTACAGAAAGCACCGGAACAGGATGCCGTATTACTTGGTCATTTCAATACTGAACTGGGAAACAATATTTATTACGAATACGCGAATGTTGCGCAGGCAATTGGCGGATATAGCCAGCCTCCGGTTTTTGTGTTGTGGGAGTTCTATATTACCAATGGTGTGCTGGGCGGTTATGTTACCCGTTCTTATGATTTAGGCGTCAAAGCGGTTGATATTATCGTTAATCAGCTTAACGGGGTTCAGAGAGACCGTGCTTCCTATGCGCTGGATACATTGACAGCAATGTTTGACTATCAGGCATTAAAAGCGCACCGAATCTCGTTCAGTTCATTACCGGAAAATGCGTTAGTTATTGGTAAACCAGAAAATTTCTGGATGAAGCATATTCAGGTGGTGATTTATTCCGGGGGCATTATTTTTATTCTGTTGGTGGTTATTGTTGTTCAGGTATTGTTGTTACGACGGAAGCAGCAAATTGATCGCCAGAATAGTGAAATTGTCGCATTACAGAATAAAACCCTAAAAGTTCAAGGACATTTAATTGATACTTTAAGCGAGGCAATTGAAATTCGTTCCGGCGAAACGGGCAATCATGTGAAACGAGTGGCGACGATTTCTGCCAGACTGGCCAAATTAAAATCGTTACCTAAAGAACAGTGTGACTTGATTGAAATGATCAGTCCAATGCATGATATAGGTAAGATTTCTATCCCGGAGTCTATTTTAGAAAAGCCCGGTAAATTGACGGATGAAGAGTGGAGTATTATGCAAACCCATGCTTCTCAGGGGTATAAAATACTAAACAGCGATGACGGTGAAATCCTTAACCAGGCCGCAATTATTGCGTTAGAGCACCATGAATGGTGGAATGGTCAAGGCTATCCTGATGGGAAAGCCGGTCTGGATATACATATATTTGCCCGAATTACGGCGGTCGCGGATGTATTTGATGCCTTGCTGAGTAACCGATGCTATAAACGGGCGTGGTCGCTTAATGAAGTCATACAGTTTTTTACTGAACAACGAGGCAAACAATTTGATCCGGAACTGGCCGATATATTGCTTAATAATATGGAGCAGTTCATAGCTATCTGGGAACAATATCCAGACTGTTAGTTTCATCAGATTTTTTGGATTAATCGTATCTTACTGTCTAATACTATCCCCTTTTTTATACTACTCCGGTTTTTATTTGTCTGGCCAGTAAGCTGGCCAAATGGACTGGTTTTCTGTTTCTTAATACATAGATTTGATGACTACATGAAAACCCATTACACACGACAAGAGCATCGGGGGCGGCATCAAGGGCCGGAAGGAGTTCTTTTTGCGCCATTGCTGCCGACTCGGCTGCATGCTCGGCTTCTAATCCAAAACTACCTGCCATACCACAGCACGACGCTTCTATAAATTCACAATCAAGATTGGGAATTAATCTTAATGCCTTACGCATCGACTTCATTGCGCCCACCGCTTTTTGATGGCAGTGGCCGTGGATCAACACTTTGCCCGGTTCAGACATGGGTTCAAACGAGACATTAAACCGGTTCACCATATGCTCCCTGGCAATAAATTCTTCAAACAACAGGGTTGCTTTTGCAAGTTGTTGTGCCTGCTCACCAAGCCCCAGCATAAGATATTCATCACGCAGCATAAGCAGTGACGAGGGTTCCAGTCCGACCACCCGGAATCCTTGTTCAACGTAGGGCATCAAAGTTTTCAGTAATGCTATGGCCTGCTGTTTTGTCCTTTTGACATACCCTTGTGAAAGCAGGCTTCTGCCGCTATCCAATAACTGGCTATTGTCCCCATCGAATGGTGTCAGAGTAGTTACCTGATAACCACCGGCCAGCAAGACCTTTTCAGCATCCTGGGCGATCCCGGGATGGAACAGGGCGGTAAAACTATCGACCAACAGCACAATATTACGTTCGGTCTGAGCATCGGTTTTAGGTTTAGAAAGACTGGACTGGAAAGGAAACCGAGCGGGATGGGGTAGTGCAATCCGGTCATTGATTTTAAACATTATCCGGGTAGCTTTCTTCAGCAACGACGACTGATCGCGCCAGATGATCAGCCGGGACAGAATCGGATAACGAATCAGTAAAAATGGAAATTCGGCGAATAACCAGCTACGCAAAGAGTGATATCCGGCCGCTCTGCGCTGGGCGAGATACTCGACTTTTATCGCGGCCATATCAACGTTGTTTTCGCATTCCCGTTTACATCCTTTACAGGAAACGCAGCTACTCAACGTCTCTTCTAACGTCGCATCATGGATAAATGCATGGTCGTTCTGGTTTAATAAAGCTTTAAATAGCTGAACCCGTCCGCCGGGTGATAACGCTTCGTCGTTATTCAGACGAAAACTGGGACACATCACACCACGATTGTCGCTTTTCTGACAAACACCACTACGAATACATACTGAAATTGCCTTAGCGTAATTATCACCGTGCTTTGGTATATCGGCGTAGGCGTCTCCCATCCCCTGATCGTGGTAATCAGACCAATCTAATTCCGTTTTCATCTGTAGTCATCCTGACATAACCTATTGCGAATACAGACAATCAATCAAATTTGGTGCCAGGTTTATGCTACCGACCGGAGAAGTCGGTATGAAAATTGACGGACTCATCTTTTTAACTGGAATGCCTTAGCGATGTATATTGTGCCGGAACTAAAGTTTATCAGATCAGTTTATATAAACGTTTTGGCCGTCCGCCGGTATTGTAATCAAGTTCCAAACGCAGTACTCCTTCCGATTCGAGGTATTCTAAATATCGGCGGGCCGTAATACGGCTAAAGTTCATTTTTTCCCCGATTTCTTCAGAAGAAAATGAATCAGGACGTTCGGACGTCAGATAATTTTTCAGCATTGCCAGTGTCGTTGAATCGATTCCTTTAGGTGTCTGGCGTAGTGATTTACGGTGTGACTTACGTAACAGCAGATCAATATCTTCCTGATCGACGGTCGTGTTGTCGAGCAGGGTCTGGCGGTATTCTCGGTAGTCTTCCAGCGACTGAACAACCCGGGACATGCGGATAGGTTTAACCAGATAATCAATGACGCCCAACTGAACCGTACGTTCAATAATTTTTGTTTCGCGGATGGCAGTGGTCATAATGAAGTGACTCTGAACATTTTGCTCGCGCCATTGTCTGATTAAATCTACGCCATTACCATCGGGAAGTGTGACATCGACAAAAACCAGATCCGGTTTAAAGAGATCCATCTGCATCCGGGCTTCGGCACAGGTTTCACATACGGCGATCACCTGAAAGTGCGGCTGCTGATTGATGGTGGATTCCAGCGTATAGCTGGCACGAAGGTCATCTTCTAAAATCATGACATGAACATTATCGGGCATGGCTGCAATCTTTCTTATCTAAGTAAATACTAAACGACGTGGTTTCACGTTCGGTTCGTTCCCAGTCAATACTGCCATTGAAAAATTCAACCAGCTGATTGACAAGATATAAACCAATTCCGTTCTGTTCGTCTCTCTGTTTTGAACTGACCCCGAAATCCAGAATGGTATCGGCTATATCTGCCGGAATACCCGCGCCGTTATCTTCCAGTTCTATTATGATGTAGTTTCCCCGGTCACTGATATAAACGGAGACTTCCGGGATGACGTTATCCCGGTTTTGCCAGGCCGCTAGCAGGGCATTATCAATAATATTCCCCAAGATAGTGACTAATTTTTCAGAGACGTCTTTATCATAGCCTTCCAGGCAGGAGTCCTGATCGATTGAGAACCTGACCCCCATGCCGGAAGCTTTGTTAAATTTAGCCAGAAGTAATCCGGCAACTGCACTGTCAGAGATAGAGAGGACAATATGGTTGATGACCGACTGATAGCGATCAGTTTCCTGCTGAATAAAGTCTATTGATCCCGCATAGTTGCCAATCTGGAGCATGCCGGACAGTACATTCAGTTTATTTGAATATTCATGGGTCTTACTGCGTAGCAGTTCAGAATAGTTTTTCAGATAAGTCAGTTCCTTAGTGACTTCATCCGGAGCCAGTTTGGCAAAAAATACGATGACATGTCCGCGAGTTCGTTTATAAGTGATAATGGGGTAGATATTGGCCTGATAGTTTAATTTACCGATGGTAAATGTGCCCTGATGAAATATTTCGGAATTTTCCAGCACCAGGTGACTCAGTGTGGCTGAATAATGGGTGAGAGGGTGATTCATATAATCGTAACGATTCAGAATTCCCATGGAAAGTGCTTTCATAGCGCTGTCGTTAATCATGGTGATGCGCATATTGTTATCAACGGCAATAATTGCATCCCGGATAGAATCCAGCACAAGTTCATGTTCATTGAACTTGTTCACGATAAATTCCGGCTCGTAATCAAGGAAGGTTCGTTTAAGTTTGTAAACAAACGCCATCGTACCGAGAAGACTTAATAAATACACCGCACCAATCAGCAGACCGATCTGAATTCTTTGTTGAATGATAAAATCTGATATCTTTTCGGACAAATAGCCAATACAGATCGCACCGATGACTTTTCCGTTTTGTTCGATGGCCGAAAAATTACGGACAGCCAGCCCCAGCGAGCCAGCAGCAACGGTACTGTATTCGCCTCCGTTTTTAAGTACAGGATAGATATCTTCACCGATAAAATGTTTACCAATCCGTTCAATATCGGGATGACTCAGCCGCATGGCCTTCTTATCAACAATAACAATATAGGAGGCATCAGTCCGGGCTCGAATACTTTCAATATAATCTCGTAAATCGTACGAACCGGGATTCTGGTTATGGCGGTTTACGGCATTAATGACGACCTGATCATGGGCTATAACTCTGGCCAGTTCAAGGCCGCGTGCGCGCAGCCCATCCTGATAGGATGCCTGGAGCAGATAAAGAATAGCAATAGTCACCACCATGACAATTGACGAAGTGGCCGCTATCGTGCTTAAAGTAAGATAGCTTTTTAACTTCATGATCTGGCTTCGGTCGGTTGGTTGTTTCTCTGGTAGGTTAGAGATATAAGTGATCGCGATGTGCCGTTTATGCATAGTGTGAATATCATCGCCATTATCCTTACAACTCACAGAACAGTCGGTATCATAACTAACATGCCAGACCGGCACTTGTAAATGGCTATCCGGAACGAAACGCTTCCTGCTTGATCCGCCACAAAAAGAGGCAGATAAAACAGACAATCCGGCCGGGATTACCGGCCGGAAAAGGGCTGCCTGTATTCAAAGGTTCATCTTCAATTGATTGCAATTGAGATAAAATAACCGACAACTGTCGCC